>JAXLXG010000034.1:0-58518 GCA_046328075.1 Candidatus Sericytochromatia bacterium
ATTTGGCTTTTTCTATTATCTTTATTAAAAATCTTTTGAAAGTTTAAACAACCTCACTAATAAAAATATGTGGATGTTTTTATTTTTCCACATATTTGATTATTTTTTTAATTTATAATTTATTTAATGCTAAATTATCTAGGTGAAGCTCCATCTTCAGGAATTGGCATTGGTGTATTATCAGCACCAATATTTGGAATAATTATTTTATCGATTAAACCATAATCTTTAGCTTGAGATGATGACATAAAAAAATCTCTTTCAACGTCTTTTTCAATTTTTTCAAGAGGTTGTTTTGTATGAATTGACATTAAATGATTTAAAGTGCTTTTTATTCTTAAAATCTCTTTTGCTTGTATTTCTATATCAGTTGCTTGACCACCTGCACCACCAAGAGGTTGATGTATCATAATTCTAGCATTTGGTAAAGCCATTCTTTTTCCAGGATGTCCAGCAGCTAATAAAAATGCTCCCATACTTGCTGCTTGACCTAAACAAATTGTATTAACTGGAGCTTTGATATACTGCATAGTATCATAAATAGCCATACCATCTGTTACAGATCCACCAGGGCTATTTATATATAAGAAAATATCTTTCTCTGCATCTTCTGACTCTAAAAATATTAATTGAGCAACAACTAGATTTGCAATATTTTGTTCAATTTCATAACCTAAAAATATTATTCTTTCTTTTAATAATCTTGAATAAATATCTGAAGATCTTTCTCCTCTACTCGTTTGTTCTAGGACTGATGGAATTACAGGCATATTTTCTTCCTTTCTATTTCATTGAAATTTTTCAAATACTATATATTGATTTAAATTATATCTTGTATTGTATTTTTTAGTATAAATAAAGGGATTATATAAAAATAAAAAAGAGTAGTTTTTTAAACTACCCTTAGCGTAGAGATAGAGATTATTAAAGTATCTTAGATACTTTCAGAAAAATCTTTTTATGCTTTTCTTGGATTTGTTGTAGTTGTCTTTCTAGTATTTGAATATGTTGAATAATCACCAGAACCAGAATTTTGACTACCATAATTATATGTATTACCACTACCTGTATAGTTTGTACTCATATTTCCTGAATCCATTAAAGCTGCTGCAAATTTAATTACTTTTGAATCTTTATGTGTTGTTCCTGCATCTGCAACATAAATTGCACCTGCTTCATCAACTGCAACACCAACTGGCTTTGTTGCTCCACTTGCAAAAGTTACAAGTAATTGACCATTTGAATTAAATCTTTTTAACATTGTTCCATCAAGAACATAAATGTCACCCATTCTGCTATCAACTGCAACATCAAGAGGTGTTGCGAGATCGCTTGTAATAATATCAGTTACTTGACCAGTTACATCACCTTTTTTAATTGTTGTTCCAGCTACTGCATAAACATTACCCAAATTATCAGCACCAACACCACCTGTTACAGATGGTATTCCTGCTACAGGCATTCTTGATGAAGCAGAAGCATCTGTTTTCTCAACTGTTCCATTTGCTATATATACACTACCTGCACCAGAAGCTATATCTTTTCCACCTGCTGTTTTTGTTGTTTTAACAGAGCCACTTGAAGCATCTACTGTGTAAACTTTACCAGCTGTGTCAACAGCAACAATTGTTCCACCGTTTATTGCAATTCCTTCAACTGTTGCAGCTATTGGATGACTAAGTCCAAGATATTTACTAGCTAAATCTTTCCAACCTTTTCCATCTGATGAATTCATTTTTACAACAGAACCTTTTTTTGAAAGCCCACTTGTATCAGCTACAGTTAAATATATAGCTCCACCTGAAACTGCGATTCCTCTTGCTTGCCATTGATTAAATGTAGCTTGATCAACTATAAAACTTCCAACTTGTGCATTTGGTGTTGCTTGTGGAACTGTTGCAAGATTACTTCTTTCATCAGGGTAACTATTATAATCTGGTGAAGGTAAATTATCATTAACAGGAGCTTGAGTTGTAGGAGGAGCAGTTAAAGCAGGATTTAATTTTTTTGCACATCCTGTTGCACTCATTGTTGAAACCAAAACTAATGTTAAGGTAAGTGTTGATTTCAAAATTTTGTTTGTTTTCATAAAACACCTCTCCTTAATATCTCAATCTCGCTTAGAATTTTTAACGCTATTTACTTATATATATATCATCCTATAAACTTGCGTTTTTTAGGTAAACTTTAGGTTAATATACTTATAAAGTATAGTTAATTTTTTCAATATAAATATAACAATATATAAGTATTATAATATCTAAATTATAAAAGTTCTATAGACCCTTGATTTATCCACGGATTACGATTTAATCTATCTTTTAATAATTTTTTATTTTCACTATTTAGATGGTGATAAATTCTTTTATTCTTTGCTATTAAAAGAATTAACTCATCATCTCCATGAGTAATAATTTTATTTAGATAGGGTTGAATATTACCTTTATCCCTAACTGCACTTTCAAGAACTAATATCTTTTGAGAATTAACCAATTTATTAAAAATAATCTCATTGATTACTATTTGCTTAGAAGACTCTATATTTTGTTCTATTAATAAAGAATCTACTTTTTTTGAATTTTCTCCTAATTGATTTTCATAAAAAAGATTAAGTATAGTTCCTTGATTATTTTCTTTAACTTCTTTGGTATCGTCATTGATATCAAAAATCATTTTTTATTAATTGCTCCAACTATCTAAACACTACACTTTAATAATTACAGAACTTATGAAATTTAGATACTAGATTTTAATATTACTTATATGTAGAAATATTACTTGATGTACTGAAAAGACATAAGTAGAAAGAGAATACTTAGATTATCAAATATATACTTAAATAAAGGTATATTGATAAAAATGACAAAGTAAAAGTATTAAAATTATTAACTCTTATCTTCTTTGTTTACTTCTTCTCTCTTAATTAAGAATCTGTGTTCTATTAAGAAAGTTTATATGAGTTTTTACTATAAGATTAATATGTATAGAAAATTTGAGGAATAAGTATTATATCTTATATTCTTTGAGTTATGTTATTTAACATATTAGTTTTGGGTTTATTTAATGAAAATTGACAATAATATAAAGATTAATAATTTAAACGAAAAAGATACTATTAATATTTCATCTGAACAAGTTATGAGTATGCTTAAAGATAAAAGTATTAATAAAGAATCTCTTAAAATATCAAACAATAACATTGTTCTTTTTGAAGATAATAAAGGTAACTCTTACAGAGCTGAGTTAACAAAAGAACAAGTTCAATTATTACAAAAAGAGCTTAACAATGAACCAATAATAATCAATAGTGATAAAGCAATAATAAAAAATGATAATATTAGTATCATACAAAATAAGCAAGGTTCTGCACAAAAGTCTATTAATTTATTTGAAGAGCCTTTAGATAATAAAAATATTAATAATAAAAAAGATGCTCAAAAAGACGATAATAAATGGGATTTTAAGTTTCAATTTGGTTATAATAGAACAAAGTATTTTGATACAGAGATGCACTTAAAAAGTTCAAGATTAGATGTCACTGTTAAAGACTTTTCATTTAAGGAAAGAACCTCATCAGACTTTTATAATCCTAAGAATTGGGAAGGTTTTCAAGATGCTTTTAGATGGATAGATGAGCCAACAAATAGTTTTATTCTTAATGCAGAAAATAAAAACAATGTTTTATATTTTACAGCTTTTCATCCTAAGTTTTTAAAACAAGACTACCAAGAAAAACCTGTAACAGGTACTGTTGATGGTGTCCAAGTAGATAAAGTAATGCCTATTAATGAGGAGTTTGATGGTTATAATAATCAACCAGGAGAGATGCATTTAGTAAGGTTTGAAAGTACACATAAGCAAATGGATTGGCAGGTTGGTTATGGTAGAAATATTACTTTATTAGAAACTCAAAAAGCAGGTAAATTAGTATATACACCTAGTGTTCATGTGGGAGTTACTACTGGAAAACATCTAGATGTTTATTTAAAACCTAATGAATACTGGGAATTTAACGATTACGAAGATAAAACAAGAATACAAGGTGCGAATTTTTCTGTTGGAAATCGTTTAATGTATGAATATGGTAGATTTAATGCTTTTGTTGAGAATAGATTTAACTTCTCACATCTTGAACATCAATTTATGGATGGTAAAGCAGAATATAATATGAAGTATACAAATACTACTTTTGGTGTAGGTATGAAAATATTTGAAACAAAAGGAAAACCTAAAATACCTGAGTAATATTACTCTCTTATTTGACCATTTCCTGTAATAATCCATTTATAACTTGTTAATTCTTCTAATGCCATTGGACCTCTAGCGTGTAATTTTTGAGTACTTATTCCTATTTCTGCACCCATTCCAAATTGTCCTCCATCTGTAAAAGATGTGGATGTATTAACATATAAGGCAGCAGCATCAACTTTTTTAAGAAATAAATTAATATTTTCTTGATTTTTAGAAATTATAGCTTCACTATGCTTAGATGAATATTTTTGAATATGTTCTAAAGCTTGGTTTATATTATCTACAGTCTTTATAGACATCTTTAATGATAAAAACTCAATACCAAAATCACTTTCATTAGCTAATTTTAATAACCCTTCATTATAGTGTTCTTTTAATACTTTATATGAATATTCATCAGCAAAAATCTCAACTTTATTATTCATACTTGAAACAATAAAAGCTAAGTTTTTTAGTTGTTCTTTATGAATAATTAAAGTATCTAAAGAGTTACATACACTAGGTCGTCGTGTTTTTGCATTAAAAACAACTTTTTTAGAAATTTCTATATCTGCATCTTCATCAATATAAGTATGTACAATTCCTGCACCTGTCTCAATTACTGGAATCGTAGAGTTTTTTCTAACATAATTAATTAATTCTTGACTACCTCTTGGTATAATTACATCAATATATTTATCAGAATTTAAGACTTGATTCATTGAATCTCTATCATTATCCATTAAAGAAACTATATTAGGATTTAATTTATTATTTTTTAAAACCTCTTTAATTAATGAAACTAAAATTCTATTAGAATAATCAGCTTCTTTACCACCTTTTAAAACACAGGCATTTCCTGATTTTAAACATAAACAAAAAACATCTAAAGTAACATTTGGTCTTGACTCATAGATAATACCTATAACACCAATAGCAACACTAATTTTTTTTAGCTTTAATCCATTTGATAATTCTTTTTCACTTAATAACTTTCCTACAGGGTATTCTAAATTAGATACATTTTTTATGTCTTTAGAAATATCATCTATTCTTTGAGAGTTAAGTTTTAATCTATCATATTTCGGATTATCCTTATCCATTAAGTCTAAGTCTTTTTTATTTTCAGTTAGTATTAACTCTTTTCTTTTAATAATTAAATCAGCTAAATCATTTAAAACATTATTTATTTTATCTTTTGATATAGTAGATAAGTCATAAGATGCTTTTTGAGTATTTATTAGTAATTCTTCAATATTATTTTTCATATATTAAACCAAATCTGAGATTTTAATAGAGTAATTATAAAACTTGATAATCAACATAGCAAATTAGTAAATAAACTATATAATAAAAGACTCTAAATAATTTGTTAAAGTTTATCTATTTATCATAGTCTTATTAGATTTATAAAAACCAATAAAAACTATTATAGTTAATAGAAATTTTATTCTAATATCCCAAAATGTATAATCAGTTAAATTAAATATTGAAAAAGCTACAAGTGATAAAGGAAGATAGTATTGCTTTTTGTCTAAATTTTTAAATAAATAGTAAATTATATAGAAAAATATACTAAATATTAAGAATGTACCTATAATTCCACTCTCAGTCATAGTTTGCAAATACCAATTATGTGCATGTGGAATTAGTATAAAGTTTTCATAATTATATTTTTTATAATATTCTTCAAAATTCAAAATTCCAACACCAAATGGATTATTAAAAATAATTTTTAGGCTTTTTTCCCAAATAAATAATCTTGTTGATATAAGTCTATTTCCTAAATCAAAACTGTTTATTACTCTATCAATCCACTTACTATCTATACAAATGAATATTGGAATTAAATAAATAATTCTAATAAATTTTTTTTTCAGTAAAAAAGGTAAACTAAATATTAAAGTTGTGATTATTCCTCTAGAATATGTTAAGAATAAAGAGATTGAACTAATTAATAGTTTTAGATAATAGATTAAGTCAAAATTTAGACTATTTTGCCTATCCTCTTTAAAACCTAATAATAAAAATAAGTTCATAATTAAGTAAATCGCAAGTATATTTGGATTCATAGATATTCCAGAAGCTCTATCATAAAACTGTATCTTTAAAAAGTTTGTATTAATATAATTAATAAAGTCTAAGTTTAATTTTGAGAGTATATATATATTTATAGATAATATTGATAGAATAAAAGCTGAGTTAATAGTATTAATTATTAATAAATTAATTTTTTCTTGATTATCTATTATTTTAGATATAATTTCAAAAAATAGCATAAAAAATAAATAATGTACTATTAAACCTATATAATGATTTAAACCATACTTCAAAAAAACTCCTTGAATAACACTATATGAAAAAAAAATATATATCAACTTTTTTAATAAATTTGGAATAATTAAAGTATTCTGTAATTTCCATGTTTTAAAAAGTAAGTATATAAGTAAAGAACCTGTAATATAAGGTGTTATAGGTATAAATAAAATAGCAGTATATAAAACTCTTTCCAAACTTATTTTATTCATTTAAAAAGTTTAGGATTTAATTTTAATATTTTATTTTTAAATAATTCAGGATACTTCTTTTTATAAATACTTAAAAAATTTTGATATTCATTTTTTAGTTTATAATTAAAGGTTTCATTATTTTTAGTAGATTTTATATCAAGAGTTCCAAAATAAAAGATATCAAGTTTTTTATCAATAGAGAAATCAAGACTAAAATTTTTATCAAATTTACTTAAATCTATGATTTTTTCTTCTTCTGTTTCAATATTTTGAATTCTATAAGATGATATTTCTAAATCTGTAAATATTATATTTTTATCATTAGTTTTTAAATTTAAATAATCTAAAGTATCTGGGTTAAATAAAGTTATAGATTTAATTATTTGTTTAAATTTTATTTTAATAAATACTCTAAAATAATCTTTTTTTTCCTGTATGACAACTTCATTTTTTGAAAAAGGTAAAGATTTTAAATGTTCTGCTACTTGATAATTAATTGTATTAGGTAAATAAGATAATAAGTTTTTTGATAAAGTTTGGTTTATTAATTCTAGATAAACAGGTTCTATATATTCACCATTAATTAACCTTGTCATTATGTCTGCTAATTTATTATTTGATAAATTTTCATTGTTAAAATGTTTATTAACAATACTATTTGCTAAAAAGTGAGAGTCTGATTCATTTATAAAATTATACTTTCTATAATCTGTTAATATTTTAGTTGTTTGCTTTAATTTTTGACTTAGCTTATTTTCATAATCACTTATTATTATTTCGTGTACATTATCAAGAAAACTACCAAAAGAAAAACCCAAATTTTTTGTTTTGTTAATTGTTTTGTAAATTTCATCATTATTAAGTGATAGATAATCACCATTTATTAAAGACTCGCAGTTTTCTTTTTCTTCAGGCTCTAAATTATTTGTTATAAATGAGTTTTTTATATCATCTTCTTCAATCTTTTCATTATTAATTAATGATATAAGCATTTTTAAACGAGTATTTTTTATTTTATTATCCTCTGTATCAAAATATTTTTTTAAGGAGCCGTTATAAATAATATGAGGAAAATTTTTTAGTATAAACTCTGAACTATTTTTTTCAAATCTAGTAAGAATTTCAGGGTTTATATTTGTTACTTGATTTTTAAATATTTCATTTACAAGCTTGGTAAAAACTTTTTTATCTTTTTCTGCTATTTGTTCTGGATTTTTTGCTGTTATAAATTTCGAGATTTTTTCTGAGTCTTCATTATTAAGATTTTCTTTTAGTGAACCAAAAATTAAATTTTTGACCCAATTTTCATCAATTTGTTCACCACCTTTTGATAAAAATTCTGGTATTTCTAAACCATATGTTTCTAATATCTTTACTATATCTTTAGAAGCTATTTCCTCATTTTCATAATAAAAAATATTTCTTCTTTTTTCTTCTCTTTCATCTTGATAATTATTTTTTAAAGCTATATTATCTGCATGATTTATTTCTTTCTTAGGCACTCCTTTATTATCTTTTATATTTTCTTCTTGCTTTAAAACCCCTGAACTTTTAGTTTCATTAACAATAACAATTTCTAAAGAATTTGATTTAATCAATTTTTTCCTTTCAGTAGGAATATTTTTTTTTGAACTTTTTTGTAATATTAAACCCTGATTTTTTTCTTTTGTATCAAGATTTAATTTATTTTTTTCAACTTCCAAAGGTTTTTGAGGAATATATTCGGAAAATAATGTTGTTTGGGAAGATGTATTTGATTGAGATTTTACAGCAGTTGGTGCGTTTTTATCATTATTAATATTTTTATTGTCACTATTATTTTGTTCTAGGTTATTATCACTATTTTGGGATTGTATTGAGTCTATATTAATATTTTGTTGGCTTGTATTTAAAATAGAAGTTTGATTCGTTTCTCCAATATTAGTTAAAATCTCTTGGAAGTTAATACTCTGACTTCCAGATAATTTAGGGTTTATTTGTATATTAGCTTTGGAGTTATTAAATCTGATACTAATATCAGGAACTCCTTTAATATCTTCCATTCTTATAACTATACAAAAAATTAAAGCCACCTTTGTGGGTGGCTTTATAATTTTTAAAATTATGGTGCTGGTGATGCAGGAGGAGCAGCTGGTGGTTCAGCTGGTGCTGGTGATGCAGGAGGAGCTGGTGGCTCAGCTGGAGCACTAGCTTTTGCACTCATAGCAATTGCTGCATATTCATTTTGGAATTCTGATTTACTTAATTTACCAGAATTTGACTTTCTGAATAACCAGATTTTCTTTTCTTTATCGAATTTTTTGAAGTTTGAAGCAAATTCAGCTGAAATTAAAGGTGATTTTTCTAATTCACCCATTTGAACAAATCCATCTTTGCTTGTATCAACTTGCTTAAATAAAGCGTTAGCAGCATGCATTAGTTTTACAGCTGTTAATTGCTTTTCGATAAATCCTGGTAACATTTCTTTAAGAGTAACTTTACCGTCTTTATTATCATCTAATGCTCTGAAAGCATTAAAATCTTCAGGTGATTTAACTCCGTATTCTTCAGGTGTTATCATTTTATTTTTGTCAGCATCAAGAGCTTTGAATTGAGCAGTAAGTGCTTTTTCAACTTCTTTTTTTACACCACTGAATGATAAAGCCCCAACTTGTTGTTCTGTTTGTTCAAGCACAGGCATTGTAGCAATTGGATCTGTTCCACCACAAGCTGTTAATGTACTAGCTGTAAAAGCTGTTAAAAGTAAAGCTGATAAAGTTCTTTTTAACATTTAATAATCTCCCTTAATTTTTATTTCGACTCAGAATTTATTCTTAACTTTATTATAGGATAGTTTTTAAAATACTTGCTTATTTTTTATTAAAGACTAGGTTAAAAAATGGTTAAGTTTTTTTCTATCTATAAAAACGCTATCTGTAATAAATTATCCCATAAAAGTTTATATGAAAAAAGACTTTTAAAAAGACTTAATATATATAAAGTGAAAAGCTCTTAGTAATAAGACAAAACTATAAGTATAATCAATGTTTTTACTCTATTATTTTTATTACACAAATGGGATTTAAGTATAAATTTTGAGTATTTGGGTTATATAATTAAAACTTATACGATTTCTAAAAATCATAATAGGTAAAATATGACAAATTATTATAAACAAAGCTCTCCTTTTATTGTTCCGACTACTGATAATAAAGTTATTAGAGAACATTTTGGCAATTCAAGTACAGGTCATAAAAACTTTAGTATTGCACATATGATTGCTCCTGCTAATTGGTCTGAACCTTTCCAAAATCCTAATTTTGATGAAGTCACAATGATGGTTAAAGGTAAAAAATTAATAGAGGTTGATGGAGAGAAAATAGAACTTAATGCAGGTGAATCAATTTTAATAAAAAAAGGTGCAAGAGTTAGATATTCTAATCCATTTAATGAAGAAGCAGAATATTGGTCAATGTGTATCCCTGCCTTTTCAATTGATTCTGTTAATAGAGAAGAATAAAATATTTAATAATAAATATTTATGTGTTAAAATTCAGAAAATTTTTAATTATTTATGGTGTAAATATACAATGAAAATATCAAAAATACTACTTTCAACAGCAATTTCAATTACTTTATTAAGTTCGTGTGCTTCAAATACAAAACAATATGATTTTGATAAAAAGTCAACTCAAAGCTCTAAAAGTGAATTTAATTATGATTATTTTACTCTTGATAATGGATTAAAGGTCTATTTAACAAGAAATACAGAAACACCAAGGTTTAGAGCAGAGATAGCTGTAGATAGTGGAAGTAAACAAGATCCACAAGATGCAACAGGAATTGCACATTATCTTGAACATATGCTTTTTAAAGGCACTGAAAATATGGGTACATCTGATTTTGCTAAAGAAAAAGTACTACTTGATGAAATAAATAAATTATATGATATTAGATTTAATGAAAAAGATGAATCTAAAAGGCTT
Organism: Candidatus Sericytochromatia bacterium; assembly: GCA_046328075.1. Taxonomy (GTDB): domain Bacteria; phylum Cyanobacteriota; class Sericytochromatia; order UBA7694; family JACMQJ01; genus JAXLXG01. Next base: position 10,706 of record JAXLXG010000034.1, read on the forward strand.
GAACTATTAAAAAAAATAAATAAATTGGCTGTTGAAGCTAGTAAATACTCAATTCCTAATGAACTAGATGCTATTTATTCAAAGCTTGGTGCACAAGGCTTAAATGCTTATACAGATGCAGAAGAAACTGTATATGTAGTAGATTTACCCAAAAATAGAATGGAACAGTGGGCAATGATAGAATCTGAAAGATTTGCAAAGCCTGTTTTTAGATTATTTCAATCTGAACTTGAAACAGTCTATGAAGAAAAAAATCGTTCTATGGATAATAAAGAAAGAATAATAGGTGAAGCTGTAGAACAATTACTTTATAAAAAGCACCCTTATGGAACTCAAACAACTTTAGGAACTGTAGAACATTTAAAAAATCCAAGTCTTACAAAAATGTATGAATTTTATAGAAAAAATTATGTTCCAAATAATATGGCAATAATTATTTCTGGTGATATTGATATTCCTGAAACAAAAAAAATAATAACTAAATATTTTAGTTCATGGAAAAAAGGTGATGATGTTAAATTTGAAGTTCCAAAAGAAGAGCCTATAAATGGTATTGAAAGAAAAACTGTAAATTATAAAGGTGAAGAGAAACTTGTATTAGCATTTCGTGGAGCTAAATATTCAGATAAAGACAAAGATGCTTTAACTCTTATTGACATGATACTTGATAATGGTGAAGCAGGTTTAATAAATCAAAACCTTGTTAATGTTCAAAAAGTTAGAGCTGCAGGATCATATACTAATGCTAATGAAGATTATGGCTCAATGTATCTTTATGGTATTCCAAAACAAGGACAAAGTTTAAAAGAATTAGAGGATTTACTATTAGAGCAGGTTAATAAAATAAAAAAAGGTGAGTTTGATGAATCTCTCTTATCAGGAATTATTCTTGCTTTTGAAATTGGACAAAAAGCTAGATTAGAGAGTAATGATGGTAGAGTTGATATTCTTAAAACTGCTTTTCTAAGAGAAACAACTGTTAATGAAATTCTTGGAGTAAGTGAAAGATTAAAAAAGATTAGTAAAGATGATATTATAAAAGCTGCAAATAAATATTATCAAAATAATTATGTGGCTGTTTATAGAACAGATAAAGAATATACATTTCCAAAAATTGAAAAACCTAATCTAGAAAAAGTTGCTCTTAATAATGATAGAAAAAGTGATTTTATAAAAAAAGTTGAGTCAATTAAAACAGAGCCTATTGAACCAAAATGGATTGATTATAATAAAGATTTTAAAGCTATCTCTTATGCACCTGGAACAGTTCTTTATCATACATATAATCCATTAAACGATCTTTTTAATTTCTATATTTCTTATGATTATGGAAATAAACATTATAGAGGTTTTTGTGAAGTAATGGATGAACTAAACTTTGCTGGTACAGGTAAAATGACTCCAGAACAGATAAAAGAAGAGTTTTTTAAAATGGGTGTTAATGCAAACTATAGTTGTGGTGATTATGGATTCACATTTTCAATGTCTGGTACTGACTCTCAATTTGAAAAAGCTTTAGCATTAGGTGAAAAAGTTTTATGGAGTGCAACACTTGATGAGAATCATTTAAAAAATAAAGTATCAAATATTTTAACAAGTAGAATAGATGCTAAAAAAGATCATAATACCTTAAGACGTGCATTAAGTTCTTATATTGGTTTAGGTAAAAAATCATCTTACTTAGAGAGACTTTCAAAGGAAGAATTAGAAAAATTATCTGTTAATCAGTATGATGATATGAGAAAACAGTTAATTAAGCAAAACTTTGAAGTAAGTTATTCTGGACAATTACCAGTTGACATTGTGGAAAAAACTGTGAAAAAGTATCATCAACCACAAAATATAAATGTACCTTTACTTAATCCAAGACAAAGACCAGAAAAAGAATTTGTTATTAGACATAATAAGCCAGTAAAAATCTATTTTCTTGATAATAAAGGTGCACAAGCTCATATAAGCTTATTAATTCCTGAATCTAAAGTTAATGTAAATGATAATTTAAAAACTGCACTTTATAATGAATATTTTGATGGTGGAATGGGTGGAATAATGTTTCAAGAAGTAAGAGAGGCACGTTCACTTGCATATTCTACATCTGCTTACTACTCACAAGGCTCTAGATTAGGCGATCAAGATCAAATGACAGGATATATAGGAACTCAAGCAGATAAAACTATCGAATCTTTAACTCTTTTTATTGATTTATTAAAAAATTTACCTGTTTCAAAAGATAGATTTGAGAGAGCAAGAGATGCTATTGAAAACTCTTATAGAACAGGTTATGTAGATTTTAGATCAATTGTTGGAACTGTAATGTATTGGGGTAAACTAGGCTATGATAAAGATCCAAGACCAGAAGATTTTGAAAAGTTATCAAAAGTTGAGTTTGATGAAATGCTCAAATATGTAAAAGAAAAAGTATCAAATAATAACCTTACATTTATGGTTGTTGGTGATAAATCAAAAATTAAAATGGAAGACTTAAAAAAACTTGGAGATCTTGAGGAAGTTTCTATAAATAATTTATTTACAGATTAATGAGGTTTAAATTATGAAAGCTTTGATTCTTGAAGGTGGAGCAATGAGGAGTGTTCACTCAGCAGGAGCTTTAAAGGCTTTTGGTGAAATGGGATATTCTCATGATTATTTTGATTTTGTTTTTGGTGCAAGTGCTGGTGCTTGTAATGCGGCATATTTTTTAGCTGGACAAACAAATGAATTTTGGAAAATGTGGAGTGATACTTTATTATCAAAAGATTTTGTTAATGTAAAAAATATACTTTCAAGAAAAAAACCTGTATTAAATGTTGATTTTGCAATAGAAGAAGTTATGCTTAAAAGACATCCTGTTAATGTCAAAAAAATATTAGAGTCAAATACAAAATTTTATGTCATAGCAACTAATTGTAGTACAGGACAAGCAGAATATTTTTTAAATGATAAAGAAGAAACATTTTTTGATGTCATAAAAGCCTCATCTTCGATACCTATTTTATATAATAAAAGTGTCAAAATTGATGGTATTGAATACATGGATGGAGCTTTATCGGATTCAATACCAATAAAAAAAGCAATAGAATTAGGTGCAAAAGAGATTTATGTTTTATTAACAAGACATGATGGATATAGAAAAAGAAAAACATTAGCTGATAGTCTTTCTGCGACTATTTATAAAAAATATCCAAAAATAAGAGATTCAATATTAAATAGGCATATTGAATATAATGAATGTTTAGAAGTAATTGAAAATCAAAAAGAAGGTATTGAAATAAATATTATACGTCCTAGATATGATCTAGGTATTTCACGAACGACTTCAGATCCAAGTAAATTAAAAAGTGGTTTTTTAATAGGTTACTATGATGCTCTTAAAATTCTTAAAATAAAAAACCAAGAGCATAAAATAGTTTGTTAAACAATGAGAGAACAAGAAAATAATAAGTTTTGGATAATAGTAGCTTCCAAAGATCATGTAAATATTGGAATTAAAGGTGGTTTTGTTCAAGCAAATCATGGAAAAAAAGAACCAATGAAACGTTTGAAAAAAGGAGACAAAATAATATTTTATTCATCAAAAGAAAATATTGATGATAAATACCCTTATCAAAAGTTTACAGCTATATGTGAAGTAAATGATGATGAACCATATATAGGAATTATGGAACAGTCTAATTTTAATCCTTATAGAAGAAATGTTGATTTTTATCCTTCAATTGAACTTTCAATAAAAAATGTTATAGAAGATTTAGATTTCATAAAAAATAAGCAAAAATGGGGATTTCCTTTTATGAAAGGTTTCTTTGAAATTTCTGAAAAAGATTTTAAATATATAGAATCTAAAATGAAAGATAAATAAATGAAAAAAATAATATTATTATTTACTTTAACTATTAGTTTATTAAATACTAATTCTTGCATTAACTCTGATAGTGATGCAAAATCAAATGAAAAGAAAGAAATTAAATCTAAATCACCAAGAAAATACAAAGGTTATAATAATGCACCAGAGTTTGCAAAAGGCTTGGATTGGATTAATACTAAAAATCCTATAACAATTAAATCTTTAAGAGGTAAATTTGTATTAATAGATTTTTGGACTTATGCTTGTATAAATTGTATGCACATAATTCCTGATTTAAAAAGATTAGAAGAAAAATATAAAAATGAGCTTGTTGTTATTGGTGTACACTCAGCAAAATTTAAAACAGAAAAAGAAACAGATAATATCAGAAGTGCTGTTTTAAGATACAATATTGAACATCCTGTAGTTAATGACAAAGATTTTAAAATATGGGGAGAATATGGTGCTCAAGCTTGGCCAACAATAGTTGTAATAAATACAGAAGGTAAAATTATTGAGGAGTATTCAGGTGAAGGTTTTTATAAAGATTTAGATATTAAGCTCTCGGAAGCTATACAAGAAGCTAAAGAGTATAATATTTTAAATACAAAATCTTTATCATTTCAATTAGAAAAAAATAAGGTAAATCATAAACAGTTAGCTTTTCCTAGTAAAATTTATGCAGATGAAAAAACAGATACTTTATTTATCTCAGATTCTAATAATAATAGAATCATAATTATGGACTTAAAAAATAATGAAATTAAAGACGTAATAGGTAAAGGCAGTATAGGTAGAGAAGATGGCTCTTTTGAAAATTCTGAATTTAATCACCCACAAGGTTTATATTACAAAGATAATATTTTATACATAGCTGATACAGAAAATCATAATTTAAGAGAAGCTAATTTAAAAACAAGAAAAGTTACAACTATTGCAGGTACAGGTAGACAAGCTTCATGGAGACCAAATGAAGGAAAGGGTTTAGAAAACGATTTAAACTCTCCTTGGGATATTGTAGGAGTTGATAATAAATTATATATTGCAATGGCTGGGAGTCATCAATTATGGACATATGACATCAATACAAAGCAAACAAAAACATTTGCAGGTACAGGATATGAAAATATTATTGATGGCAAAAGATTAGAAGCTAATTTGGCACAACCTAGTGGAATAAGTACAGATGGAAATAATATTTATTTTGCTGATAGTGAAGTTAGTGGTATAAGATTTGCAGAAATTAAAGAAAATGGTAATTTAAAAACTATAGTAGGTAGAGGTTTATTTGATTTTGATGATAAAGATGGAATAGGAAATGAAGCTAGTTTACAGCACCCTTTAGGTATAGTTTATAAAAATAATAAACTATATATTACAGATACATTTAATCATAAAATAAAAATAATTGATTTAAAAACCAATATGGTAAAAACTCTTACAGGTACAGGTAAGAGAGGTTATAAAGATGGAAGTCTTTTAGAGGCTAGTTTTAGTGAGCCTAATGGTTTAACAATTTATAAAGATAAAATCTACGTATCTGATACTAATAATAATGTTATTAGAATCATTGATTTAAAAAAATCAATTGTAAGTACTTTAAACTTTTTAAATCCTGAAAAAATAACAAAACTAGTTGAATATAGAAAAAACATAAAATAAAGTCTTTTTATAGCTTTACAATAATATGTCTATTTCATATAATGTTAAATTTATGCTTTTTATTTTTTATCATGAAAATTTAATTAAATACTATTTTAATAGGAGATTTCAATGAGCTTAGTAGAAACGTTATTCTCTTTTAGTGGAAGAGTAAGTAGAAAACAATATATTACATTTTTTGTAACACTTTTTTTTATTAGTTTTATCTTTTATATGATTTTTAGTGAGAAAACAGCTGATGTTTTATTAACTATATTATTTTTATGCCCTTCTGTTGCAATGCAAATTAAGAGATTGCATGACATTAATAAATCTGGTTGGTATTCTCTTTTAACTATTATTCCTATAGTAAATATTATTATGCTTGTAATTTTATTAATAAGAAATGGAGATCCAAGCTCAAATAAATTTGGAGATCCAGTTTCAGTTTAAGTATTAATATTTAATTATTCAAAATTTAACTAAAATTTAAATAAAAAAATTAAACCTATTATTATAAAATAGTATTAATTAAATGTAGAGTTTTTGGAGTTTATTTAAATGTCAGATATAAATCTTGGTTCAAATGATTATCTTGCAATAGCTAAGGCTCTTGATAAAAATAACAATAATAAAGTTGATAATTCTGAAGCAAACTTCACCCAAAGAGCTAGTATGATGATTGGTAATGCAAATAGTATCAATGGTGTTAGAGAAGTTGCTGAATCTTTAGAAAGAGGGGATATTGTTTTAACAGGTTTAGATGCAGAATCTTCAGATAAAATTGCTACATATTTTTCAGATAGAGCAAATAACCAAGGTGTCCATCCAACAAAATGGAAGAATGATGGATGGATTTCAAAAGCAGATTTAGAAATGTCAGATAGAACAAGAAAACTAATTGATATTAATGGAGATAATAGAATAAGTTCAAGAGAATTTTCAGATGCTTTAAGAACAGGAAGAGTGACTTTAAGCAATAACTCTGTTAATCAAAGCCCTACTTCAACAAATCCATTTGGAGGTACAAAGCCAACTACAGGAGGTACTTCAAGTGATCCTTTTGGCGGAAAACCTGTAAATAATACAAAACCTTCAACTTCTAATGATCCTTTTAGTGGTAAAACAAATCCACCTACTACAAATAATAATTCAACAAATCCTTTTAATAATTCTAAACCTACAAATAATAATACATCATCTAATCCATTTGGAGGAAATACAACAAATACAACTCAAAATACATCAAATTCTGCTAGTAATCCTTTTGGTGGAAAACCTGTAAATAATAATCCTAGTAATAATACAACATCAGCTAATCCATTTGGTTCACAACCTGTAAATAATACAAAACCTTCAACTTCTAATGACCCATTTTCTAAGCATTAGTTATAAAAAGATTAGATAACTGTAGTTAGATTAGATACTAAGTGAAAAGAAAAAAGCGATAAGACATTAGTGTTGCAGTAACAATATTGTGGATAAATATTTTTTGCAAACCAATTGCTTTTAAGCATATCAGATCTTTTGAGACTTGTTTCAGGAAAAGTGCTTTGACATTTTATAAATATTAAATTATAAGGTAGGATTATAAATTAACTAAGAAAAAACTAAGAAAGCTAAAAGCTTACTAAAAGTTATGTAAGTTATTATATAAAGTGTAAATAAAATAATTTTAATCTAATAAAAAGGATTATACAATGAAAAAAACAACTTTAAGCTCACTTATCTTAGGTTCTGTTATAGCTTTATCTTCTACTGCTTATGCTGCTAATACAACCGTTGAAACTTCAAAAACAACAGTTACAACTAAAACTCCAGCAGTTGTAGTAACTCCAGCTCCTGCTAAAGTTATAACAACAAAGACTATGACAAAAACTCATAAAAATAAGCCTGTAGTTAAAACAAAAGTAATGACAAAGACCATGCAAAAAACTAATCAAACAGAAGTTGTTACTATAAAACATAAATAACTTAGTTACTAAAGATAAAAATTTAAAAGAAAAGAAATAAAAAGATAAGATTTAGAATTTAAAATATATACTTAAGCAAAACTAGTTTGAGAAAAACTAATCTAACAAAAGTATTTAAATTAATGAGTTTTATCTTTTTTTATTATCACATTTCACTTATTGTCTTATCACTTTTCTCCTATTACTTAGACATGTTCTAAAGTTTTCTAAAAGTTTGAAAAAAAATCTTAAACTCTGATATAATCTCTATTGTTTTAAGTTTTGATAGTTCAAGGAGCTTTTTTTTGAAAGATACATACTATATAACTACAGCTATAGATTATTCTAATGCACCTCCGCACTTAGGTCATGCTTATGAAAAAATAACTGCTGATATAATAGCCAGACATTACCGATTAAGAGGAAAAGATGTTTATTTTTTAACTGGCGTTGATGAGCATGGAACAAAAAATGAGAAGGCAGCTAAAGAAAAAAATGTAAGCCCTCAAGTTCATTGTGATGAAATAGCTGAAAAATATATAGAGACTTGGAAAAATCTAAATATATCTTATGACCAGTTTATAAGAACTACAGATCTTAGCCATAAAGATGCAGTAAAAAAGATTTTTAATATCCTAAAAGAAAAAGGGGATATTTATAAAAAGAAATATGAGGGTTTATACTGTACAGGATGTGAAGCTTTTTATCTTGAAAAAGATTTAGATGAAAATAAAAATTGTCCTATTCATAATAGACCAACTGAAATTGTTACAGAAGAGAATTACTTTTTTAAGGTAACTAAATACAAAGAACAAATAAAAGAACATATACATAATAACCCCAATTTTATACAACCAGATAGCAGAAAGAATGAAGTTTTAAATATATTAGAAGACTTTGAAGATGTAAGTGTTTCAAGAGAAACAGTAAAATGGGGTATCCCAGTTCCTGAAGATGAAAACCAAGTTATATATGTTTGGTTAGATGCACTTAATAACTATATTACAGCTTTAAATTATTTAAAAGAAGATGAATCTCTATTTAAAAAATATTGGCCTGCAAATGCTCAAATAGTTGGAAAAGATATTATGAGATTTCATGGAATTATTTGGCCCGCAATTCTTTTTGCTCTTGGTGTCGAGCTACCAAAATCAATATTTGCTCATGGTTTTATAACTATTGGTGGAGCAAAAATTAGTAAAACAACAGGGAATGTAATTAAGCCTCAAGACTTAATTGATAAATATCAAGCTGATGGATTAAGATATTTTATTGCAAGAGAATTAAATTATGGAAATGATGGAGATTTTGCAGCTGAATTTAATAAAGATAAAACTTTTAGTAGATGTGAAATCTTAGAAAATAGAGTAAATGCAGATTTAGCAAATAATTTAGGTAATTCTCTAAATAGAATTATAGCTTCAATTTTAGCTAAAAACTGTGAAGGGGTTGTCCCTCAAAGATTAGAGGAAACAGAAAAGGATTTTCCTCAATTTCTTGAAGAAGTAAAAATAAAAGTTGCTGAATCTATGGATAATTTTGATATACAGGCTTCTGTAATTGCTGTTTGGGATTTGGTTAATAAACTAAATAAATATATTGATACAGAAGCTCCTTGGACACTAGCTAAAAAAGCTATAGAGGATGAATCTACAAAACCATATTTTCATGGTGTTCTATATACGTGTTTAGAAGCATTAAGGTTAATTTCTATACTTTCTTCTCCATATATACCAACTATAGCCAATAAAATTTGGGAACAATTAGGTATAGATGAAAATTTATCAGAACAAAAATGGGATAAAATCACTTGGGGTCTTACAAAGTCAGGGACTCAGACTAAAAAAGGTGATGTTGTTTATCCAAGAGTTGACTCAAAACTTGCTGATAAATCTAAGAAAAAGGTTTAGGTTATCTAATACTTTTGTTATTATATAATCTATTGAATAAGGAGATTTAATTTATGATTGTTATGAAAGTTTCAGGAATTGTTTTAGATCCTCAATCAAGGACACCTATTCTTGTGCTGCGTGATATGGATGATAGAAGAGCTTTGCTTATTTGGATAGGCCCACCTGAAGCTAATTCTATTATGTTAGTTTTAGAAAATATAAAATTAAGTCGTCCTGCAACTCATGATCTAATGACAAATATGCTTAAATCTCTCAAAGCTGAATTAAAAAGCATCCTAATACATGATATGAAAGATAGTACATTTTTTGCTCAGCTTGTATTAAATAATAATGGAAAAGAAATAACAGTTGACTCAAGACCAAGTGATGCTGTAGCATTAGCTCTAAGCTCAGATGTTCCTATTTATGTTTCAGAGCAAGTAATGGCATCAAGTTCTATACCAATAGACCAGTCTAAAGATGAAGAAGAAGCAGCTAAATTTAAAAACTTTATTGATAGTATAAAACCAAGTGACTTTTTTAAAGGCTCTTAATCTTAACTTTCTCTACCTAGTTTCTTTAATACTTTAAAATGTGAATTTAATGCTTCAGAAAAATTACTATATTCATTATATGGTAAACCAAATTGTTCAGAAGTTTTTTTCACAATATCTGATATTTTTCTATAATGAACATGGCAAATATTAGGAAACAAATGATGTTCTATTTGATAATTCAAACCACCAATAAACCAAGATAATACTTTGTTCTTTCTTGAAAAATTTGCAGTGGTTAAAAGCTGATGTATTGCCCACTCTGTACTTATCTTATTTTCATTATCAGGAATAGGAAATAATGTTTTTTCTACAACATGGGCTAATTGAAAAATTGTTGCTAATATTAAACCAGCAGTAAAATGTAATATTATAAATCCAATAAAAACTTTCCACCATTTTATATTTAAAACAATTAATGGTATTACTAAAGTAAAAGTAAAATACAAGATTTTTGAAATTATTAATATAAATAATTCTTTTCTAGTTTTTTTAGAATATTTTTTTATATAACCTTTTTTTATATATCTACTAAATGATAAAAAATCTCTAGTTAAACACCATTCTAAAGTTACAAGACCATATACTATAAAAGCATATATATTCTGATACTTATGTAATGGCTTTAGTTTTTCTAATACAGATATTCTTATTGTTTTATAAGTATCAATATCTTCATCTGACTCATATATGTTTGTAAAAGTATGATGGATTATATTATGTTTTATTCGCCATATATACTCACTAGCACCAATTAAGTTGAGTGTATAACCTAAAACTCTATTAATTATTGGTAATGGAGAATATGAGTTATGATTTGCATCATGCATAACACACATTCCTATACCAGCAAGACCCATCCCCATTAATATAACAAATAAAAGCATAATGTTCTCACTAAACTTAGAACTTGTTATTAGGAAGTAAGGTACTAAATATAAAGAAAGCATAAATATTGTTTTTATAATCATTTCAGTATTTGCAAATTTTGAAGTTTTATTTTCTATAAAATAATTATCGATATTTCTCTTTAATGTGTTATAAAACTCGGTATTATCTTTATTTATAAAAGTGATCTTATTATTTATCATATTCTCTATTACTATTAACTACTACAACTTAAATTTTAAATATTTTACAGAAAAGATATTTTATCATATTTTTTATTTATTAGAAATGTAGAAAATTTATAATCTTTTATTAAAATTTGCATTGGTATAGTAAACGCCATTTAAGATAATAAATAAACATATTACTTCTAGTAATGAAACAGATTCACCACTAGTCCACCCCCAAAATACAGCTACAATAGGCATTGTATTTGTTACAAGTGAAGCAAAAATAGAACCCGCTCTTTTTATTAAGATATAAAATAATCCTGAAGCTAATGCTGTTCCAAAAATGCCCAAAATACATGATGCAGTTAATGATACTAAAAATTCTTTTTCTAATGAAAAATTAGAAAAGAAACCTGTGTATATTAAAGTAAATAGACAAGGAATTGATAGTATACTTGAACTTAGAGAAATTATTTTAATTGAACTCACATTTTTTAACTTTGAGCCTATAAGATTAGAGTTTAATCCATAAAGTAATGTTGCCATTATAGCTAGAACAATATGAAATAAATTTGATTCATGACTAAAACCTTTTGAAGCAAGTAAAGCAGATAAACCTGAAAATGCGATTAATACACCTATTAATTTTTGTTTGGTAATATTTAGATTAAAAAATAATCTACCAATAACAATAACAAAGATTGGCATAAGTGAGTTGATAATACCTGCAAGAGAGCTATCTATTTTAGTTTCAGCAATACAAAATAAATAAGCAGGAATATAATTCCCAAACATTCCAGAAAGTATTATTAAAAGAAGTTCTTTTTTCTCAATCCCTTTTATATTTTTTAAAGCTAATGGGAGTAAAAATAAACCAGCAGAAAAAATTCTTAAACTTGCAACTTGATATGATGAAAATTCATTCATACCTATTTTCATTAACTTAAAAGAACTTCCCCAAACTAGTGATAAAAAAATAAAGATAGACCAATTAATAATATTATCTTTAACTTTATTTTCATTAATATTTTCTTTTTTCAAACTATCTAATGTTTTCATTAACTAATTTTTTCCTAAATCTTGTTTACACATTTCATATGATATTAGTATTTTTTTTCTTTCAATACCCCAACGATAATTACCAATATTAATTTCTTTTCTAATAACTCTATGGCAAGGTATTAAATATGAAATATTATTAGCTCCAACTGCATTTCCAACAGCTCTACATGATTTAGGTTTATCAATCATTTTTGCAATACTTTGGTATGTTGTTAAATTACCTTCAGGTATTTTTAATAAAGCTTCCCATACTTTTAACTGAAATTGAGAACCTTTTAAAAACAATTTAACTTTTTTATTATCTTTAAATATTTGTTTATTAATTTCTTCTGTTATTTTTAAATTCTCTTGAATATTAGATTTAAACCACTGTTTTTTTAGATTATTGATTTCATGTTCTTTATTATTAATATCAATGAAAGATAAATTACACAATCCTCTATCAGTTACAGCAATCAAAGCATATCCAAAAGGTGTTTTATGTATACCATAATCAATTTTTATATTTTGACCAAAATTTTTATACTCATTAGGTGTCATTGATTCAAAATTAATAAATAAATCATAAATTCTTGATTGACTTGATAAACCTGATTCAAATGATATTTGATCCAAACTTTTATCATCATATATTTTTTCTTTGAGATAATTAAGATTTAAATATTGGATAAATTTCTTAGGACTTATTCCTACCCAATCTGTAAAAAGCTTTTGTAAATAATATGGACTATAATTAAATTCTTTTGATAATAAATCTAAATCAATTTTATTTTGAAAGTTTTTGGATATGTATTTTATTATTTCTTCTATTTTATAGTAATTATCATTATTCATAATTATTTTCCTAAAAATTTATAACTATAAATAAATAATATAATCTAGTTCTTAATATACCAACCTGATTCTTGCTAATGTTAAAACTAATATTTATCTTCTTTTCTAAAGATTTCGAAATAATAATATTGAAATAAGCCTTATATTTAATACTATGTAGAATATTTGTGTATAAATTTATATATTTGTTTGATTATAATAAATATTAAAAGAATATACTTTTGTAAATTAACTAAAAGCTTAAAAAGTAATAAAAAATCTTTGTTTTAAATTTAAGTTATAGTATAGTTAAGATTATCAAACAATGATGTTTATTTATTTGAGGTGAATTAATGAGTCCTGTAGAAGAACTTGAAAAAACTTATTCAAGTCATAAATTTGGTTTTTTAATGAAAGAAGAACATATAATTCTTCAAGATACTATTAAAAGTTATGCTGAACAAAAAATTAAACCTTTATCATATAAAGTTGATGAAGAGAGTTATTTCCCTATAGAAACATTTAAAGAGTTAGGTGAGATGGGATATTTAGGTTTACCTATACCTGAAGAATATGGTGGTGCTGGTGCAGATACTCTCTCTTATGCAATAGCTGTTGAGGAAATTGGAAGAGCTTGTGGTTCAACTGGTTTATCTTATGCAGCTCATGTATCTTTAGGAACTTCTCCATTTTATTTATTTGGAACAGAAGAACAAAAAAGAAAGTATTTACCAAAACTATCATCTGGAGAGTGGCTTGGAGCTTGGGCTTTAACAGAACCAGGTGCAGGTTCAGATGCAGCTGGTCAAAGAACAACAGCAGTTTTAGATGGAGATCATTATGTTCTTAATGGAGCAAAAACATTTATTACAAATGCACTTTATGCAGATTCATTTATAATAATGGCTATGACAGATAAAGCTAAAGGTAATAGAGGTATTAGTGCTTTTGTTGTAGATAAAGGTACTGCTGGTTTAAGAATTGGTAGAACAGAACATAAAATGGGTATGAGAGGTTCCCCTACTTCACAAATTATTCTTGAAGATTGCCGTATTCCTAAAGAAAATATCTTAGGTCAAGAAGGTGAAGGTTTTATACAAGCTCTTAAAACTCTTGATGGAGGAAGAATTAGTATAGGTTCTTTAGCCTTAGGTATTGCTCAAGCTGCTCTTGATTCTGCTTTAAAATACTCAACAGAAAGAGAACAATTTAACTCTAAAATATCAAATTTCCAATCAATTCAAAATCATTTAGCAAATATGGCAACAGAAATTCATGCTGCTAGATTAATGCTTTATCATTGTGCTTGGATGAAAGATAATAAAATTCCTTTTACAAAAGAAAGTGCGATGGCTAAACTTTACGCTTCAGAGGTATCAAGTAGAGTTACAAATCTTGCTATACAAATTCATGGTGGTTATGGATATATTAAAGAATTTCCTGTTGAAAGATATTTAAGAGATGCTAAATTAACTGAAATAGGAGAAGGAACTTCAGAAGTTCAAAGGCTTGTAATTGCAAGGAACTTATTAAAAGAATTAAACTAATTTAGTTTTTTAAAAGTGTGTTTCTGAAAAATAATTTTATTTGATTATTATTAAAAAATAACTAGTTTTTAGAAACACTTTTTTATTCTTTTATAAAATTTCCATACGACTCTTTTATTTTATAAAGCTTACAAGCTTCTATTAACTGTTTTGTACTAAATAAAGTGTATGATATAACTCCTAAAATAAAGTTATCTTTCATTAATTTTCTATTGATATACCCTTTATAAAACATATCTTCTTCAATACCACAAAAGTTTCTATCTAGATATTCAGTAGGGAAAATATAACTACCAAGATAATATAAAAGGATTTATAATGATACCAAAGTTTATTATTTAATATTTTGGACATTTATGAAAAGAATTGCTTTTTTTATATCATCAATTGTTTTATCTAGCTCTTTTTTTGGTGCTTTAGCTGAAGATAACACAGCACTAGATTTATATAATAAAGGAAGGCAAGAATATCTTACATTTTCAAATAAAGGTTATGTATCATCAATATATTACTATAATAAAGCAATTGAATTAGATAAAAACTTTGCACTAGCTTATGCCGGTTTATCGGAATCAAAATTAGCTCTGTCAATGAATGCAAATACTAAAATTAATAAGATTAATACTTCAGAAATAGAATTGGATGCTTTTGAAAAAGCTTTTATTTCGGTTAAATTAAATACTAATATTTCAGAGTCACATCGTGCTTTAAGTCATGTGTATTATTTTCAGTTTAGATATAAAGAAGCTTTAGAGGAAGCTAAAAAAGCTGTTGAAATAAATCCTAATGATGCAGAATCTTATTTACTTTATTGGTTAAATAATGTTGGAAATAATACTTTTAAATTTTATAAAGAACCAATTAAATATTATAAGTTATTAAATACAGAAGATCCTGTAATACAGAAAGCCATTTCATTAAATCCTAACTTAGCCTCAATTTATGTTGAGTTAGGTGTTGCATCATATTTTCAAAGTGAATATTTTAAAGCTATAGAATATTTTGAAAAAGTTAAAAAACTTTCACCAGATAATGATGATAGTTATACTTTTCTTGGTGCAATTAACTTAGAAATGAATAAATATGATGAAGCACAGAAAAATTATATGAAGGCAATAAAGTTAGATGAAAATAATCCATTTGCAAATAATGGTTTAGGAATGCTTTATATTAAATCTCGAGATAATGATAAAGCAAATAAATATCTAAAAAAAGCTTGTGAGCTAGGTGATACAGATTCTTGTGATATGATAAAAGATAAAAATAATGCTAATTTTAATGAAACAAAAGATGATATCGAATATTAAAATTTAACAAAGAGGTTAAAATTATGTATCCTTTAAAAAAAGGTCAATATGCTAAACAAGCACATTTAAATTTACCAGAAAATACTTATGAAGAAGAACATGGTAGACATGGCTTTTTTGGAAAAGTAGCACATCTTTATAGGCTTCATGCTCCAACAAATTGGAACAGAATTGAAGGAAATCTAAAACCTAGAGCTTATGATTGCAATAAAACCCCTTCAGATGAGAATTTACATAAAATACTTTTTAATAAAGATGTAAGTATATTTACTCAAAGAATGACAAAGGATATGTCTTATTATTTTCGTAATGCAGATGGAGATGAATTAAGATTTGTACATCAAGGAAAAGGACTTCTTGAAACAGATTTTGGTAATATGAGTTTTTCAAAAGGTGATTATATTGTGATTCCAAGAGGAACTACATATAGATTAAAAATTGAAGAGCCAAGTTTCTTTTTATTAGTAGAATCTTATAGTGAGATAAATCAACCTAATAGAGATCTACTAGGTCCAAATGCTTTATATGATCCTTCTGTAATTGAGACCCCAGAGCCACAGGCTATAATTGATGATAAAGAATGGGAGCTTAAAATTAAAAGATTAGATGAATATACATCTGTTTTTTATCCATTTAATCCCCTTGATGTTATAGGCTGGAAGGGTGACTTAACTGTATGGAAAATAAATATAAAAGATTTTTGTCCTATAACTTGTCATAAAGCTCATTTACCACCTAGTGTTTATACAACTTTTATG
The DNA here is from genome assembly GCA_046328075.1 of Candidatus Sericytochromatia bacterium. Taxonomy (GTDB): domain Bacteria; phylum Cyanobacteriota; class Sericytochromatia; order UBA7694; family JACMQJ01; genus JAXLXG01. Next base: position 27,131 of record JAXLXG010000034.1, read on the forward strand.
GCTACTAATTTTGTTATTTGTTCTTTTGTTCCTAGACCAATTGAAAGTGAAGAAGGTGCTCTTAAAGTTCCATTTTTTCATAGAAATATAGATTATGATGAAGTTATTTTTTATCATGATGGTGATTTTTTTAGTAGAGATAATATCTCAGCAGGAAGTATAACTTTTCATCCTCAAGGAATACATCATGGTCCACACCCTAAAGCTTTAAGAAATAGTAAAATAAATCCTAAAAAAGAAACAGATGAATATGCAGTTATGATTGATACTAGATATCCTTTATTTCCAGTAGATGAAGCAGATTCAATGGAATGGAAAGAATATCATATGAGTTGGAAGGAATAACAAATGAAATTATATGCTTATGATAAATGCTCCACTTGTAAAAATGCAGAAAAATATTTAAAAGAACATAAAGTATCTTTTGAAAAGCTTGATATTATTTCTAATCCACCAACAGTAGAAGTATTAAAAGATATTTTAAGTAAAAGTGGTTATAAAATAAAAGACTTATTTAATAAATCAGGGCAGATGTATCGTGAAATGGATATGAAAAGTAAAATTGATAATATGTCAGAAGATGATTTACTTGATTTATTATCAAAGAATGGTAAGCTTGTAAAACGACCTATTTTGATAAATAATGATAAGTTTTTAGTTGGATTTAAAGAAGAATTATATAAAGAGTTTATTATTAACTAAATTCTTTTATAAAAATTATTTCAATAAAATTTCAAAAATAAAAATTTGAATTTCTATTTAAATATATAAATATAACTCTTTGTTTACAGTATTTTTTGAATAATGAATTAGAATTAATAAGATTATAAATTTTAGTTTACAATATTATATTTATTATGATACTATATTTAAAAATTGTAATATAAGACAGTCTAAAAAATGAATCAAAATACAGAATTAAAAAGTGAAACAGGTTTGTCAACAAAAATAATACCTATAAAAAAGTTTTTTGTATATAGTATATTTTCACTAGGTTTATTTCAATTCTATTTTGGATATAAAATATGGAAAGAAATTAAAGAAGAGAAAAATCTTGACATCTATCCTATAATGAGATGTATATTTTTTCCTTTATTTTCTGGTAGCTTAGCTAGGCATATTAATAAAATGGCAGAAGAAAAGGAATATACAAAATCAATTAATTCTATGATTGTATTTTTAGGATGTTTCATAGGTAATTCTATAAATAGAAAGGCACACTTTCCATTTGATCTTATGGGATTATTAATAATAATAGGAGTTTTAATACCTGTTATACAAGCTTATAATTTTTATTGGTTACAAAAAGAACCGAATTTAAAACCTAATACAAAATTTTCTCCTACTGGAATATTTATCATTATCTTAGGAATAATTATAACGTTATTATCAGCAATTCCTGAAAACTATTTAGATAGCACTAATAATAATAAAATTGAAATACAAGACGATAATAATTAAAATTGTTTAATATAATTAGAAACCCTTTTAGAACAGGTCTTTTTAGGATGATAGTCCTACTCTTGTTATTCTTTATTATATTTTTAGTACTTAGCCTAGTATTTTTAGAAATAATTGTTGAAAATAATAATACTTTATTTAAAGATTTAAGTTTAAATATATCATTTTTATTTATTGAGTTATTATTAATTTTACTCATAGTAAACAAATATGATATTTATTTAAACTATTTTTTTAATAAAGAATATAATATCAAAAAAAACATAAAAAGTTAAATTCATTTTTTCTGCTTCTATTAGCTATATTTTCTACTGCAATAATAAGTAATTTTATTAGTAACCTTATAGATAACTCTAAAATTTAATTTTGCTTCAGACTTAGATAAATTTAATAATTTTACCGGTATTTTTGACTTTAATTTTTTACTCCATAATATATATGTACTTTTAGATATATGTTTTATAACACCTATATTAGAAGAAATATTATTTAGAGAATAATATTTCATGAATTAGCTATTAAATGGAATATCAAAGGAGTATTATGTTTTCATCTCTATTCTTTGGTATATTACATGGTGCGTCTTTTATTTAATATTACAATAGTTGGTATGTTTTTTTGTTTAATTGTTGAAAACAAAATCATTATATTATAGTATTTTATTTCATGCTTTGTATAACTTTATTATACTTTTAAGTGATTATTTTTACCAGAAAAAATTATTTTAAATATTATCTCATCAATTACACTATTCATATCTATATTAATATCTTTATATTCTGTTCTAAGTTAATAATTCATATTAATAATCATTTCAAAAATGTTGAAAATATTGAATTCATTACCTTATTTTTATAACTTAATTCAGAAGCTGGAAAATTAGATATAAGCTTTGCTGAAGAAGTTAATGAAAGTCATTTTATAGAAAAATAAAAATAGTATCAATAATTATTATTATATTTATATTATTTAGTCTTGTTTCTTTGGTTGGATTAAATGAATACTCAAAAGTATTTTATATAGCTGAAAAACAAATAAATTCATATACTAAAGGAAAACAACAAAATCATTAATTTCATCAATTGGTAAGTATGGGGGTTATAGTATGGCAAAGTAGAAAATCAAGATGGTGATGATTTTGGTATTTTTCTAGAAAATTTGATTTATATAGCGGTAAATTAGGTCATGAAGAACAGGTTAATCAGATATCTAAAGGTAGGCAATATAATCCATATATTTCGTCTATAAGCGAAAATAAGTATTTAATTATTTGGCAAAATAATACTAATGATATATTTGGCAGACTTATTAACACTAATAATAAGTATATTAATAATGAATTTAAAATAAATGATAATAATAGTGTAAAGCAAAATCCTATTATATTAAGAGATAACTGTTCTTGTTCAGTTTATATTTTATGGAAAAATCTTAATAAACAATCAATATCCTTAAAGGAACTAGATAGTGATAACTTATTACCAATAAATAATGAAATTGAGATAAAAATACCAAATAATATTAATATTAAAACAATAAAAGCCACATTACATAATAAACAAATTCTTATTACAGCTAAACAAGATAAAAATATTTTTCTTTATAATATTGACTCTAAAAGAAAAATATTAAGGAGAAATTTTTTAGTTTCCTCAACAGGTTTTAATCCCAATATTTATGAAAACGAAGATAAAACAATAAGTATTAGTTGGGAGGACAATGATAAACAAAGTTATCAACTAAAAAATAAAAATTATGATATTAACCTAAAAGAAATGTATAATAAACCTCTTATATTAAAAAAATCTGAAGATGAGAGATTTAAAAAGCAATCTACTTTCATTAGTAATAAGAGCTCATTTTCAATATGGCAATCATCAGATAATTTTTTAAATGAAAAAGGATTTGTTGTTGCAATGGGTTACGCTATGTTAAATATATTTGGTTTTATAAATGGGACAGATGGAATTTTTATCTCTAATAACTTAAATAGTTTTAATTCAACTAATACTCAAATAAATTCATTTGGGCAATATAATCAGAATAACTATTCATTTACACATTTTTCATATGATGAAGAAGAAGATTATAAAGTAACTTATATACCTATAGTATGGCAAAGTGAAAATCAAGATGGTGATGATTTTGGTATTTTTGCTAATGTATTTGTTTTTTATTCTGATAGTGAAGAATTTAGTTACTTATGGTGATTTAATGTGTAATAAAATTATAGATTGATATATCTTATTACACATTAAATATTACTAATAAGCTTTAGCAAAAATTGCTTTTCTATTAGTTTTATTACCAGTAACTATACAAGTTTCCTCTTGTCCATCTTGCTCAAATGGGAAACAACGATTCGTTATTTTTAGTTCTTCTTTTAATTTTGCTTCATCTTTTGCTTCACCAGCCCAAGGAATTAATGCAAAACCAGATGCTTTTTCATCACTAAAAAACTCTTTTAAATCATTGTAAGATTTAATTAATGTTGTATTTTCTTCCCGAAATGATTTAGATTTAGAGTGAAGTGTGTTTTGTATTTCTTTTAATAAACCTGACACATATTCTTTTAAACCATCTCTAGAAATTGTATTTTTTTCAAAGGTATCACGTCTTGCTAAAACAACTTGATTATTTTCTATATCTCTAGGTCCTAACTCAAGCCTTAAAGGTACTCCCTTCATCTCCCATTCATTATATTTAAATCCAGGGCTTAAGTTATCTCTTGTATCAACTTTTACTCTTATTCCAAGTTCTTTAAACTCTTTTCTTATTTTTTCAGTTTCTTCCATTACAAGTGCTCTAGTCTCTGGATTTTTCATAACAGGAATAATAACAACTTGATAAGGAGCTATATTCGGAGGTAATATTAAACCTTTATCATCACCATGTGACATAATTATTGCACCTATCATTCTTGTAGATAATCCCCAAGATGTTTGCCAAGCATATTCTAACTTATTATCTGAACCTTGGAACTTAATATCAAACGCTTTAGCGAAATTTTGACCTAAAAAGTGGCTTGTAGCTGATTGCAATGCTTTTTTGTCTTTCATCATTGCTTCGATTGTATATGTTCTTACTGCTCCTGCAAATCTTTCTGACTCTGACTTTTGCCCTGGTATTGGAGCAATACCAGCATAGTTATTAGCAAAATCAATATAAACATCTAACATTCTTTTTGCTTCTTCTTCTGCTTCTTTTTCTGTAGAATGTGCTGTATGTCCTTCTTGCCATAAGAATTCTGTTGTTCTCAAAAATAATCTTGGACGCATTTCCCATCTTACTACATTTGCCCATTGATTAATTAAGAGAGGTAAATCTCTATGTGATTTTACCCATTTAGAAAACATTGAATTGATAATAGTTTCTGATGTTGGTCTTACAACCATTGGTTCTTCTAATTCTTTTCCACCAGCATGAGTAACAACAGCTAATTCAGGAGAAAAACCTTCAACGTGTTCAGCTTCTTTTTGTAAATAAGACATAGGAATAAACATTGGAAAATAAGCATTTTCATGCCCTGTGTCTTTAAACATTTGATCCAATGTTTTTTGAATATTTTCCCATAAAGCATAACCATAAGGTCTTATAACCATTGTTCCTTTAATTGGACCATAATCTGCTAATTCTGCTTTTTGTACAACATCTGTATACCATTTTGAATAATCTTCACTTTGAGGAGTAACTCCTAAACCTTTTTCTTTTTGGTTCTGTTTAGACATAATTTATACCTAACTAAATATTTTCATTACTTTTAAAAGTATTAAATTATAGTATTAAAATAATCTAATTACAAGAATTAAAGAATAATATGGCTAATTTTCAACTTGATAATTTCTATTAATTAAATATAAAATTAAAGTATGTAATTATTTATTGAGGTAAAGAAATGATTGATCCACATAAAGCACTTATGGATTCTGTATTTCATAAAGATGTTAGTATATGTCCAGAAAAAACTCTTGCTTTAACTGTTAATGCTACAGAAACTCCGAGAGTTGCTATGAATTTATTTGAAAAGTTAAAAAATATAATGGCCCAACAAGGCTTTAAATAATTAATGTCTAAAAAACCAAGTAAAGAGCTTGAATTATTAAGAAGCGTTTTAAAGGAAGAAAATTTTAATCCAGAATATGCTATTGAGTTTTATTGTTTACCTTCTAAAGTAGAAGAAAATAAAAACTTTATAAAAAAGAAGTTTAATAATAAATGTCACTTTTTTACTAAAGAAAATCTGAATCAAGTTCATGTTATAGCTCTTGTAAATTTTAGTGTTGAAAAATTAGAACAAAGCTCTAAAATTAAAGATTTAGTTCAAAGTACAGACTTAAAATTAGGTTCTTTTGATCCTAAAGGTATTTCTTTTTTTAAAAGATAATCATAACTAAAATATTTCTATAAAACTTATTTGTAAAAACTATATTAATTTCTTTAAAAACTATAACTCAGAAATAGAAGCTTTAAAATCTGCTAAAGCTTGATTATAGTTTACAATAGCATTAACTTCTCTTATTTTTGCATCTGCTGTTGTCTGTTCTCTTAAATTTATAAATAAAATATTACTATCACCAAGTTTAAACTTCTCCTTTTCAGCTTCTTCTAATCTAATTGCAAGGTTTAATTCTTGTTTTGCCAATTCAACTTGTTGAAAAGCTGTAGTGAGAGCTATATAAGCATTTTGAACTTCAATTTTTATTTGTTCTTTTGTAAACTCAAATTGCATAAGAGTTTGATCAATTATTGCTTTTCTTTCATTAATTTTTCCATCAGCACTACGCATCCATAATGAAGCCTTAACTTTAAAACCTGTTTCAAAAACAAAAGGTTTTCTACTTTTATCACCTTCACCAACATCTTGAGAAATAGCTGTAACAATATCAATTTCTGGAAGTCTTTGATTGTATAAAAAATCTAATTCAAAATTCATACTTTCTAAATTATTACTAATTATTTTTAATTCAGGATTATTGTCAAATGCTTTTTTATAGCTATTATCAATAGAAATATTAACAGGTCTAAAATCAATGTTTATAGGTGCTTGAGCTAATTTAGGAATAAAAGGTTTACCTTCATTATTTCTTAAATATATTGATAATTCATTTGCAGATTGTTCTAAACTTCTCTGAGCAGATACTATTGATGCTCGTCTTTGAAGAATAACTCTTTTATTTTCAACACTTTCAATTGAGGCAATATTTCCTAATTTTGCTGTATCTTCAATACCTTTATCTCTTTCAACAGCAATATCAAGAATCTCTTTAAACACATAATAATTTCTTGCTGAGCCAACCCATTTCCAATATTTTGAAGCGGCTTCTTGTCTAGAATCTATTCTTTTTTTTAAAACTTTTAAATCTGCTTCAGATTGCTTTAATTCTGCTTGAGCAATATTTGTTCTTCTTCTATCTGTAACACCATCTTTTAATAATGGAATTTCAAAACCTGTTCTATACTCACCAAGAGAATTAGTAATGTTCTTTCCTTCATAATCAGCAAAATTACCTCTACCAATTCTCCAACCACTGAAAAAAGTCGTACCCCAAAGTGTTGTAGGTTGTTCAAAATATACATCATAAAAACTTCCATTATAGTATCCTAGAGGTCTAAACTCTCCTTTTGCATTTAAGGTAGTATCAAACTCACCTTGACTTGCCAGAAGTTTACTATCAGCAATTGTCCTTTCTTCTCTTGTGATATTAACTGAAGGATAAAACTTATCAACTGATCTATATACTTCATCTATAGTTATTGTTTTATCATTTTCTAGAGCTATCGCATTTTGATTATAAGAAAAAAGAATTAATAATGCTACTAAGTATCTAATCTTTCTTTTCCTTTCTTTTGATAACATCTTCTTTTTCTTTCTTTTCTTCTTCATCATTAACAACAGGCTGAAATCCGTTATATTGTCTCCATAATTCATACCATAAAGGAACTTGATTTACAATTATCCAACCATTTGCTCTTACACCTTGCCTTAAATATTTTATATCAGGCCAATCTTTATCACTATTTGGAGTTACAACAACCCTAAATTTACCCTTTCCATTATCTGTTGAATCTATTAAAGCTACTTTACCACTAAAAGTACCTATAGCAACTGATGGCCAACCGTTAAATTGTAAAGCAGGCCAACCTTCAAATTGTAATCTTACTTCTTCACTTTTTGTAACTAATGGAATATCATTACCACTTACAAATAATTCAACTGCTCTTTTATTTGTATCAGGCACAAGAACAGCTATAGCTTCACCACCTCTTACCAATTCATTACCTTGATTTGCAATAAGTCTTAAGATAGTTCCATTACGTGCAGACTTTATTACTTGATTAGACTGTCTTGCCATTGTTGTATCAAGCCTATTAATATCTGCTGTAGCTCTTGCCATTTCAGAAAGTGCAGAGGCAAGACTAGCTTTTGCATTTGCTATTGATGCATTACCATCTCTATCTATTTTATCCTTATCAGCAGTAAGTGCATTAATCTCTTTTCTTGCAGCGTTAAGAGTTGCTTTTGTTCTATCAATCTCTGCTATTGATCTTTTGTACTCGAGTTCTGCTAATTCTAAATTTCTTTTTGAAGTAAGTCCTTTTTCAAATAAAGCCTTTTGTCTTTCATAATTTAATAATGCTGTTTTATAAGCTGCTTCAGCAGCTATTAATTGGTTATCGGTAGCAATTGCTCTTTCTGATGCCATTTTTACTCTCAAATCAGCTGCTAGTATTGCATTACGTCTGGATTCTTCAAGTGTTGAAACCAATACCCTAAAAGATTCTCCCCTATCTTTTGCTGCTTTAACACTATCATTTAAAAAATTTCTTTGTTCTTTTAATCTATTAAAGTATTCAGGGTCATTATCTGAAATTTCAGCTATTTTATCACCTTTTTTAACTTTAGTACCTTCTTGAACATACCATTTCATGATTCTTCCTTCAATTGGTGCTTCTATATTTTGTTGTCTCTCAAGAGGAGCATAGGCTATAACACGTCCTATACCAGGTAGAGTTTGCAACCAAGACATATAAATTACTATTAAAACGAAAGCTAAAAAAAATGAGAATAGAACAAATGATAACATTTTAATATTTTTTGATGTTCTGACTGTACCCAAAGAGGGTAATTGCTCTATCATTTCAAGTTTATAGTATTCTTTTGGGTCTATCATTTTATGTACCTATTTTACAGAAATTTCAGAATTAATATCAAAAACATAATCACAGTAAGATAAAAGTTTTTTATTTGATGTTGTTATAAATATTGTGGACTTTGTTTTTTCAAATGCATTTTCAAAAATATATTTAACAATCTTATCATCAAGATAATCTAAAATCCCATCAAATATTATCAATGAATTTTCTTTTACAATTGCTCTTGCAATCATAAGTTTTAAACTAGTTGTATAAGATAAAGGACTTCCACTAGTTGATAATACAGTTTCAAGACCTGACTCAAGATTTATCATATCATTCAAAATATTAACTCTATCAAGTGATTTACTTATATCGTCAATCTTGATATATTCTCTACCCATTCTGATATTATCAATTATAGTTCCATGTATAATTTCGGGTTGTCCAACTAAAGCAACATACTCTCTATATCTATCAAGATTTAATAACTGTAAATCTGTATTATTTATTTCAATAATTCCTGACTTTGGCTTTCTTAATCCATAAAGAATTTCAGAAATAGTTGTTTTTCCTTGTCCTTCTTCACAATAAAAGGCAAAGATAGAACTTTGTTTAACATCAAAATTTAACTTATTAAAAACAAGATGATTATTATATGCAAAAGATACATTTTTAAACTCAATATTCAATGGTTTTTCTATATTAACTACAGACTCTAATCCATTTTTTTCAATTTTCAAATCAATCAAATGACTAATTTTATCAATCGCTGCAAGTAAGTCATAATAAACCTCTAATTGTTTACCAAATTTTGCAAAATTACTTACTATAGAAGCTACAATTAACTCAGCAGCAACTAACTGACCTATTGTAAGTTGTTGTTCCATAACAAGCCAACCTCCTATACCTAAAAGAGCAGAACTGGCAAAAACCTGTAAAAACAATGTTCCTGTAAATAATCTAAATAAAATACTAAAATGTTTATTTCTAGCTTTTAGATAATCTTTTACTAAATAATCAGAGTTTTGCATTGCATGAATATAGCCTTGATATGATTTAAAAGATTTTATATTAATTGATATTTCCTCAAGCCACGCTAAAACCTTATATTTTATTTTAGATTCTTTAATACTTGTTTCCATACCGTTATGACTTAAAATCATCAATATAAATAAAATACAAGCAATAATTATAAGGTCAAAACCTAATAATATAGGATGATAAAAAGCTAATAAAACCATACCTACAGTCGTTTGAACAAATATTGCTAGTCCATCTATAAGTAAAGATGAAGTACTTTTTTGAATAGTTAAAACATCCAAAAATCTATTTACTAATTCAGGAGCGTGTTCTTCATCAAAGGCTTCAATTTTAACTCTTGGTAATCTATAAGATAAATCAGAAGCAACTCTAACAAATATTCTTTGCTGTAAAAGCTCAACTAAATATGTTCTCAAAAGTTTTAATACCGACTCAAAGCTTAAAGCAAAAATGACTAAAAGCGTTAATATTATTAAAGGTTGTAATAATGTTGCAAATGCAATTGTATTAACTAAAGATTGAATAGCAACGGGTATAACAAGAGATAATAAGCCTATGACCAGAGAATATGTAAATATAATTAATAAATCTTTTTTTTCTGTCTTTAATAAATTAAATAACTTTACTCTTGGTGAATCATGATGTGAGTGCAAAAAATCTAAATTTTTTGCTTCATCAAACATTAATATATTTACTATTGTATCTTTATTTATACTATGTCTTTCAGCAACTCCACCTAAAGTTGTCTTCTTAAGACCATTTTCATCTTCAATTTCAAAAACGAATAAACCTTTTTTAGTAATAAATGTATAATTCTTTTCACTTACTAATAAGAATGGATAATATGATTTAGTAATTTTTCTTAGGTCTCTTAATTTTATTTCAAGATTAAAAGTTTTTATCCCTACTGCATCTAGAATAGTCTGAATAGGATAAACCATATTATTTGTTGTACTATCAGATAGTTCTCTTAAAACGCTGTTAATATTATTATTAAGCATTTTTTGGTCTATATTAGTATTTATTTTATTTGCTATTAATTTTGAATATTTTTCAATCTTAATATCTTTATCTTTTTTATTAGTATTCATATAATAATTCTTTTTAACCATATTAAAAATATGATAGTAGTACTATTATTAATTGTAAATGATTAGATTAAAATTTTAATTTAAAATTAATTTTTATATTTGCTCTAATTAATTATACTCTTGTATAGTTAGCATTTACTATTAAAAAAAATTTAATCTTTTCTTTATAATCAAATTATCAAATTTATATAAATTAGTTCAATATGACCTATAACTATAATATAATTGAATTAGAATTTTAGATAAATATAAGTTAGTTTTATAAAGTGTATAAGACAAATTGGATATGTTGTCTCCAAAAGACTAAACAGTTTATTGGTTTTCAATCTGATATATTTGAGTCTACTGATTCTATATATTATGATGAATATTATGAAACCCTTATAAGTGTTGAAGTATGTGCTAGGTGTAAAGCTACTTATGCTTCATATATGGCTGTTGAATTTACAATACCTAAAATATATTTTCATATACCTATTTCTTTTGAGAACTATAATATTTTTTATGATATCAATATTATTACAAAAGAAGAATTATATAATGCAAGAGAAGGAAATTTTATTCTTGTTGAAAGAGAGATTTCTAATAATTCAATATGGGAATGGCAAGAAATTACTAAAAGTATGTGGGATAATATTTAGAATTATAGTATTTTAATTCATAGGTATATAAAATCTTGATAAAGCATATTTTATTTGATTTTGATGGGACTATAGCAGACTCAGGAGAAATCGGGTTAGAAATTTTAAATGAATTATCAGATAAATACAAAGTAAAAAAGTTTACAAAAGAAGAGTTAATTGAAATAAACAACTATCCTATAAAGGAAAGATTTAAAATGCTTGGTATTCCATTTTATAAACTTCCAAAGATAGTTATAGAAACTCTTTCTATGTATAAAAAGTATATTTCATTAATTAAAATGTTTCATGGAATGGATAAAGTTTTAAATGAATTAAAAGATAAAGGTTATAACTTATCAATTATTTCTAGTAATAGTATTGAGAATATTAATTTTTTCTTAGAGAAGAATAAGTTAAATATTTTCACTCATATAATATCTGCAAAAAATATATTTGGTAAGAATAAAACAATTAGCTCATATTTAAAAAGTAATAATCTTAAACCTAATGAAATACTTTATGTTGGAGATGAATTAAGGGATATAGAGGCTTGTAAGAAGGTAAATGTAAAAATAGTTGCTGTAACTTGGGGTTTTGACTCATATGAGTTATTAAAAAAATCTAATCCTGATTATCTGATTGATAATCCTGAAGAACTTATTAATATTATTAATAATCTAGAAAATGTTACTCAATAAATACCTAAAAGTTTATGATGGTATTAAAATTAAATTTTTACTGGAATTTATTTCTATATAGTCTATGCAAGTCTTTATCTCCTTTTTTATCAATTGTTCCTTCTTTTAATTCATCACCTGAATAAGAAGAATAAACATCAATAACAAAAACTTGTTTTAATTCTTCTAAACTTATATAATCAAGTCTCCAAGTTCTAAAATTTAATGTGTGTATCAATTGATTTGTTTTTTCATCAATTCTATTTGTTTTATGAATCCGTCTTCTTGAATCATTTAAAGGATCTACTTGTAACTGAACTCTTGCGTAATTTTCAATATTAAAATTACAATGCTCTGCTAACCAATCAGATTTAGTTTTTGATATATCACTTAAAACAATATTGTATAAATCTAAATTTGGTTTTAACCAACCTGTTTTTGACTCAGGAAACGAATCACAATACGGGATATATGGTTTTATATCATAAATAGGTGTTTGATCTAATAAATCAAATTCAGAGATATATATTTTTAATTTATTAACTTTTTCAAGCTTAACACAACTCATTCCTAATTGATTTGGTCTAAAAGGTGAACGTGTTGCAAATAAGCCAACTTTTCTTTCTCTGAATCTTGGAGGACTTACAAGAGGCTTCCACCAATCATTAAGATGAAATCCATATATTAGCCATATTCTATCAAAGCCTTCTAAATCTTGAACTGCTTGTTCAAAATTACAATAAGGATTTAGCTTTATCACTCCATAAGAACCTTTTGCATGAATACCCTGTCTTGGTGCTTCATATCTTTCTTTTTTGTCCGAGTGTAAAAAACCTATAGGCTTAATTAACATTTCCATTATTTTAAATAAAGAGTTCCAAATCTTGATGGCACATGAGGTCCATTATATGTTGGAGACCAGTGACTATAAGGGTCTGTTTCTTGAAAACGATTTCTAACAAAATTGGCTTTTATTGATTCTCCAAATATTGGTATAAATTCAATATCACTAAATGGTATTTTAAATTCAGCAACCCATTTATCGTCATATACTTTAACAGCACTTGTCCATTTTCCATTCCAATCTGATTTATTGACCCTTTGATCAAATTGAGTATTATTCATATTTACAGCAAAATTGTAATATTGATTAACACCTGCTACTTTTAAATAAACTTCAACAGAGTCTTCTTCTAATATATCTCTTGAGTCTTTTGTAAAAATATCTCTTTTTATCTTTTTCATATTTGGTTCATAATTTTCAAATAAAATATATAAATCATCTTTACCATAAGTAATTTTTACAACAGTTTCAACCTCTGCTCTAAATGAACCAAGATGCCAATAAAATTGCCTTAAAGGTAATACACTATCCCATAAATCTGTTTCAACTTCACCATCAATTTTAGGTTGAATATTAGTAGGATAGATATCAACAGTTGGAAGCGGTTTTGTTTCAGCTAAGATTGGTAAAGGAGGTAAACTAGGTTTAAAAACTTTTCCTAAAGCTATTTTTTCTCTTGTATATACTTTTAATATTCTTTGAGCATAACTTATTTGTTCTTGTACATCTTTAATAAAATAGATATTTATACCTTTTTCATGATATGTTTCAAGTTTATATTTTAAATTTTCTAATCTATCAAACAAAGCTAAATAATCTTTATAATTATTATCATAAGGAATTGAGTTATTTATTTTATTTATCTCATAAGACATATTATTTAATTGCTGATAAGGTAATGATTTTTCAGTCTTTTTTAAATTTGAAACCCAGTTTGAGATATCATCTAGAACCGTTTTTATTGATATTATTGGATTTCTATCAGGAATTATTGCTTTATTTCTAAAAACACCTTTTATAAGATCTTTAAAGTTTTTTTTATTATAATGACTTAAAGCAAATATATTAACTCCTGTTATATTCCTTTTAGTTAATATCCCATATTGTTCAAAAAAATCGTCTGGTGTTTCAAATTTATGAGCACCTAAGCTTGTGTATAAATAATCATTTCTTGTATCTTTATCTGTCTCTGAATCAATCCACCAATCAAGATTATAAGCTTCATTTGTATATAACATTGGGCAAATATAATCCACATAGTGATTACTTGCCCATAAACGCCAATCTTGCATTTTAAGAAGTCGGCCTTCTCCCTCTGTTCTAAAAACAGCTACACCAAGATTAACATTAGGTTTTGTTTGTTTTATTCTTTTTCTAACATTTTTAACCATTTCTGTTACTTGGTTTTCTCTCCATATTTGCCATTCTACAAATATTGGATCTTTTTTCTCTATTCTATATGGAGGCTCTATTCCAAATTTTTCAAGATAATAAGCTCTAAAGTATTTTTTACTTAAAATATCTTCGTTATTTGTTTCATCAAACCTTATATAATCCATTAATAAACCATCAATATCATATCCTTCAACAATCTCCATTATTATTTTTGTTATAAGTTCTCTTGCTTGAGGAGATGAAGGACTGAAAAATAATGCTTCTCTATCTTTAGGACTCGGATTTTCTTTTATTGATGCCCAATCAGGATATTTTGATAAAAGAGGGTCTCCATAATCAGGTGATTTAACTCTAAATGTCCAAATCCAAGGATGAACCTCTAAACCATTATTATGAGCTTCTTCTATAATATAATGTAATACATCAAAATTTATATCTTTAAATCTTGGATCAGTTTTTGTAATTGTACTTGCAAAAATTGTATAGCCACGTCTAAAAACTTCAGGATAAATAACATTAAAATTTGCATTTTTTATTTCTTTTATGAGTTTCGTTATTTCTGCTCTATCTTTTGGAATACTGTCAGCATCAAGATATAAACCTCTAACTTCAGCAACCCTTGATGGCATCATATTTAATTGTGCAGATTTTATATTTTCAAGAGTTTCTTCTATTAAATATTTTGACTTTTCTATTTCTCCTAAACTATAAGCAACATCTGCTTCATCTAGAACTTTTTTTGCATTTTCTAAATCCTTTTTTGATTGTTGGTAATTTGAGTTTTTAAAAAGTTTAGAATGTTGTTTAAGTTTTTCTTGAACTTGTGCAAGAACAAAATTTACTCTTTGATAATTGTCATTAAAACTACCATTAGAGTTTATTCTTGTAGAAATTATTTGATAATCTTTTATATCAAAAGCATACGAATTAAAATCTAATAATGTAAGAAAGCTAGATAATAAAACCAGTTTTATTTTTTTTGAAAGTTTTATCATTTTAAATTACATTTGCTCAGGTGCTTTTATCCCTAGAAGTTCAAGACCATTATTTAATACAATTTTTGTACAATAAGATAAAGCGATTCTAGGTTTTTGCAAGTCTAATTCCATATCTTTTATCTTATTATCAGATTTACTATAGAATGAATTAAAAGCTGAAGCAACATTATATAAATAGTCAGCAAGAATAGATGTATTATAGTTCAAACAGGATTTTTCAATTACATTTTGGAATTGTTCAATTAATCTAAGCAAAGAATAATCTTCATTAGAATTTAAACTTGAAAAATCTATATTATTTAATTCAATATCTCCAACTTGCTTTAATAGACTTGATATTCTTGCATGGGTATATTGTATATAAGGCCCTGTCTTACCATTAAAATCAATAGATGCTTGAGGATCAAAAGTAAAATCAGATTTAGCACTAAATTGAAGAATAAAATATTTTAAAGCCCCAAGACCTACAATATTTGAAATTTCTTTTAAGGAATCTTTTTCAAAAGGGCGATTTCTAGAAACTATTTCTTCTTGTGCTTTTTCTTGCATTCCTGATATTAGGTCATCAGCGTCAACAACTTTTCCTTCTCTAGATTTCATTTTACCTTCTGGTAAATAAACCATTCCATAACTTAGGTGGTAACAACCTTTCCAGCTTTCAAAACCTAAAAGTTCAAGAGCTTTAAACAATACTTGAAATTGGTAATCTTGTTCAGAACCAACAACATATACAGATTTATCCATTTTATAATCATCATATTTTAAAAATGCTGTACCAACATCTTGAGTTATATATAGTGAGGTTCCATCTTTCCTAAGCATTATTTTATCATTGTTAAAACCTTTTTTAGGTAATTTTAACCATACAGAACCATCTTCATTTTGATAACAAGCTCCTGTTTCTAAGCCTTTTAAAACATATTCTTTACCTAGTTTATAAGTATCACTTTCATAATAGTATTTATCAAAATTTATATCTAAACTTTTATATGTTTCTTCAAAACCATTAAAAACCCAATCATTTAGTTTTTTCCAAAGCTCAAGAGTCTCTTTATCTCCATTTTCCCAGTTAATTAACATTTCCCTTGCTTTGGACATATATTTAGAGTTTGGATAAAATTCTGTTTCAATAAATTTATCTTTTTCTCTTTCGTCCATTTTTGCAAGGTCTATATTTTTTTCTAAGATATAGTTATCTAATTCTTCTTTAAGCTTTTTTTCAAAAATAACATAATATTTACCAATTAAATGATCACCCTTTAAGTCTGAACTCTCAGGAGTTTCATTATTTCCATAATCTCTATAAGCTAACATAGCCTTACAGATATGAATCCCTCTATCATTTAAAAGATTTGATTTTATAACCTTGAAGCTACAAGCTTTATACAATCTACTTACAGAATCTCCTAGTAAATTATTTCTTACATGACCTAAATGTAATGGTTTATTTGTATTAGGAGATGAAAACTCAACCATAATAGTTTGATTTTCTCCAATATTAGAATGACCATATTTTTCAGGTCTAGATTTTACCTGATTAAATATCTCATTAAAAAATACTGTTTTATCAAGCTTTAAGTTTAGGTAAGGTCCCACATTTTCAATAGATTTAATATACTCAGGTTTATTTTCTTCTATTGCTGACTTTATTTCTATAGCTATAAGAGGAGGAGCTTTTTTAAATTCTTTTGCAAACTGAAAGCAAGGCAATGAAAAATCACCATATTCTGCTATATCAGGTATTTCAAGTTTTATATTACTTTGTATATTGATTATTACCACTAATAATAATTGGTATTTTATAGTCGTTTCAGTTTTATCTCAATTTAATATAAAGATACTTATTTAAAGTTTTAATATTCCATATATTTTTATCAAAGAATGAATTATATCATGATTTATCAATGTTCTTGACTTTGATGTTTAATTAATTCTAAAAAATAATTTACTTCATTTGTAACTTGTTCTGTTTCAGAAACACTTTTTGCTGTTTCAAAATAATTAGTAGCTTTTCTATAATTCTTTTTAGATAAATAATATTTACCTAAAGAAAAATATGCTCTTATATCTTTTCTATTAAGTTCTAGAGCTTTATTAAAAGTTTCTAAAGCTAAATCTGTATTTCCTTGTGATTGATACATATTTGCCAACTCATAAATTGCATCATAATTTTGAGGATTTATTTTACTTAGTTTTCTTAAAGTCATTATAGCTTGATCTTTATTATCAACAATTTCATAGCATTTAAACATTCCAAATAAAGCCTCTTCAAACTTAGGTTTAATACTTACAGCTTTTTTAAAATAATAAAGAGCTTTTTCATAATCACTTTTTTCATAAAATAGATTACCAAGAGTATAAGATAGTTCTGGTAGATCATTTCTTGTAGAATCTAAGCTCTCATAAAGAGCTATACCTTTTTCCATATCACCTTGTTGCATATACATTGCACCTAAATTTTGTATTACATTGTGGTTAGTTGGATCAATTGAAAGAGACTTTTCATAAGCCTGTATGGCTAAATTTATATTATTTTTTTCATAATATAAAGTACCTAATACATACCAACCTTGAGCCATTTCAGGATTTATTTCTAAACCTTCTTTATATAGTTCTAAAGCTTTATCAATATCACCAAGAGAGAAGTTCGCATTAGCAGAAGAAAATATGGCATCTGAAAAAGTAGGAGCATAATTTAAAACTTTTTCATAATATCCTAATGCTTTAGAGAAATTATTATTTTCATGATACAATAATCCAAGTCTATATAATACGATAAGATTTGTTGGCTCAAATTGAATAAATTTTAAATAATTTTCAATTGCTTCTAAATTATTTCCACTATTATGAGCTTTATCACCCTCTGTTTTATAGTATTCAGCCTCTTTAGATTCCATAATGTTTTCCTTATTATTTTCTAATAAATAAAGGATACACTAAAGAATCAGTATAAAAAAGAGTGATTATTATAAATTATTCTTCATAACAAATTAAAGAAAATAAGTTGTTAAATTCTTGTGGTGTAAGTTTAAAAACACCATCTGATACACCATCATTGTTTTTTATTCCATTTGGTTCTCCAGAAGCTCCCCAAGGATTTCTAACTGTTATTAAATCAGTATTTCTATCATATCCCAACACAGAATATACGTGTTTAGAAGAAATATTTTTACTTGCATCGCCATATCCAAATGTTGAAGCAACAATTATTTTACCTTGTGATATTTTATTTTCAATCTTATCTTTTATTGAGTCAATAGAAAACCTTGTTATAGTATCAATATCTGTTGAATTACCAGTTACATCACTTATTCCTTTTCTGATATTCATCCCAGATAATTCTACTTGTTTTTTCCCAAATGTATGATCTTGAATATATGCCTTTTCAAGTATAGCAACCCAAATACTTCCATTATCACCTTTACCAGCACCAGAGCTTTTATTTATTTCATCATCTGTTGGTATTTTAACTTTTATTGCTCCACTTCTACCTGGAAATTTCACATTACAGGTTCCATCTCCGTTATCCTTTATCATCTTTATTATATCTTGAGGTCTTTGTTTTGCAAGAGAAGCTAAACTAGATAAAAAATAGCAATCTCCTATTTGATTCTGTTGTATATCAGAAGGATTTATTCCTTTAACACCATTTGGAAAAATTCTTGAGTCATATTTAGTACTTATCTTATTTGTTGAAACAACATTAGAATTTGTTGTTTCTGGTATCTTAAATATTTGAGTGAAATCTTTAGATAAAACATTACTTACAGAATTAGAATCAGAGTTAAAACTTATATTACTCTTTTTATCTTCTTTATTATTGTCTACAAACAAAGGTGCTTTTTCAAATTTTTCTTGAACTTTTAAAGTAGTATTGACTGATTTTATATCCATAATAAAGCCTTTTTTTTATTAATTCTGCTTTATCTTTATAGTATTTTAGAAACTATTACTTACGTTAAATTAAAGATAAATAGAGATTAAAATTATAAAATTACTTAATAGAAAGTGTTTAAATTGTTTAGTTACAATGTATAGAGTTAAATATTATACTAAGGATTGTTGAAAGAACTTTTGTTTGTTAGGTAAATTTAGAAGATTGTCTAAAGATTACTAATTATTACCTAAACATAGTAAATCTTTTATTTATTTAGCAATGGCTAATATTATATGGTTAGAAGATTAGCTAAACTATGACTCAATTTAAATGCATTCTGAGAAGACGAAGGATATATAGATTTTAGTGCTGTAAAACCAGAACATAGAAATAAAGGAATTGCAAAAAAATAGTAATACAAGCTATTGATTCAATTTTTGAAAAAGAAAATATAAAAAAAATAAATCTAACTGTAACTTATGATAATATTAGTTCAAAAAAAGCTTATGAAAGCTTAGACTTTAATTTATTATATTCTGAAGCTTCATTAAGAAAAAATCTATAATCTAAATCAGCATAAAATTAAGTTAAAGCTAGTTGAATTATTAAATATAGTACATTAAAATGAATAATGTTTAACAATTTTTGATTTTAATAGTTTATAAAAACCTTAAAAAGTTAAATTAAGATTATAAAAATCATAACTTTTGTATTATTTTTTATTAGTGAGTATTTTATTTATGAAAAAAACTTCTTTAATTTTATTATTATCAGTATTTTCTTTAAACCTTAATGTTTACGCTCAGAATGATAAGTCTACTAAAGTAGTAAAGAAAGTTGAAAAAAAAGAAGAGTTTAATTTTAGAAAAGTAAAATGGGGAATGAATCATCTTCAAGTTTCTGCTTCTGAAAAAGAAAAGCCATCTCTTGAATCTGATGATAAAGTAACATATAAAGAAAAAATGTTTGAAAGAGATGTAAATATAAATTATTTTTTTGAGAATGATAAACTTATAAAATCTGAATATCTCTTTGATGGAACTCTTACAGATAAAGAAGAATATATTACTTATTTTAAAAAAATTAAATCTAATCTAATTAGTAAATATGGTAAACCTAGTTCTGATAATAGCAAAGAAGTTGATATTATGGAAAAATCTCGTTATTCACAAGTTGGAGAACTATTAAGCCAAGGTGTTTTAACATATGATGTAATTTGGAATAAACCTGATACTACTATAAAGCTTGGAATTAAAGGGAAAGATTTTTTTACTGCACTTAAGTTATATATAGCTTATAATAGTAAGAAGTTTAAAGAAAAAGATGATACTAAAGAAGTAGAAAAGTCTTTATTTTAAAGGATTTTTATGTTTAAAATATATACCTCTCTTTTTTTGATAATGATGTCAATTAATCAATGTCAAAATAAACCTTATTCTAATACATCTCAATTGATAGTTGTAAAGAGTAAATCTTGGGACTCTATAAAAGCAAATATAGAATTATATGAAAGAGATTCTAATGATAAATGGGTAAAAAAACAAGAAACAATTCCATCTGTTTTAGGGAAAAAAGGTTTAGGTTGGGGTAGAGGAATATATAATCCAGAAGATGTAAAAAACAATACTTTTAGACAAGAAGGAGATAAAAGAGCTCCTGCTGGTATTTTTACTCTAGGTGAAACTTTTGGAATAATGGAATATAATCAAGCAAAAGAAAAATTAGGTCTAAAAATGCCTTATACATACCTTAGTGATACAATTCAATGTATTGGAGAAGGAAATTCAAAGTATTACAATTCAATTATTGATACTTCAAAAGTAACTAAAGATTGGATTAATGAAAAAAATAATGAATTAATGAGATTTGAAGGATTAAGAGATGAACAAGCTTATAAATGGGGTGTTTTTATAAATCATAATGTAGATTCTAATCCTAATAAAGATATGAAAAAAGATAAAAACGCTGGTTCATGTATATTTATTCATATTTGGAAAAATGAGAATACAGGAACTTCTGGTTGTACTGCTGTTTCAGAAAATAATATTGAAAAAATTATTAGTTGGCTTGATTATAATAAAAACCCTCTTATAGTTCAATTACCTGAAGATGAGTATTCAAGATTAAAAGAAAAATGGAATTTACCTTAAGAAATCTCTTTAATCTTTTCAAAAGCATTTTTTAAATCTTCTATTAAAACATCTGCTGACTCTAAACCAATAGAAAATCTTACTAGATTATTTTTCATATTAGGTAGAACACAAGTTGGTAAAACTAAAGATTCATAACCACCCCAAGATACAGCAAATAAAAATCTTTTTAGAGAATTACAAAAATCTTTTATTTCATCTAAATTATTTGTATTGAGTTCTATTGTTATTAAACCTGAACCTGCTTTCATCTGTTTTAGAGCTAAGTCATACTGAGGGTTTTTTTTATAAAAAGGATAAAAAATATTTTTTACTTTTTTATTGTTTTCAAAATATTCTAAAATTTTTTCTGTTGTTGATTTAACTCTTTCCATTCTTATTTCTAATGTTCTTAAACCTCTTATCATTAGCCAAGCATCATTAGGAGATATTATTCCTCCAAGAGTCATAAATTCATCATGAAAAATCTTTTTTATCATATCTTTGGTACTACAAATAGTACCAGCAACAACATCACTATGACCTCCAATATATTTAGTAGCAGAATGAACTACAATATCAATACCTAATTCATGTGGATTTTGATTAATAGGAGATGAGTAACTATTATCCAAAATTGTTATTATATTTTTATCTTTCGCTATTTTTGATATAGTTTCTAAATCTTGCAATTCAAAAGTAAGAGAATTTGGACTTTCTAAAAAATATAATTTTGTATTATCTTTAGTATTTTTCAAAAAATTTTCTGTTTCTTTACCATCAATAAAAGTAACTTCTACATTAAACTTTAATAAAAAAGAACCTAGTAGTTTTTTTGTCCAACCATAAGGATTAGACACACATACAATATGGTCACCACTTTTTATATTAGCTAAAACAGCTGTTGAAATAGCTGCCATACCACTAGACATTATCAAAGAATCTTCTGTTTTTTCTAAAGCTGCAACTTTTTTTCTTAATATCTCAACTGTTGGGTTATTACCTCTTGTATAACAAGGTATTTCTTTTTCATTTGCTAAAGCATAAGTCATAGAATCAACATCTTTAAAAGCAAAATTACTTGTTTGTATTATTGGTGGAGATACAGCATTAAAATAATTTTCTCTTTCTTCACCAAGTTGATTAATAATATATGATAGATCCATCATTTTGTAACTAAACTCTTTTTTATTTCTTCTAAATATTGTTCTGTTTTATTTCTTATATTTTTTATATCATCATTCTTTATTTCTTCAAATCCATATCTTAAATCATAAAGTTCATTTACTATAATTTCTGATTTAGAAGACAATACATTATTATTTAAACTTATATTTTGCATATACTCTTTAAATGTTAATCCTTCTTGATATTTAAAACCTAACTTTTCAATCTTTGATATAAATTCTTCTTGTAATTTAACTATTTCAATTTTTTCTTTATTTTTATACTTATTTATTAACTCTTTCTCCTTTTGTTTTTGAAATTTTATTTTACCAAATAAATATGACATACCAACACTTACAAGAACAGATAAAATACTAAACATTACTAAAGCAACAAATGTAACCCAATTCATATTTACAAATAACTTTACTACAAATGTAAATATACCTATAAAAAATGTTAGTACAACTTTTAAGGAATTTTCAAAAAATTCAAAAACAGAATCAGGAATTAATTCTTTAATTGTATTCCAAAGTTCTTTTAAATATGAAGAAAAAATAAATACATCATTTTTATTTTCTTGTAAAAAATTTCCATTATATCCAGGAGTTGGGTCAAAAGGAAACCAGCCTTGAAATGGGTAATAAGCCTCAACCCAAGCATGAGCATCTGAGCCTTTTACTTCATAATAACCAGTTATAGGATTATATTTACCAGACACAAAACCTGTAGCAAGTCTTGTTGGTATACCTAAACTTCTTCCCATTACAGCTAAAGCACTTGCAAAATGTTCACAATAACCTTTTTTTTGTTCAAAAAGAAAATAATCTACAGTATCAGCATTTTCAGGAAATTCTTTAATATTTAAATCATAAGGAAAATTCGTTTTTAAGTATTTACTTAATAAATTCATTCTTTCAAAGTCATTTTTAGCATTTTTTGTTATTTCTTTTGCAAGTTTTTTTACTCTATCAGAAATAGGAGGTAATTTTAAATAATTATCAGTTATCTTAGCTGAGTGACCTATATTTCCAGAATAATTTGTAGTTAAAATACTCATATTATATTCAGGAATTCTTGAAACTACAGAATAAACCAAACCTTGATTCAATTCAACAGGACTTCTTAAACTTCCATATTTATCAATCATAAGATAATTTGATGGGAAATATATTTCATCTGCATATTGTGCAGAAAAAACTAAATTGCTTTGTTCTTTTTCAATATAAAAAGTCTGTACAAGCTCACGTTTTTTTGTTAAATCTTTAGGAATCTGATTACTCATTCTTACAAACATAGGAGGAGTATTAGCCCATACTTTATTTAAGCTATAAGGTTCTGACATTTTCCAATTTGTTCCTGTATAAGTATCAAATGCCATTCCTCTCCAATAATTAGACTCTGAACTTCTAACTTTCATTACAATTTCATCAGATAATTCACCTCTAAAATTAAGGTCTAATTCTGAACTAAATCCATAATAAGAGTCTTTATTAAAAGTTCTTTTTATTGTTACAACTTTTTTTCCATTGATATTTTCTTGTTTTACTTCTTTTGTATTTTTATTCTTAACTTCCCCTGCAAAATTTGGTATTTCAGGTAATTTTATTGATAAAGGTAATGTTTTAATTTTCATAGTTTGATATCTAGGCATTAAAACAAAAGCAGCTAACATTCCTAATATAGTTACAATAATAGTTGGTGTAGCTATTTTAAACATAGTCTTAGGTCTAATATCAAGTTTATAAATATTATGTTGAGAAAGATTATTATAGAGTAAACTAAGTAAAGAACAGACAATAAAGCTTATTAAAAAGACTCCAAAATATAATTCACGGCTTATAGTTGCTGTCACACATATAAGTATTAAAGCAACTAATAATGAATAATTCATATCTTTTCTTCTTGGTAAGTCAAAGCTATGCAATACTTGTAACCATATAAGAAGATTTGCTAGTGGAATTCTAGCATCATAAGGATTTAAAAATACATTTCTTAAAAAATCTACAAAAGTAATAAGCATTACTAATGATAAGATAATTTTTATCCACCAATTTTTTGCATTTCTTCTAACATAACTTACATAAGAGCCTAATACAGTTAATGACATAGTAATAAGACTTAAAAATAAGCCATCTTCTACAACAAGAATTGTTGATGATATACCAATTAAAACTGTTATTGTAACTATTATTCTAAATGGAATAGAATCTTCAACTTCATATCCAGATTTAACTTTATGTCCTTCTTCTTGAGAAAATTTTTTAGTTTTTAGAAACATTTCTACACTCTAAAACAAATTTTATTAAATACAATTATAGCTTATAGTTTATAGATTATTTCTAGTTATTTTTTATATGATTTTATTTTGAAAAGGATTTTGATTTATAATCCTTTTCAAATTTTTATAACTAATAAATGTATTATTTATTTTTACTTACAATATTCATTTGATTAAATAAAACTGCTGGTATCTTACGGCTACCACCTGAAAGCCATTTAGGATTTTTTTCAATACATTTAATATCATTTAATGCTTCAAATGAATTACCTGCAACCATACAATCTTTTATTCTTCCTACAATTTTTCCTTTTTCAATTAAAAATCCTAATGCAATATTTAATGAAAAAGCTCCTGAAAGTGTATTACCTTGCCCTGCTCCTAAAAGCTGGTCTATGATAACACCTTCATCTATACTAGCAATCATTTCTTCAAATGTTGTATCTCCATCAGCAAATATAAAATTAGACATTGATGGACTAACACCACTTAAACCAGCTCTAAAACCATTACCTGTGGATTTAACTTTTGCTTCTGATGCTGTTTGTATATCATAATAAAAACTTTTTAAAACACCATTTTCAATAAAAACTTTTTTTGAGGTATTTACACCCTCATCATCAAAATATGTAGGTGTAACTCCTTGCAATGGATCTTCAAAAATAGTTATTCTTTCATCCATAACTTTTTTATCAAGTTTTTTTGTATAGTAAGATGAGCCTTTTAATACTGATTTACCATTTAATGCAGGTTCTACAGGAATTAAAAGAGAATTCATTGCTTTTGGTG
The DNA here is from genome assembly GCA_046328075.1 of Candidatus Sericytochromatia bacterium. Lineage (GTDB taxonomy): Bacteria > Cyanobacteriota > Sericytochromatia > UBA7694 > JACMQJ01 > JAXLXG01. Next base: position 52,641 of record JAXLXG010000034.1, read on the forward strand.
TAAAAATAACAGGCATTGCTTTTGAACTTACCTGAAATATAGCTTTACTATTTTTTAATAAATCAAGAATTCTATCAGATAATTCAATATAATTTAATTCAGGTGTATTTAGTGAAACACCATCATAAATTGCTAACATATCATTATCTTTTGTTATTTGACTATATAAAGACATTGAAACAGCATCTCTTTCTCTATGTCCAGAAACACCATTTGTATTCATTATAATTTCTCTTGATGAATTATAATTTAAAGAAACACCATTAAGAGATTCTGGTTCTTTTGATTTTACATAATCAATCATTTCTTTTCCTGTTTTAACCATTAAGTCAACACTAGGAACTTTAGACATTTTTATATTACTACTCTCAACATTATGTGTTGGGAAATTCCACTCAACTTCTGAACCAAATTCTGCTGCCTCAACTGCATATTTTACAAATTGTTCAAACTTATTTGGGTCTAAATCTGTTGTAGTTGCAAAACCAAGTTTTCCATTTTTTATTACTCTTATTGCAGCTCCTCTTGTTTCTTTTGTCTCAATAGATTTTAATTTATCTGCTTCAAAATTTACAGGAGTTGATGAACTCTCAAGATAATATACTTCAGCAGAGTCAACGTATTTTGATGCTATTTCAAGAATTTCATTAATCATTGTTTTTCCTCGTTTATCTTCCGCCTACAATTACATTTTTAATTTTTAAATTTGGACCACCCATTCCAACAGGTAATGGGAATTGTCCAGCTTTACCACAACCACCGCCACCATCTGGCCAACCAAGATTATCCCCTAGACCATCAATATTATGTAATGTTTCAAAAACATTTCCTGTTAATACAACATCTCTTACAGGTTCTTCGACTTTACCATTTCTAATCATAAATGCTTCACCAGCACTGAAAGTGAATAACTCTCTATTTGTCATTCCTCCATAATATCTTCTAGCATAAATTCCTTCTTTAATATCAGAAATTAGCTCTCTAAACGGTGTATTACCAGCTTCTATATAGGTGTTTGTCATTCTAACAATTGGAGAAAACTTATAACTCATAGATCTTGCATTTCCTGTTGGTTTTTCACCCATTCTTGCTGCTGTCTCACGTGAATGAAGTCTACCTGTTAAAATTCCATTTTGAATTAAATATGTCTTTGTTGTTGGAACACCTTCATCATCAAAATCCATTGTACCTCTTTGATTTGGATACTTACCACTATCAACAACATTTAAAATATCAGGGCCAAATCTTTTACCAATAGTAAAAATTTCTTTCATTTTTTCATTATTATATATTGAGTCAGCTTCACTTAAATGTCCAAAAGCCTCATGAATAAAAACACCTGCTAAAACAGGGTCAAGGATAACAGTATATTTCCCACCTTTTACAGGTCTTGCTTTTAATTGAGTTAATGCTCTTGTAACAGCAGCATCAATTTTATCTTCCATTCTTTCAACAACACCATAGTCATCATTTGAACCCCAAGAAACAGAACCTTGTTGTACTAATTCTCCTGATCTTGTAATTACAACAAAACTACCTTTTGTATCCATTCTTTCTATATCAAGATATGTTCCATCTGAATTAGCATAATAAATATTTTTATAAGAATCACTATAACCTATTCTAGTTGTTTGTACTTCAGGTGAAGCATTAAGCATTTTATGATTATAGTATTCAAGTAAATTTTTCTTATCTGAAAGTGGTATTGTTCTTGGATCTTTTATTATGTTAGGTCTTATAACTTTTTCTACAGGTTCTACTTCAGCTAACATACTAACATCATTTCCTATTAATTTTGCTTGAGAAACTGCTTGTTCTACTTTTTCTTTTAAATCGTCAAGATTATTAAATGATACAAATCCCCAACCACCTTTATATAAAGCTCTGACACAACCACCAATTCCATAGGAACGACCTATATCTTCAAGATTATTTCCTAAAAATGAAATGGAACTTCCTTCAGTTTTTTCTATTCTTATATCTATATAATCTACATCTGCTCTTTTGATCAGACTTGTTAGTAACTCTTTCATGCAATACCTTCTAATGAATAATAAGATTTAGTTAAAAATTATAGTGAATATAAAAGTATTATAAGGTTAAGATATAAAGAAAATTAATATAAGATTTCTTTTATAGATTGATTAAAAATCTTTTAGATCTCTTATATGTTTACAAACTCTTATATACATAAATATTTCCCAAATAATGAATGATATACTAAAATATGCATCAGCATCTAAAACCTCATTTTTTACATCTTCAGAACCACCTGTAATAAATAAGTCAAAAATTATGTATATAAATACAATTGGTATAAGTAATAGTAAAAATCGAATAGAAACAACAAAACTTATACTAAAATATTTACCTAAAAAGTCATTACCTTTATTAGCACCATTAGCTATAAAAGCACAAGGTATATATATAATTTCAATTATAGAACCTGATGTGTTAGAAATAATATCCCATACAGTAAAATCTTTTAAAGTATTATAGTGAGAATCATCCATAACAATAGTAAATAAAATGATATTAATAAACATATAATAAAACTTATCCTTTTCTGATAAGTTTTTACTTTTAATATCATTTTTAAGTTTTTCAATATTCCAGATATTCAATTTTTTTCCTTCCTATTAAAAGCTCAAAGAAATTTTTAAATATTAAAATAGGTTCGATAATACTAATATTAAACTAATATTTTTCTAATAAAACCTGATTATTAAAATAATATAAAATCAATACCTTAGACATGATTATACATGAATAAATCCTATGGAAGTAACATTTTCAATAGTTTTAGGTATATAAATATTAGTATTGAATTTCTGTAATAATTTTTAAAGTTTCATTGAAATATTTAAGCCCCCGATAATGTGAAATTAAGTCTCTGATACCAGAGTTCTGATTTTTATTTGAAGTTCTAAATTTATCAAGAAGAATATTTGATAGATTAACCATAAACATAGATAAGTTAGCAGCATTATTTACAGTGATTTCTTTAACATTCATAAAATCTTCAAATCCCCAATTCCTTTGCATCTCTAAAATTAAACTCTATTTGAAACCTTGATGAATAATAATCTATTATTTTCTGATAATCTAATTCCAAATCTGTTGAAAAAATATTACATGAGCAACCTTTTTATCTATAATTTTCTTAATAACTACTAAATTTAACTTATCATCAAAAGATTTACTTAATAAAGTCATAGCCTTGAATCATAGTAATTTCATTATCCTTAATTTCTTCTTTTACCATATATTCTGAAGGAAGATTCTTATAATCAAGTCTTTTTCCATATTTCTTGAGTCTTCCAGCACAGAATAAGGCTCAGTATTTTCAAAATACAATTCTGAGTTATGCTGTAATTTTGATATTAAGAGCATTTTGAATTTCTTACAAAGATTTGCACAAGTATTATTTCCATATTTACCATCACCAACAAAATGTTTTATCTTTAGATTTAAAACATTTTGTACCTTTGTCAATTGTTCTTGTAATAATCTGAAAGTAGGAGCTAGAACTTCATTTTTATTCTTATTATTTTTACTGCCTTTTGGACGACCTCTCTTATTACCTTTTGACTTTTTAGCTTTTCTTTTTTGGCTTTAGAAATCTCTTTCTCTTCAGGTGTAAATATTAATTGACTCATTAGTAATGGATAACTTTTATTCTTTTCTGGTACTATTATTGATAAACCAGAAAAACATAAACTTTTTATTGGTTTTTTGAATTATGCTACTGAAAAAATAATCTATTCCATAAGTCTTTTTACCTGATTTACTTGAAAGTGTTTCATCACTTGCAAGTATAAATGTTGAACTATTAACAAATTTACTAATTAAAAAGCAAATTCATTTCAAAGCCAGTGTACTCTATTGTAAAACCTCTCTATTGTTTTTATAACATGCTTCATCTTTTGTATATCTAGAAATATTTAACATTGTCTTACTACCTGACATACTAAGCAAAGCAAATATTATTAACGAAAATGTATTAAAGTTTTTTGGAAAATATTTTCTTAAACAATTTATTATTAACAATATTTCTGGCATAATTAGTATTAAATCCTGTTATTTAATTCTTTTGCAAAATTAATTTTATTACAGGATTTATATTTTGGTAAATTCTCAAATGTCTAAGGTATTGTAAAATTATGTTATTTATATTTTAAGCAATATAATCTTCTAAATTTAAATATCTATTAGCAATTTTTTCAACTAAAAATTTATCATGTGAAACAAAAATGATAACTCCTTTAAAAAGTAGAAGAGCTTTTTCTAATGCCTCTCTAGATTTAATATCTAAATAATTAGTTGGCTCATCGAGTACTAAAACATTAGAGTCGGATAATATTATCTTTGCTATTATTACTTTTGCATGTTCTCCAAGACTTAGTTCTGAAATTCTATTATATATCTTTTTTTCTGTTAAATTAAGATAGGCTAATACTCTTCTTATCTCTGATTCAGATTTATTAGTTTCAATAGAAACTTCAGATAATAGAGTTTTATTAAAATCTAAATTATCATGATTTTGTGAAAAATAAGATATTTTAGTCTGAGGATTCCAATAAAAATTACCACTAAAATTATTATTAATACCAATTAATATTTTTAGAAAGCTTGATTTTCCTAAACCATTCTTACCATAAATATTAATCTTATCTCCAACAAATAAATTTAAATTTACACCTTTTAAAGAATGATTATGAAAATTTATTGATAAATCTTTTATATCTAATATATATTTAGTTTTTATAGATTCACTATCAAATATAATTTTTATATTTTTCTCTTTTTTTATAACTACTTTTTCAGATAATAATTTCTTTTTTCTGGTTTCTAGTGCTAAAGCACCTTTCATCATTTTCTTTACACTTAAACTGCCACTTCCTGTTCCATCATCTCTTTTACAAATTCCACCATTTTTCTTTATGGATCTTTTTGCTTTAAAATTTTCAAATGATTGAGCTTTTTGTCTTCTATCATTAATAGATTCAGATAATTTAGAGATTTTATGATCAATGCTTTGATTGTTTATAAGTATATTTTCCAGATAATTTTTCTTTTGTTCTATATAAGTTGAATAATTACCTGTATAAACTTTTAATGTATTATTTTCTATCTCCCATATAGAGTCAACACATGAATCTAATAAATCTCTTTCATGACTTACAATTATAAATGGCTTATTTATATTTTTTAGATAATTTTTAAACCATTCTATAGATTCAAAATCCAAGTTATTAGCTGGTTCATCAAATAATAAAAATTCAGGATCATATAATATTGATTTTATGATAGAAATTTTAGTCTTTTCTCCTCCACTAAAATCAGATATTTTTCTTAATAAGTCATCTTCAAAGAAATTAAAATCTTTAAGAAGCTTATCTATAAGTAATTCAAATTCATAACCACCTAAATCTTGATATTTTTCTAAATTACTAGAAATATTATTATCAGATGAATTGTAAATATTGTTTCTTAATTCATAAAGATTATGCCCTAACCATAAATAATTTTCTAGAGTTACATCATTCTCTTTAATCTCTTGAACTATTGTATAGATTGAATTTTCTTTTTGGAAATTTTGAATTAAATCACCTTTAAAGATTTTGTAATTGCTTTGTAAGGTATTTAAAAATGTGGTCTTACCTGAACCATTTTCACCTATTAAACCAATTTTACTGTTTTGATTTATATGAAAATTTAGATTTTTTAAAATATCACTTGTTTTGTTTGGATGCTCTATATATAAATTTTTTCCTCTAATAAATAGCATAAATTACCACCTTTACATAAACTATAAATAAATTGAATGTAAAGTTTATTGCTCATTTTTTCTCACCTATCACATAAATAATTTTAG
>JAXLXG010000035.1:0-54009 GCA_046328075.1 Candidatus Sericytochromatia bacterium
GATCAAGCTAATGGAGAGCTTTTGGAAGTAGATAATTTTAAAGTACCTGTATGGAAAATATCAAAAGAACAAATAGGAATTGAATCAATTACTTCTGCAATAAGATTAGAGAATATGAATACAATGATTCTTGATGGCGTTTCAGGTGAAATAGTAGAGATTACTCCAAAAGGAAAAATTGCAAAAAAATTAAAAATCGGAGGAGAAAATCTTAAGCTTAATAATCCTACTTTTTTTACTTTAGTAAATTATGATCATTTATTAATTGCTGATACTGATAGTCATGTAGTTATGGAAACAGATTCTGAAGGGAATATAATCTGGGAATATGGAATGAGAGGTATTTCTGGAATTACTGAGCCTTTACTTAATAGACCAACATATATTCAAAAGACTTATGATGGAACATATTTAATAACAGATTCAGGTAATGATAGAGTAATAGAATTAGTTAAATATATAGATATTGAAACAGGTCAACATCAAATAAAAATACAATGGGAATATGGTTCAAAACTTACTGTTATAGATGGTAAAGCAAGTCAATTAAAAAGCCCTATAATGGCTCAAAAAGATTTATCAGGAAATGTAATCATACTTGATGCAGGAAATAGAAGAATAATAGAAATAGATCGAAAAGATGAGACTATAGCTACAGGTAATAAAATTAATTGGCAATATAATACAAAAACAAGAGAAAAAGAAACTAGTATTATAAGACCTGAAAAATTTACCAGATTAAAAAATAAAGATATTTTAGTATCTGGTGATGGAAAATTTGTTCAATTTATGCCATCAGCTAATAATAGAATAGTTTGGTTTTCTACAAGAAAAGAACTTGCTCTAAAAAATGGTTTAGGAGTAATACAAGAGAGTGTTACTAAAATCAAAGTTAAATATGGTGCAGTTCCACAAATCAGACTTAGATTACCAAAATATGAAATAAGAAGCCCTGAAGAACTTGAAAAAGAATTAGAGTTAATTGTTATACAAAAAATGAGAGAAGCAACAATTGCACCTCCTTTATGGGTTGATAGTGAAAAACCTTTGGCTTTCTTTACACAAGGAAAAATAGTTAGACCTATGCCTGTTCTTATAATAGATAGAGTTAATAATAAAATAATGATTTCTGATCGTAAAGCAAATGTTTTTTGGTCTTATGGAGATAATAAAGTTGAAAAACTTGTAAGAGTAAAAACAGCACATATTACACCAGAAAAAACAGTATTAATAACTAATGCAAAGCAGTTAATGGAAGTTAAACATGATAATCTAAAAGATTATTATTTTCAGGCAGAACATGAGCTAAAGTTAAACAAAGATGAAACATTGATTTCAGATGTTAGTGAAAGAATTTGGGAGTATCCATGTAAAGCAGAAAGTGCTACAAGGTTATTAAATGGTAATACTTTAATCTGTGAAACAAAAAAGTTAAGAGTTATCGAAATGACTAAAGATGAAAAAATTGTTTGGGAGCATCAGCATAGTCCTAGAGTAGCTCTAGCATCTTACGCAACAAGGCTTATAAATGGTAATACTTTGATTACATATTCTTCTGCTCATGTGGTAGTTGAGGTAACACCAAATCATAAAATAGTTTGGCGTTTTGGTGAAGATAGAATTGCAGCAGATGATAATAAACATTTATCTTTCCCAGAATATGCATATCGTTTAGATAATGGAAATACATTAATTGCTGATACAAAAAATGGAAGAATTGTTGAAGTAGATTATAAAGGTGAAGCTGTTTGGATTTATAAAGGAACTGATATTATAAGGCTTATTTCACCTAATTATGTACAAAGACTTATTGATGGTAATACATATATAGTTCATGGTGGTAATCGTGAATTATTAGAAGTAGATAAAAAAGGTGAAATTGCTTGGAAACTCACATTACCATTACAAAAATAGTTTAAAAACTATAATTTCTCAATTTTAATTAAATAAAATAGTCACACAATAGTAAAAGATTGTGTGACTCAAAATCTGAAGTAAATACCTTAATAAAGTATAGTATTTAAGTTTTATTATTAGTAGAGCGTTTTTTATAAGCAAAGTAACTATTTAAATATGTTGTTGCTTGTCCCCTACTTCTTGTTAAGAATGGAGTATTGTATGGGTCAAAGTTAACATTACTTTGGTTAAAGTTCTCTCTAGTATCTGTTTGTAAACTAGATTTACCTTGAGTTGGGTCATATCTTATCTCAATTGAAGAAGTTATACCACCACCACTTTGATGATATGTTTGACCACTTAAGAATATACTACTCATTAAACCTGTTTCAAATACATCTCTATATTCTTTAACTGTTGAGAGATTTCGTCCATCTGATCTTACGTGTAAATGCTCATAAAGTAAGGTATTAACTTCGTTTAGGTCACCTTCTACAGTACCTCCAAAATTCTGAACATCTTTTCTTGTAGCAGCACCCATTCCACTTAATTTTGCTTTTAGAGCAGTCATTCCACCTCTATTATGTTCAATTAAAGCTTCATCTGTTTTATTTTTATCTATTGTAGACATTTTTAAGAATCCACCCATTGTAGGGTTTAAAGCTTGAGAACCAAATAGATTATATTGATTTCCATCAGCAGTAGTTTTAAAAGCTAAACTATATGAATTACGTCTATCGTAATACTTTTTATTATCTCCTCTAGAGTAAGTACCAGCAGTAAAGGTTTCATGATTTACAGCACTAGCACCATCATATCTTCTTTCAGTTATTCTTGAATCTGAACCTACATATCTTTTTACTCTTGCTGCGGTTTGTCTAGTTGCCCCTAAATCACTATTAATATTTGCAACTGGATTTGTACCTGTTATTTGATCTTCAGTTAAGTCTCCTTGGTCAAATTCACCAAATCCAAAAGTTAGATTATTAAACTTAACTTTTCTTGTAGCAGTATAAACTTCATTTATATCACCTAAATTAAAATCTGTATCATCCCAACCTTTTGATGTATCACCATCTGGATATGGATTAATCATACTAGGAATTTGTCTATTATTATATTGTAAATATCCTCTACCTAGTTTACCTCTAGGTCCTAAACCTGTTTCTGCATCTTGATTATTATATGCATTAGTTACTGCTGCTAATGTTATATTATCATCCCAATCACTTTTGGTAAATCTTCTTGTATTAGCCATACCTTCTAATATGAAGTCTGGTGTATTAGCTTCAAATAAAGCTTGGAATATACCACCAACTATAGGAATACCACTTAAAATACCCCCTGACTTATAGTTAAAGTCACTATCACCCTCATAAGGTTTATGATCATTTTCTATATAATCATATGCTTCAGAAGTGAATGATGATTTTTGCATAGCGATTCTAGTTCCACCCATAGTTCCACTTCCACCAACAAAACCACTAACTATATCTAATTGTCCAACAGCATTACCAATATCACCTTTTGCACCACCTTTACCAAGCTGATCTCTATACATTAAGTCATACATAATATTTAGTAATTCTTTATCTTTTTGACCATTAAAGACAGCTTTTAATGCACCAGTTAACCATGTACTATTACTTTTATTTGATACTGTAGAAGCAGTTGCTAAAAGAGTTTTAATTATTTCTGGTCCTGCTGTTGTAAATGCTCTTGCTAAGTCCATATTTACGATTTCTTCATTTTGTTGAGTTCCTATCCAGTATTCAGATGACATATCTGACATTTCAAATTGTCCTAAGAAAGCATTTGTTGCAAAAAATGCACCTGTTTCTGTTTCTCTAGATTCTGCTCCTTGAACAGCATGTTTATAATCAAATAGTCTTTCTCTAAGTCTTTGATCATTTACATATGTGTCTTGGTCATCATTATTATCTAACATTCCTAAACCAAGTATACTTGTTAAAACAGAAACAGGAGAAGGTAAACCACTTGTCATAAATGTTTCCATTAAATCACCTAAAGGAAATGGAATAGGAATACCAAGAACAGGTATATCAAAGTTAAGAGCTTTAACTGCTTCAAGAAAACCAGGTTGAGTGAAGTGATACTCTGCTCTTGCTGCATAACTATCCATTGCTACACCACTTGATGTTGCATAAGAGTTTACTGTCATTGCTTCAACTAAAAATGCTTTTAATCTTGTAAGTATTTCTTTAAAAGCTTGAGCTAATATATCATATGAGAAACCTACATTTATAATAACTCCTGCTTGTGGAGAACCACTTGGACCACCAATACCAATAGCAACAGAAGCACTTCCTAAACCTATAGTTGGTAATCTTACACTTCCAAGAACTTCTGAACCTGCAACCAAACCTCTAGAAGATAGGTTTGATATAGCAGATGCCTGACCATAGTATAAGTCTGGACCAATTGTACCCTTAAAACCGATATCAATACTTAAAGGTAGAGGTGTTAATGGAATAATTACTTGAGATTTTGGGTTATCTTCTGGTATTCCAGGTAAAAATCCTGTACTTCCTGCTTGAATAATTGAACCTCCAGGATAATTTTCGTCTGCATTTGCCATTACCGAAAATGGGTTTGCACTCTTAACAAGATATCCATAAATCCCAATGGAGGAAGCCATCGGTTTTGCATCATAATAATTACCTTTATAGATATTATTGTATTGCATACCAACAAATGACTGAACTATCTGATTTATTGCAGGAGTTAAACCATCTAATGTTGTGGCATCTATTGTATCTTTTACATCAGGAGGCAATACATTTGTAATTAAATTGTATAATTCACCCATTCCAAACTCAGGTACTTTGACTCTAAAACCTGTTCCATCTAAACCCTGATATTTTGAAGGATCAAAAGTCCCACTACCAGCAATAATACTATTAGGATTTGCATATGCTTGCATTAGAGACTCTATTGCTGGGTAATCACCAGGTACAGGTGCTGGTATTGTAGGAGGTGTAGGACTAGGTGCTGTTGATGTTTGCCCAGGTTTAAAATTAACTACTGTATCAAAAACAGGTTGATAAATTATTTGGGGATTTGCTTCATTTAAAAAGTCTCTATAATCATCTGGAATTAAATCATTATCATCATGAGGATTTAATGGATTACTTCCATCATCAATATCTTTAGTATCTATAGATCCTTTCCAAAGGTTATCCATAACTTGTAATCCAGCTTCAACAGCATCATCCTTATTAGCATTATATTCAGATAATTCGGGTTCTGTTGTAGGTGCAGGAGGCCATGTTGCTAATGCATCATTTATTGCTTGAAGTGCTTTATCTCTTTGAGCTTGTCTTTTAGTTACATTACTAGAAGCATATCCATGTGAACCTGGATTATCAAGACCTTTATTTGGGGGATTACTTGAACTATAAGGCAATGATATTGCAGGGGTATTTCCATCTGTCCACCTCCAGTCTGGCATATCACTACCACTAGGAGTTGGAACAGCTATTGCACTTGTATACTCACTGTATGAATGATAAACACTATTTGCAGCATAGGTTGTATAACTAGTTAATCCAACTCTACCAGGAGGAAAACCTGTTCCATCAACATTACTAAGATAGTTTTGTATTGCTGTTGTATTCCATAATGGAGTATAACCTGGTGGTATAGGGTTCGGTGTTGCAGTTGATGTTAACTCTGTGTCAACCATCATGACGTTTGCTATACGCATCTTGTTATTTAATATATCAGTGTTATTAACATCATCTTTAAATGTTCTATTGGAATAAGGAGCAAATACAGATTGTCTATCAGGATTCATATCAGCATAAGCACTTCTTTCTAATACTCTATTGTATGAAGATTGTAATTTTTTTTGTAAAGCATCAGCTCTAAGAGCAAGAACTGCTCTATATTCAGCATACCAATTTTCTGACCAACCATTAACAGACTCTTTATTATATGAATTATAATGTTGTCTTGAAGTTATATCATAAGTCCCTTTTTGTGCTTGATCTACAAGTCTATCTAGATCTGTTTTTACTTTATCATATCTATTTAATACATTTTGTAGAGCCAAGTCTACACTTCTGTTTCCACCACCACTGTAAATATCAACTGTCCTGCTTGATGTACCTGAAGTTATAAATCCTATTGACATAAGTAAATTCCATAATACAAAAAATATCCTAATTAAATTATATTTTTTATATATATTTTTTTTATATCACCCTTAAGGGTGGTATGAAAAGAATGTTTTATTAAAAAAAATGCAGATATACAAATAAATACAGCTGTTTTAATTTATAAATATAATTGTTAAATTTTAATGCTAATAATGAATTAATCAAAAAAGAACATATATATTTAATGTCTAATTATTCTAAATTTATTATTTTTTTACTTTAATTTGAGATTAAAATATAGGCTACCAAGTCTTAAACAAAATTTATTAGTTAGAAATGAACTAATTGAATATATTGAAAATATTATTCAATATTATCAGTTTATATTTATATCCTCGCCTGCTGGATACGGAAAGACAACATTAGTAACACAGTGGATTAAGTATAAAAATAAAAATTTTGCTTGGTTATCTCTAGATAAGTTTAATAATAATCCAAAAAGTTTTTTATTTGACTTAATTAGTATGTTTTCATTTATAGATAGTAATGAACTGAATATAAGTTTTTTTAGTTCAGATGTCGAAAATAATAACTTTCTTATTTTAAAGTTAATACAAGTTCTGGAAGATTTTCAAGAAGAAATAGTTATAGTTATTGATGATTTATATAATATTGATTCAAATAAAATATATAATTACTTAAGTTTTTTTATTAATAATTTACCTATTAATATAAAGTTAATTATTATTGACAGAAATAAGATTAGTAACGTCCTATGTTCTTTAATTTTAAATAAAAATGAGCTATTTGAAATAAATCAAGATAAAGTAAAATTTGATATTAATGAAATAAATACTTTTTTTGTTGAACAAAATATTATACTTACTAATAATCAGTTAAATACAATTTACGAAAAAACAGAAGGTTGGGCTTTATCTATTGAAATTTTAACATTTTTAATTAATAAATATTCAGATATAAATATGATAATAAACGAATTTATTGATAAAGATTTATTATTATCTAATTTTTTAATAGAGAAAGTTATTAATAAACTTGATAATGAAGTCCAAAAGTTTTTATTAATTACTTCAATATTTGAACAATTTAACGTAGACTTAGCATCAAGTGTTACTAATATAGGAAATTGTGAAAGGATAATAAATCTACTACAAGAAAAGAACTTATTTATTGTCTCCTTAGATAACAAAAAAGGATTTTATAGATATAATTACCAGTTCTCTAAAATTTTAAATAAATTATTTAAGAATAAATATAATAAAGATATTAATATTTTTTATAAAAAAGCTTTTCAATGGTATAGTAAAAATGATTATCTAGATGAGTCTATAGAATTTGCATATTTATCTAATGATTATAATTTCATAGTTGAAAAAATTTTAGAAAATGCAGAGAAACTATTTTATAAAAAAGATTTGTTTAAGATATTAGATTGGTGTAAAAAAATACCTATAAAAGAATTAATAAAGTACCCTGTTGCTTATCTATATTATTTAATATGCTTATTAGATAGTAATGAAATAGATAATGTAGAAAAGCTTATAGAAAATTTTAATCTAAAATATCAATTTGATGACTTAGATTCAAGTATTTTTAGTTTGTTTTTTCAAGTAAAAGCTTTTTTAGCTTTTAAAAAAAGAGATATGATGGAAATAAAGTATTATTCTGATAAAATAATTGAAACTACAGATAAAAATAATTATAATTTATTAGCTCTAGCTCATAATTATTTAGCAAATTATTATTTTATAAATTTAAAACTTAAATTATGCATTGAACATTATAAAATCTCTGCAGATTATTATTTAAAAAACTCTGATTATGATAATTATTTTTATTCTTTAATTTCTAGTAGCTATGCATTATTACAGAATGGTAATTTAAAAAAAGCAACAAAAGAATTTAATTATATATTAAAAGAACTTAATCAATATCAAAGAGCATCTAATAATCAAAACTTAGTATTTTTATATTTAGGTTTTATTGTCATTAACTATAACATAAATAATATGGATGAATGTTATAAATATATAGATAAAATACTTTTATTAACTAAGGGTATTACTAATTACTCTCATCTAAAAAATATATATATCACTATTATTAGTATAAATATGAGAGTTAATAACTTTGAAAAATTTGATTTTTATATGAAACAACTAGAATCTTTTGACATTAATAAGTTTGATAAAGATGAAGAAATTACTAGTTTAAAGATAAGAAATGATATTAGATTAAATAAATTTGATTATTGCTATGTTTTAGTAAACAAAAAAGATGATTTAAGAAAATTACATAAACTTATTAATCTACCAACAAATTATCTCTTATCATTTATTGAGTCCTTAATATATACAAAAAATTATGATGAAGCAGATTATTTTTTAAATAAAGCAATTAAAGAAATAAAAAATGTAGCATTTAGTAGATTTTTGATAGAATTATTGTTATTAAAAGCCTTATTGTTTAATAAAATAGGTTCAGTTATAGAAAAAATATATTAAAGAATCTCTTATATATGCAGAAAAAGAAGGTATTATTAGAATTTTTACTGATTCTTTTAAAGAAATTCATTCTCTTATTATAAATGTTTTAAATACGAATGATTTAAAATTATGTGATAAATATATAACTAGTATAAAAAATTCGTTTGTAAATAAAAATAATGAGTCCCTTAGTTTAAGAGAAATAGAAATAATCGAATTAATAAGTAAAGGCTACTCAAACAATGAAATATCTATTGAGTTAGAAATTTCTATAAATACTGTTAAAACACATCTTAAGAAAATATTTAAAAAGCTAAATGTAAAAAGAAGAATAGAGATAACAGAGAAGATGAAATCAAGTAATATATAATAAGTAAAAAAATGATTTCTATAGTAACAAAATAGGCTATTTATAAATTAAGGTTTATAAATAGCCTTACCAGTTATTATTTATAACAAAATTACTAGTTTTTCTTAGCTGGTACTTGTTTTTGCATTTGACTCATCATTTTTTGAATATCTGTTACTTGATAATCAGCAGGAACTTGAAACATAGAAATTGGAATATTAGCATTAGTATTAATTTCTTTTGCATTAATAGTTACAAGCCTTCCTCTTTGTTTAGAATCTACTTGCATTTTTAAAGGAACTGATAATTTATTTGCAAGCCATATTTTAACTGTTGCATCTTCTTTCGCTCCTGATTGATTAATAGGCATTTGGGTATTCATTTGGAAAATATCACAAAGGTATCCAAGAACAACTTCTGCACCAACCATCTTTCCACCTTGTTTTTTTATTTCATTTCTAATCTCAGCTGGATTTGTTAATAGTTGAGTATTAACATTATTTGCACCAGCCCCTTGAAATTTTTTAAGTGTATTTGAATCTGCTTTAATAGCTGTCTTATTTTGTGGCATCATCATATATACTGCTTTTTCACTACTATCATAAATTATTGTAGATTTACCAAGATTAGTAGGAACGCCTTTTGTTGGTGCAATTTCATTTTCCATTCTTACTTTTGTTCCACCATACCAAACAGTACTATTAACAATGATTTTTTGACCATTTGCATTAAGTATAGACTCTGTTTTCAATTGCATATTTTGTTGGTTAGCATAAGCAGTATTCATTGTAGTGAATAAAAATGCTGAAAAAATTGCTAGACCTTTTTTATAATTTATTTTCATTATTTCTCCTTAATAATTTAAATTAACTTATTTAAACAATATAATATAACAGACATGATAAAATATATCCAAGATCTATCATGAATTAGTGTAGTTGATAATAAATATTACAAGTTAAATAAAAATTTCCTAATTCTTAACATAAACTTAAGAATTATTAAAGAGCTTTTTATCTATATACTATTTAGTAAATTATCAATAAATTGAATTGAGAAAAATAATGGTTGGAATAAATAATAATAACTATACAAGTCAAGTGCCTTCTACTTTTGGCAATGGCTCTAATAATTATCAAAATACAACTTATCAACAAACTCAAACTCCAAATCCTTTTGAGGGTGGAGATAAATACTCAGTTGATAACACTTCTCAAGCTTTTGATCAAGCTATGGCAAGACTTACTGGAAAAAATGTATTCACCAACCAAACAACTCAAAATCCACAGATGACAACACAAAATACAAGCTCTCCTCAATTACCAGCTGGTGTTACTCAGTCTGATTTAAATTGGGCTATGGCTCTTGAGCAAAAAGTTCAACAAGGATACACACCAACACAACAAGAAACTCAAGTTTATCAAAGTATCGCAGCTAAATTGTCTGCTGCTGCAACTAGTCCTACTGCTAATATGCAAACACAGCAAAATAATCAAACAACACCAAACCCACAAGCAATAGGAGTTACTCAAGAAGAATTAAATTGGGCAATGGCTATAGAAAATGCTGTAAAAGGTGGGTATACTCCAAATGCTCAAGAAGCACAAGCTTATCAAAATATAGCAAATAAGATGGCTGCTGCTAAGAATCAAAACCAACAATTTACAACACAAAATACACAACAAACAAATCAGTTACCAACTGGTGTGAGTCAACAGGAAGTTGAGTGGGCTTCTGCATTTGAAAGTAAGGTGAAACAAGGTTATAAGCCAACAAATGAAGAAACTTTTGCATATAATAATATATTAAATAAAGTCAATGCAGCTAAACAACAAACTACACAGTCAAATACTCAGCTACCAGCTGGTGTGAGCCAACAAGAAATTCAATGGGCATTAGAGCTTGAAAATAAGGTTAAAGGTGGATATACACCAACAGCACAAGAAACACAAACTTATCAAGCTTTATCTCAAAAATTAGCTGCTGGACAAACACAGACGACTCAACAAAATCCAACAACTCAAACTCAACAACTACCAGCAGGAGTAACCCAACAAGAACTTGACTGGGCTTTACAACTTGAGAATAAAGTTAAAGGTGGATATACACCAACAGCACAAGAAACACAGGCTTATCAAGCTCTAGCTCAAAAATTATCAAATGCTCCTGCTCAGAGTACACAAGCAAATCAAAATACACAGCAAACAAATCAGTTACCAGCAGGAGTAACACAGCAAGAAATAGATTGGGCTTTACAACTTGAAAATAAAGTTAAGGGTGGATACACTCCAAATGCTCAGGAAACACAAGCGTATCAAGCTTTAGCTCAAAAAATATCTGCTGCTAATAGTCAAAAATCAGGGAATACTCAAGTTCCTCAAGTTACACAACAGGAAATAGATTGGGCTTTACAACTTGAAAATAAAGTTAAGGGTGGTTATAACCCTACTCCTGATGAAACAGCAACATATCAAAATATTGCTCATAAAATACAGGTTCAGCAACAAGCTGGAAATACTCAACAAGGTGGAAAAGATTGGCAGGCTTGGAGTCAACCTTTTAGTGTCCCTAGAAATTTATTTCAAACTACACCAAATATTATTCAGGTTCCTACAACCCTTAGAAGTTCCTCTCCTTCGTTACCAACATATACAGTTGCCAACACAGGTCCCAACTTAGTAAATGTTCCTAAAACATTACCAATGAATAATAATAGACCTGTTTCTAACAACTCTAATTCACAAGCACCATCAAAAAGTGAGATTGATTGGGCATTAGCTCTTGAAGATAAAGTTAAAAAGAATGGATATACACCTAATGAATCTGAATTATATCAGTATAAAAACATAGCTGATAGACTTGCTGCATCACAAGGTAAAACAAGTCCCGTACAAAATCAAGGTAATGCAAATCAGACTCAACAGAATCCACAGAATGGGCAAAAGACATCTATAGGACAAAGATTAAGTAATGCTTGGAGTGCTTTAACAAAGTAAATGGAAATAATCTTATCCCTCTTTATTGGTATTGGTTTAAGTGCTGCTTGTGGGTTTAGAGTTTTTGTGCCTTTGTTAATTGCTAGTTTAGCTACTATGACAGGTCATTTACACGTAGGAAGTAGTTTTGAGTGGCTTGGTACTATACCTGCTTTAACTGCTTTAAGTGTAGCAACTGCTTTAGAAGTTTTAGCATATTTTATACCATTTGTTGATAATCTTCTTGATCATGCTACTGGACCTGCATCTGTAATTGCAGGGACTCTCTTAACAGCATCAATGGGTTATGAATTAGATCCTTTTTTAAAATGGTCTTTTGCTATTGTAGCAGGTGGAGGTAGTGCTGCTGTTGTTCATACAGCAACTTCCCTAACTAGACTTGCATCTAGTGCAACCACTGTTGGAACAGGAAATTCAATATTAGCAATAGCAGAATTAGTTGGAGCAATAGTAACTTCAGTATTATCAATTTTTGTTCCTTTTCTTGCTGTATTTGCAATATTAATAATTTCATTTATATTAATTAAAAGATTTAGAAAAAAAGAAGCAATTTAAATTATAAAAATGTCAGAATTAGAATTGTGCCCTTGTAAGTCTAGTAAAAAATTTAAAGACTGTTGTCATAAAATTATTACTGGTGAAATAAAAGCTGAAACAGCAGAAGAACTTATGCGTTCTCGTTACACAGCTTATTCAATTAAAGACTTTGTATATATATTAAAATCCACTCATATAAGCCAAAAATCTTTTTATTCTATAGATAGTATTAAAAATTGGGCTGAAAATTTAATATGGATAAATCTTGAAATAATAAGTACTCAAAAAGGTACAAAAATAGATCTAATAGGAGAAGTTGAGTTTAAAGTTTCTTATCTTGAAAATAACCAAGAAAAATTACATCATGAACTATCATTTTTTAAGAAAGAAGAAGGGATATGGTATTTTGTATCAGGACAAGAACCTAGAAAAAATCAAGAAAATACATCTATAAAAATAGGAAGAAATGAACCATGCACCTGTGGTAGTGGTAAAAAATATAAAAAATGCTGTGCTAAAAATTAAATTATTTATTTAAACAAAACTGATTTGATAAAGGTATACTTAAAAGTAATTGGTTTGCAAAAAATATTTATCCACAATATTGTAACTGCAATACTATTGTCTTTTTACTTTTTACTTCTTATCTAGTATAAGTTAATTATTCAAGATTATTGTTTTTGTATACTGTTTTTTATGATTTTTTACCAAATAATAGAGTTATATTAATTCTATGATTTTCATAACCTTTCTTAAAGTCAAAATTATCTGTTTGATGAAATAATGATGAATTAAATATTACAACTCTATTTTCTTTATATGTAATTTTTTCAGATATTGTATCACTTTGATTTACAAATTTATTTATATAGTCTGTATTTGTATTATATTTATCAAAAGACCAATTTTTTGGAGCTTTTTTATTATATACAATCATACCTCCACTATTTTTATCATTATTTGAATTATCAGGTGTTATCCAAAAGTTTACATTTATAACAGCTTCATCTGCGTGTATTAAGACACCTTCTGAGTTATCCATATATTTAAAAGCCCATACATTTCTTAAATTGTATTGTTTAAAAATTTTTGGAAAACTATTTTGTAATTCTGTTGCTAATTGGTATATTAACCTAAAGTTAAAACCATTAGACAAATAAGAAGCAATATACCCTCTTTTTCTATCATACTCATGCCAAATAGTAGATAATAAACAAAACTTCCTTATCTCCTCTAAAGCTTGAGGGTTTAAAAAATCATCAAAATAGATTATTTGATTTTTAGAATTTATATATTTATCTTGTATAGATGTAAACTCTAAGGAGTTATTTAAAATGTGACCTTGAAATTCAGATTTATAAAGATAAACATTTTTATCATAATCAAAATAGTTATCAAAACTATAATAAAAATCATAGTTAGCATCTATTTTAGTTTCTAATTCTTTATATAAATCTATTTTTTTATTATATTTGTCATCTAAAATACCTTTTGATATTAAATACTCAAATTGTTCTATATCATGTCTTATTTTGAACTTAGTTGTATATGAGTTTTTAGGATTATAATTATTTATGTATTTATCTTTGTATGCTTTTTCAAAGTTTTTGTAAGCATCATCGTATAAACCTATATCTACATAAGATAAACCTAAATTTTGGTATATTTCATAACTTGTTTCATATTTTAAAGCTTTATTATAAATTTCTATTGCTTTTATATTATCACCTATTTCAGCGTAACAATTAGCAATAAGGTTTAAGTTATTAGTTCTATAAAAAGGATTTATATTATAGAAAAATAATGAAAATGACCATTTTTCTAAGTTATAAAATATTTTGGCTATATTATCAGAGAATATAAAAGTAAATAGTAAAGATATTAGTATTATTTCTAAAAGACTATTCATGAAAAAATATTTTTAATATATTCTTACAATTATTAAATATAATCATTTTTTGACTTATTAAAATTTATAGATACCTTTTACATATTTTATCAGGACAATCAAGTCTAGGAGGTGGGGGTGGTAAAGGTGTTGAAATTGCTGTTGGAGATGGTGTAGGTTGTGTAGGTAATGTAATATTAATTACAGGGCTTACAACCTGACTCTGATTGACATTCACAGAAGTATTAACCTCTGTTTTTTGGCTTACGTTAATTTCAATTTTTACAGAAACATTTAAGTCAAAAGATTCTACATCTTCTTTTACTTGTTTATTCTGAAGACTTTCTTTACCAACAGAAGAATTTTGAGTGTCAAATACTTCACTAGCAACACTAACAATACTACCTTTTTTCAATCCGGATAAATTTAAAGTAAATTTATCATTTGATATCTTATCTTGAGGGATATCAAGTAAATATGTTCTTTCATTTATATAAATTTTATTTGATATTTTAGAAATTGTATTAGGTTTTGTTGAGGCTGTTGGACTAGGAATAGGAGTTGGAGAGGAGTTTGGGGTAATAGAAGGAATTATTGTTATAACATTTCCATTAGTTTTAGTATCTTTAGTTGAAAAACTATTATTAGAGCCTTTTAGGTTAATATTAAAAAGTAAAATACTATCTCCTTCTTTAAAGTTTATTATTGCCTGACCTGAAGTAACTTTAGGGTCAATAGTTCCTCCCCCTTTGGGACCTAAATTTAAATCAAAGACATTAGAAGTATTTTTATCAACTTGTGTAAGTTGTGTACTTTGCATAGTACAAGCTGTAAAATATATGATAAATGATGGGAATAAATACTTTATTAAACTACTCTTTTTCATTTTCTTTTCCTTCTTCGATAGTATATAGTTCATCAAATTTATTTTTAAATAATTTGTTAAAACGTAAATTATATAAATCAAGTTCAGATTTAATATCTTCTTTAAGATCTATATTTAATTTTATTGCTTTTACAAGAGAATTATAAGATATATCTAAAAAATCTTTATTATCTTTTCCATTAATTGAATATATACAACTTTTAGCATAGTAAGCTAAGTAATATAAAGGCTTATAATTTATAACTGTATTTATTAATCTTGATGATTCTTTTAGGTTAAAAACTTTTGCAAGTGCCATAGATAGAAATATTGACGCTTCTTGCTTTTTAAAATCTTGTAAATCTTTTTCTGAGGATATAATTATTTCATATAAATCTATGGATTTTTTAAACATTTCTGCTTTACTCTTCTGATTATCAGAGATATCCGCACCTTGATAATATAATCTAGCTAATTGATCTATTATATGTAGATTTTCTGATTCAAGCTTTAAAGCTTTTTCAATCTCCTCTATTGCTCTTTTAAAATCTATTATTATTTCTTCTGTTAATTCATTTATTGTTGATTGTAATTCTTTATTATTCTCATACCAGTTTTTAACTGTGAGTGAGTCCTTATAATACTTTTTATTTAAAGCTCTTTCAAAATATACATATCCAAGATTATGTATTATTTCTGCTTCTGTTATACCTAATTCAGTTCTTTCAGAATTGGGTATATTTTGGATATATTTTAAAGTTTCTTCATTTGCTTTTATAGCACCATCATAGTCATTATTAAGTAAATTAAGGTTAGCAAGTAAAGCGTGCAACTCAATCATATTTTCAAAAACTTGCATTGATTTTTCAACAAGAAATTTTGCTTTATCATTAATTCCTTTATTTTTTAATTCTAAAGCAAGGCGAAAACATAATTTGAAGTTATCTTTATTATTATTAATTTCAAAATCAATATCAGAAAGAATAAAAAGCTTTATTAAATCATAATTACTAAATTTGATTACATGGGATATTTTTTCTATAATATCTCTATTTGCTTTTCTTTCTCCACTTTCTATCCTAAAAATATGAGAACGAGAAAGTTTTAGCTCCTTAGCTAATTGATATTGTGTTATATTTGCTCTTTTTCTTAGTAGAGCTAACTCTTTTCCAAAAAAACTCATTTATATTCACATATTATAATACTATAGGTTTTAGTCTTACTAAATGCAACTTAATTATAATTAGATTTAGTTTTAAAGGATAGAAAACAGAATAATAATTTAAATTTTGTTTTCTATCCTTACCTTATATTTACCCTCTTTGTGATTGTGGAGGAGGTGGTGCTTGTCTGTTTCCACCTTGATTATTGTCCATCATTTGTCCTTGATTTTGTTCTCCAAATTGACCATTTTGATTTGTATTCATTTGCCCATTTTGTCTTTGTGGTGGAGGTGGTGGTGTTTGTCTGTTTCCTCCTTGATTATTACTTATCATTTGTCCTTGATTTTGTTCTCCAAATTGATTATTTTGATTTGCATTCATTTGTCCATTTTGTCTTTGTGGTGGAGGAGGTGGTGCTTGTCTATCTCCTTTACATTCTTTCTTACCTTTTTGTTCTAGATCCTTATTTATTTCTTTATTTATTTGTTCACCAAGTTTTTCACCATCTTTTTTTAATCCGCAAGGTGATGGTGGTGGAGGACAAGGTCTTTTTTTATTATCATCACTATTTATAGTCTTTAAGTTTAATACTTCTGTATCACTTGTTTTAACGGCTGAATCAACTGGTTTGAATTCTTTCTCGCCTTCTCTTTTTAATCCGCATGGAGGTGGTGGAGGTGGGCAAGGTTTTTTATCTAAACTTTGTTCTTCATTTGCATCCATTTTGAAATATAATTTTATTGCTTTTCCTTTAGGTGCTTCAATTTTATCAGTTTCTGGAAGATTTTGATCTTCTACAGCTTTGACTGTCATTGAATTAGATTTTCCTATAGGAGCCTGTGTTAAAGCATCAATAGAATTTTGAGAACAACCAATACAAAATACTGAGAAAACGGTTGAAAGTAAAAGAGAGCTTCTTTTTACAACTTTTGAATAATTCATTTTTTAATTCTCCTTGATTAAAATATTTAAGCTTGATTTGATATTATCACTTTTATAAACATTTAGTCAACTAGTTGCTATTTATCTTAATATAACTTAATGTGTAATCTGTGATCTAGTTAACATAGTGGTTTTAGTAAAGAGACAAGAAGTGAGAATAACTTAGTAAAAAGTAAAAAGATATGAGAAGTATTGAAAATACTTTTTCTTATCTTCTTCTCTGAGCACTTTTTACTAATAGTTGATACGGCTAAAATTACTATAAAAAAATTTCTCAAGGTTATAGATTATCATCAAAAATTATATTAAAATATGAATATTCATAATCTCATATTCGGGAAGGATATAATCTTAAATGACCAGACGTTTGCAAATACGTATTATGGCAACATTTGTTATTTTATTATTGACCTTTGTTGGTTTCTTTTTGTACAACAAATATATAAATGCTATAGATATGATCCCAAAAGATGCAAAAGCTGTAAAAAGTGTTATTTATGCTAAGTCTAATAAGGCAGCTATTTTTGAGGTTAGATGGAAAGAAGATATGAACTCAGCTTCTGTAAAAGATAAAAATAACTATATGGTTGAACACGTTTATCCTGTTAGAGGTAAATGGTTAACTGCTGTTGATGGTAAAAAATGTAATGTAGATTTTGTTCAACACGTTCCAGACCCTAGAGATCCAGATAAAAAAGGGAAGGTTACACAAATTACTGTTAAAATAGATCCAAAAGAAACAATAGAAGATTTTTATAGACTTAGAATACGTAATGTATCTAAAAAAGATGGTGAAAAATTAGCTAAAGTAGAATATGGAGTTGTTCAAGTTTCAAGTTTTGCTAATTTCACAAAGAAATAACAGATATTCCCACAAATAGAGGTAACGATAGAATAATAAGAAATTTCAATACTTATTTGCGTAAGCTCTATAGGTTAAAAGCATTCTAATCTGTTTTTTTAATAGACAATTAATAATTAAAAAATTATTAATTGTCTATTAATTTTATGTTTCAATAAGAATTAATACTATTGTTACGAATTATAACATTGTATAATGGTTTCAATCCTTCATCTGTTTATTTTTTGTATAAAGGAGCTGAGTAATGGCTGAAGTATCAAGTGGCTTATCTGCATATAACTGGACTGATTATGATAAGAAAATAAAACCTCAAAATTTAAAAGAAAAATTAGGACAAGCTTTAAGTGATAATAAACTTACTGGAGACGAGATTAAAAATCTAAAAAAAGATTTTGCAGCTCAAGGAATAAGCGAAGAAGATTTTTATAAGAGCCTGTCATCTGTAACTGGCATAAGTTCAGATAAAATAAAATCAGCTGATAGCTCACCTGTAGAATTTACATTTGATATAAATTCAAAAACCAATAAAGTTTCAGCAGTTATTCAAGATAATAATGAAGATGGAGATGGGGATGTAACAACAACTAAACAAGGTGGTAAGGAGGCAACTGTTTTTTCAACAGATACAGTAACACCTGAAAATATTAAATTTAAAGATTATAAAAAGAATAATTTTAATGAAGTTTCTAAAACAGATAAAAAATCAGATTTTGATATTGTTAAAGGTGGTGTTACAACAATAAAACCAAAGACAGTAGCTGATGCAATATCAGATGATAACTCAATTTCGCCAGATAAGAAGATAAAAGATTTACAAAAATCTATTGGGTTAACAGGTAAAGATATTGATGGTAAATTTGGACCAAAAACATTATCAGCATTAGTTGATAAATACAATCAGGCAAGAAACTCAGAAGATAAAGCAGAAGTAGAAAGATTAGGTAAATTAATAGATAAATTAATGCCTTCATTTGAAGGAACAGCAATAGGTAAATCCCTAAAAGAAGTTAGAGGAACTGATAAAGAACTATCAGATAAAAAGGAAATAATTAAAAAAGCGGGAGAATTTGCTTCTAAGGCAACAGAAGCTCTAAAAGCAGATAATTATGATGATTTTAAGAAGATATGTGCTGACGTAAAATCTAGTAATTTACCTCAATCTGTAAAAGATAAAGTATTAGATCAGTTATCAAAAGTTGCTGAAAAGAAATTAGCTGAGAATATTGGTTCTCCTCCTGCTAAAGAACTATTCGGAACAGATTTAATAGATCAGATGCCTGATAGCAGTCCTTCTAAATTAACATTTAAGACTTTGTATAAATCAGAAGTTAAGGATGGAGAAACAAAATGGGTGTTAAAAGAGCCTAAAGATATCATTAAATCTATAAAAGAGTTAGATCCCAAAGATGCTTCGAAAGTATTATCAACTCTGGGACCAGTAACTTCAGCTCTTACATTAAAACAAATGGACTGTAAAGATGCTAGAAAAATAATTGAAGTTATGCCACCAGATAAAGCAGCAAAAGCATTAGAGATAATGGATCCAAAAGATGCTGAAAATATTTTAAAAGCTGATGGTAGTGATAAAAGTATAAGTGCTAAGTTGCTAACTTTTATGAATCCTGAAAAAGCTAAGGCAATACTTGATATTTCTAAATCACTTCATCCTGCTTGGAATCTCGCAGTTACTGAACAAATGGATAAAGACAAAGCTAAAAATATTGGTGACTTAGATCCAAAAGAAGCTGGAAATAGATTAAAATCAATGGATTTTAAAGAAGCTAGAAAAATTATAGATACAATACCACAGGATAAAGCTGTTAAAATTCTTGAAAATATGAGCCCTGAAGCTGCTGGTGCAATTTTAGCAACAGATGGAGGCAATCAACAATCAAGTGCTAAATTATTATTAGCAATGAATCCTGAAAAATGTAAGGCAATACTTGACTCTACAGATAACACATTTACAAGATGGAGTAAAGATGTACAAGAGGAAATGGCTAAAATTAAAGCACAACAAGAGGCTAAAGCAGAAGTAAAACCGACTCCAACACCAGATCCCAAATCTGAAGTAAAACCAAACCCAAAACCAGTACAAAAAACGGAAGTAAAGCCAACACCAGATCCTAAACCTGATGTTAAACCTGTTGAAAATGAAGTTTACTATGATGAAGAAAGAATGGTTTGTGAAGTGAATCCACCTGAGCAATCTTCAGAGCCATTAGTTTGTGAAGCTCCATAATTCTAGACTTTTATTAGAAGATTAGTTTCTTATAGTTGAGTTTTAGATAAGACTAGCTAGTTAAATTACAATTATATTTAACTAGCCATTACTTTTTTTGTACTAATCCATTTATCATACTCAGCATTATTTATAGGTTTATAAACATAATATAGCCCACTTATTATCAATACATTTAATAATAAAAATGATATTTTCTTTATGATATTTGGATTATAGTAAAAGGCTAATGCGAATAAAATTCCATAAATTAAGCCTGAAAAATGTCCTACATTTGCAATATTTATTAGCTCAAAATATGTAAGTGGAATAAATAGAAATAATTGAATAAACATTGCTTTACTTAAGCTAGGTGTTATTATTAATGCAATTTCTTCATCAAATTTACTAACAATATATAAAAAACCAAATAACCCAAAAATTATTCCTGATAAACCTATTGCCCCCTGCTCTATTGTAAGCTGACAGACTATTTCTTGGCATAATCCACAAAAGAAAATAAATAATAATAATTTAAATGAACCTAAGTATTTTTCAGTAAAACTTCCAAAATAGTAAAGAGCATATAAATTAAAAAATATGTGTAAAATCCCACCATGATGAAATAAGTTTACAAATATACGCCACACTTCACCTGCCCATAATAATTCTTGAGCAGGGCCTCCTAAAACACCACCATATTTTACAATTGCTAAATAATTTCTTACATATTCTGGATAACTTGTATTTTCAAAATATGTAGAATATGAAACTAATAAAAATAATATTATAGGAACAAAAATACATAAAGCAGTTATAGGAAAAGAAATAATCCAAGCTTTAAAGTATTGAAAACCTTTTAATTCATCTTCAACTTCTTCAATAGGTTCAAAATTATCTAAATCATTTGTATTCATATCATATAATTTTAACTATTTTTTTATAAAATTATACTGATTCAATAGCAACTTCTTTATGTTCTGTTTTATTTTTATTACCTATCTTAAATATCTTTAACATGAAATCACGCAAATCATCAAAATAAGTGTAAATTGCAGGAACAACAACTAAAGTAAATACAGTTGAGGTAAATAAACCACCAATTACTGATATTGCTAGAGGGCTTTTTGGCTCAGTCCCTGCTCCTAAACTTAAAGCAATAGGAACCATACCTGCAATCATAGCAATACTTGTCATTATAATTGGTCTAACTCTTGCTAAAGATGATTCAATTATTGCATCATTTCTTGATAAGCCTTCATTTTCAAGAGTTATAGCGTGTTCTACTAAAAGTATCGAGTTTTTAGTTACAATTCCCATCAACATTAGAACTCCTATAAGAGCCATAAGACCTAAAGGCTTTCCTGTTGCCATTAGTCCTAAAACAGCTCCTCCAATAGAAAGAGGTAAAGCAACCATAATTGTTAGAGGATGTAAAAAACCTCCAAAGAGAGTTACTAAAACTGTATAAACAAAAACTATAGCAAGAATAAAAGCAGTTACGAATCTTGTAAATACATCATTCATTACATCAGCTTCACCTATACTTCCACTTGTTACACCTTGAGGTAAGTTTTTCATTGAAGGTAAATCTTTTATTTTCTTCATTGCATCACCTAAAACTAAACCATTAAGATTAGCACTAATTGTAATTTGTCTTTGTTTATCATATCTGTTAATTTGAACTGGACCACTTGAAAAATAAATATCAGAAACAGATTTTAAAGGAAGCAAACCAGACTTACCTTGAACAAGCATATTTCCAATTGCTTCAAGATCACCTTTAAACTGATCTTGAATTTTAACCCTTATATTTATTTGTCTTTCACCTGTATTAAACTTAGGTAAGTTGACATCTATATCACCTTGTGTTGCTATTCTTGCTGTTCTTGCTATTGTTAATACAGATACTCCTTGTTCTGCTGCTCTTGCAAAATTAGGTTTTATTACAACTTCTGGTCTTAATTCTGCTGCACTTGTAGTAACATCTCTTAAACCACTAATTTTTCTCATTTCACTAAGTACTTTATTTGCTGTTTGAGTAAGAGCAATACTATCATTACTTTTTAGAAGAATATTTACAGGTTTAGAACCTCCACCACCAGGCCCAAAGTGTTTAAAAGCAACTCTTGCCCCTGATACTTCGGTAAGATAAGGAACCATCTCAAGTTCAAACTCATTTTGTCTTATCTTTCTCTCTTTAGGTGGAACTAATATAATACTTAAGTTAGCTTCGTTTACTGCTCCTGCACTTGAAACTAAACCATTTTGTGATGAGGCTCCAATACTCCAATAAACGTGTTTTACTTCAGGTCTTTTCATAAATATTTGTTCAACTTGTTTAACAGCTCTTTCTGTATCTTGTATTGTTGAACCAGTTGGTAAACTGACTCCTAAAGCTAATTCTGATATATCACCATTATCATAAAATGTAGTTGGTAGTTTAGTTGCTAAAAATAAACTAAAGAATAAAATTAATATAGCAGAAAGAGTTGTAATAAATCTATGTCTTATAGACCATGTTAATATACTTCTATAAGTTTTTCTTAAAAATGTTTCTTTTACAACTTCAGCTTCTGCATGATCTGGTAATAAATATGCACCCATCATAGGTGTAAGTGTTCTTGCAACAAGTAGAGAAAATAAAACAGAGGCAGAAACTGTTAGAGCAAAGCTCTTAAAAAACATTCCAGGAATTCCACCCATAAAAGCAACAGGTATAAATACTGCAACTATTGTGAATGTAGTTGCGACAACAGCTAAACCAATTTCATCTGTTGCATCAAATGCAGCTTGTAAAGGTTTTTTACCCATTGCTATATGCCTATGAATATTCTCAAGATCAACTATTGCATCATCAACTAAGATTCCTACAGCTAATATTAAACCTAGTAAAGTCATAAAATTTAGTGTATACCCTAAGTTTTCCATGACAATAAAAGTTCCTAAAATGGAAAGAGGTATAGCCAAAGAACCAATTAAAGTAGACTGCCAATTTCTTAAAAAGATAAAAATAACTATAATTGCCAAAACAGAACCTAGAATTAAAGCATCAAGAGAAGCAGTATATTCATCCATTGTCTGTTTTACAGATGTTCTAATCATTTTAAATTCAATATCACTTAAATCTTTTTTTATGATTTCTATTTTATTTGAAACAGCTTTTGCAACACTAACATCACTAGTACCTTGTGCTCTAACAACAGAAACTGCAACAACGGGTTTCCCATCAAACCTTGCTATTTGTCTTATTTCTGCAAACGAATCTTTTATTATACCTAAATCATCTAATTTAATAAATTGACCATTTGTTAATGATATTTGTAAATTTTTTAATTGTTCTATATTAGTTGCTGAACCTAATGTTCTAATTGTTTGTTCTTGACTACCAATTTTACTCTTTCCACTTGGTACATTAATGTTCAAAGATTTTATTTGATTACTTATACTATCTGCAGTTAATCCTAAAGCTCTTATTCTTTCAGAATTTAACTCAACTCTTATTTCTCTATCAACACCACCAGAACGCCTAACTTGGCTTACACCATTAACATTTAACAGTTCTCTTGCAATTCTATTATCAACAATATAACTAAGTTCTTCAATGCTTTTTTTCTTACTTTCTATTGAATAAACAACAATAGGTTCACCAGACTGATTAGGATGAGTAATGGAAGGTTCACTAATATCTTGAGGTAAAGTAGCTCTAATTTTTGAAATTGCATCTCTTACATCATTTAAAGCTCTATCTGTTGGGTGCCCTAGCTCAAATTCTAAAACACTTGCAGATAAACCATCACTAACAGTTGATGTTACGTGTTTTAATCCTTGTAAGCCTGTTAAAGAGTCTTCTACTTTCTTGGTTACTTCTGTTTCAAGTTCAACAGGAGAAGCTCCTGCTTGACTTATAGCAACAACTATCGTAGGAAAATCAACATCAGGAGTATTATTTATTTTTAATTTTAAATAACTCATTGTACCCATAAGAGTTATTATCATAAAAAGCAGTATTACAAGTGTAGGCTTTTTTATTGCCCATGCTGAGATATTCATGCTTTACCGCCTTTTGATGAGCTTAATACTTTAACAAAATCCCCATCTCTTAAAAAACCAATTCCATCAATAATAATTTTGTCGTTTTTAGTAAGACCAGATTTAACTTCTACATACTCACCATCTCTTATTCCTACTTCAACTGTTTTTAAGTTTGCATAAGATTTTTCATCAACTGAATATACTTTTGTTATACCTTCTTGATTTAAAATAGATTTTGAAGGAATCACTAAACTTGTGTTTTTACCTAAATTAACTATACCTCTTAAAAATTGTCCTGTTTGCATACCTGCAACATAATCAACATCTATTTTTACAATTGCTTGTCTTGTTACAGCATCAACCCCTGGACCTATTTGTCTTATGTTTCCAAAAGTTTTTATTTTAGAGTCAACATCACTACTAATTTTTACAGATGCTCCAACTTTTATATTTTTTAAATCTGATTCTGGAACTTTGGCTTGTAACTCAAATCTATTATTTCTTACAATAGAAAACATTTTTGCAACTGATGATGAAATATCTCCCAAATGAACTTGTCTTTCTTGAATTAAACCACTATCAGGTGCTTTAACTACAGTTTGTGAAAGTTGTACCTCTATTTGTTGGATTTGGGCTTGTACATCTAAAACAGAAGCTTGAGCAATACTAATATCCTCAGTTCTAGAACCTGCAAATAAAAGATTAAGCCTTTGTTCTTCTTGATTATAGAATGCTTGTGCTGTTTCTAAACTTGTATTTCTAGAATCTAAATCAAATCTACTTACAGCCCCTTGCTCATATAAGCTTTGATATCTCTTTGCATTTTCTCTAGCATTATCAAGATTCGCTTTAGCCTGTTGTAATGAAGCCCTTTGTCTTAAAATATCTTGCTCTCTATTTGGGTTTTTAATTTTCTGAAGTTGGGCTTGTGCATTTATTAGTCGAGCTTTAGCAGAAGACAATTGAGCTTTTAACATAGAATCATCAAGCTGAACCAATACTTGACCTTTAGTTACATTTTGACCTGCTTCAGCAAAAATATTTATTACCTTTAATCCATTAGCAGACGCTTGAGCATACACCATATCCCAAGCTGATAAATTTCCTGTTACACTTAAGGTCTTTTCAATGTTCTTAATTGATGGATTTATTGCTGTAACAGTTAATACAGGAATAGGAGCATTTTTTACTTCAACATTTTTAGCTTCAACTTTTTTTTCTGAATTACAAGCAGTAACTAAATTTCCAAATGAAAGTAAAATAATAGTACTAATTAGTAATTTGTTTAAATTACTATTTTTTATTGTTTTTAATCTTTTTAAAATCATCTTTTTAAACATACAAAAATATTATAAATTCTAATATTTAGAATTTCTAAGTATTATATCATCTAATAATTAGATTATGGAAGTATTAAAAATTTATGATCTACTAAATATAATCTTATCTTAAAATAAATTAATGGTATATTTAGAATTTTATATTTTTATATATGCAAAACAACTATAAGTAATAAAGGTTTTCTTATTGATATTAAACGTAAAGCATCAAATTCTTTACTTCTTCTCTATTCACTTTTTACCTCTTACTTAGTATAAAAATATACTATTATGAATCTTAAATATGCTTTCTAACTTATAACCACTTCTCCATTAACACTTATCATTTTTCATTAGATGTATTTTAGATATATAATTAATTCTTTAGATTAAAGAAATGATTTTTAAATGTTAAGAATACTAGATAAATATATACTAAAAGAGTTAATAAAACCTTTTACAGCAGGGGTCGCAGCATTTATTGTAATAATGTTATCTAATACATTATTTTTATATGCTGAAATGATTGTTAAAAGTGGTATGCCTGTTAGTGCTGTTTTAGCTCTACTTTTATATAATTTACCTGCAATTATTGTTGTAACTTTTCCTGTTGGTTACTTATTTTCAACACTTTTAGTTCTAGGGAGACTAGCAAAAGATAGTGAAATAGTGGCCTTAAGATCTTGCGGAGTCAGCTTTACTAGGGTTATAACTCCTATTCTACTTATAGCTTTATTTGTAAGTTATCTAGGTTTTTTGATTAATGAAAAAGTTGTACCTCATACAAATCACCAAAGCGTACTAATAGCAAGAGATATGATAACTAATCAAAAATTACCACCTATCAAAGAAAGGCTTTTTACAAAAGGTAATGATGAAAGATATTTTTATGTAGAAAAAGTTAACAGAGAAAAAGAAGTTTTAGAGGAAGTTTTCGTTTTTGATAATACAAAAGCTGGTTATCCTCAAGTTATTAATGCAAAAACAGCTCGTAGAGGTGAAAATAAATGGATTTTACAAGACGGTGTTTTAAGAAAATATGCAAGAGATGGTTTTGTAAGTTATGAAGCTAAATTTAAAGCTATGGAAATTGAATTTAATTTAAGCAATTCTACGGTTTTTTCAGATCAAAAATCAATACAAGAACAAAGTTCAGGAGAAGCAGCTAAACAATTGGCTGAATTTAGAAACAGAGGAGTTGATACAAGGGTAATGGAAGTAGATTATCATTTAAAATTTTCATTACCTCTTGCTACATTTTTTGTTGCTCTTATTGCTGCACCAATAGGAATAAAATTTGCTAAAATGGGAACCTATTTCGGAGTGGCAATTAGTATAGCATTAGTCTTTGTTTGGTATGTAACATATACTATTTGTCGTTCACTAGGTGCTTCTGGAACTTTACCGCCTTTACTTGCTGCTTGGGTTCAAAATATTGCATTTGGAATAATTGGTATTGGCTTATTAGCTCTAGTTAATAGAAAGTAAGTTTTTAAAGTGTACTCTCTGGATTATTAAATATAAATAGTTGAGGTTTATTATTTAATAAATTTCTCTTTAACGGAAGCATATTATTATCAGTTACTACATACATAGATTTTTCAGTTACAGCTAAACCTTCCATTACTCCATAACCATCAGGATCATTACCAGCTTCTAAATCAGGTATTTTTTTATAAACATATTTAGGATCTTCTTCTATTTTTCTATAATCAAATACTGAAAGTATTGAACCATTTGAAGGATTTACTTTTACGATTTGTCTATGTGACCTAATTAATACATATAAATAGCCATTATAAAAACTAGCATCTGTAAGAGTTGGCTCAACACTACCTGGTGTAAGAATTTTAAAGTTATTTATTATTGTATTTGTTTTCATATCTACTACAAGAACCATTGATTCTTGTCTTTCTTTTATTAAATACATTATTTCATTAACTGGATCTATTGTTAAACCTTCAAAACCAGAATTTTCTACATTATTTCTTATTCCTTTTGATTTCATGTATCCATTACTATCAATTTTTAAATCTGTTATATTTCCACTTCTATCAATTTTAAGAACTTTTCTATCTCTTTCATCTGCAACATAAAAATTACCATTAAAAAATTCTAATCCTTCAAAATCAAATTTATTCTTTTTCTTAAGCCTAAGTTTTAACATTTGAGAACTTTTGGGCTTTATATCTTCTGATAGATTGTAACCTTTTGATGAATTTGATAAATCAAACTTATATAGTGAATGATGAAGCTTATCTGCAACAGTATATAAGCTACCTTTATCATCAAAACATAATGCAGAAGGTTCAAACATAATTTTATTTATAAAAGTTGGATCTTTTTGTAAAGATAATGTATATTGTTTTGTTCCTGCTGGTAAAGGTTGTCCTATATATGGATTTGTTTGTTTTTTAAATATAGAAGATGCTGAAACTTGAGAAGTTTCTCCATTTGAACTAATATTAGGGTCTTTACTTGAAACATTCTTATTAATTGAAGAACCTGAAGCAGAAGCTATTGCAACTTCTTGTTCTTTAGTTTCTTTTGCAACTTGCTTTTCTTCATCTTTTTTTAGTATTTGTTCAGCTGTTGACTCACTTACATTTGAAACAAATGCTTCTGTAACATTCTGAATTTCTGGGATATTTTGATTTGAGGTATATACAATATCTTCTTGCACACCACATGAAATTACAGAAAAAACTGCAAATAATGAAATAGCAATATTTAAATTTTTAGAAAAGAGTTTCAAAATATATCTCCAAATAGTATTTTAATTATAAAACGGCTTTTGCTGCGTTAACAACACCATAACCATATTCTATGTCATAACCTTTTTTACCAACATCAGTTGCTGTAGATTGTATTCTTTCTTTTACTTCTGCTGGTGTATAATCAGGGTTTCTGCTTAAGACTAGAGCAGCAATACCTGCAACTATTGGACACGCCATAGACGTTCCATCTAGATAATCATAACCTTGTTCTTTTTCCATCTCTGTCATAGTTGTTTTATATGTAGGCATTGTAGACATTATTTGTACACCTGGTGCAGCTACAGAGATCCAATCACCATAGTTTGAAAAGTCTGCTCTTTTTCTATCAAAATCTACAGCACCAACTGAAATAACACCAGGAAATGCAGCTGGATAAGCTTTTGAGTTTTTACCATCATTTCCCATTGCTGTTACAACTACAACATTTTTTGCGAGAGCGTAATCAACAGCTCTTTTTAATGTTTCGTTTTTAGGACCACCTAGGCTAAGGTTTAAAACTCTTGCTCCATGATCAACAGCCCAAATTACACCAAGTGCTACATTAAAAATATCTCCTGAACCTTTTGCATCAAGTGCTTTAACTGGCATTAGTTTACATTTTGGAGCAACTCCTGCAATACCTATTTTATTATTACTTTCAGCAGCAGCAATACCAGAGGCGTGTGTTCCATGCCCATTATCATCCATTGGAGGAGTTTTTCCTTGGGTTATTACATTGTATCCTTCAACTACTTTATTTTTTAAATCAGGGTGTTTTAAGTCAATACCTGTATCAACAACAGCAATTACAATTTTAGGATCTCCAAATGTTATATCCCAAGCTTTTGAAAGACCTGCTACAGCTAAACCTTGCTGATCTCTAGTTCTTGGATCACTCATTGTATATTTATTTGATATTTTATAATTAGGCTCTACAAATTCAACTAAACTATTTGCTCTTAAAGTTTGTAATGTTTCTTCTGAAGGGCTTTGGCTAAATTCTATTACTGCACTATTCATTCTTGTTGCAAATTTAATAACTTCAGCATTTGCCGTTTTCGCCATTTGTATTACAGAATTAGTATCAATTTTTTGTTTGAACTTTAATACATACTGACCTTTTACTGCATTTGAATTAACAGAACTAGCCTGTTGAGAGTCAATTGGTGTAGTAGCAATATCTCTAGTACAAGCAGTCATAGAATAAGCAAAAGATAAAGTTACAGTAAGTTTTACTGTAAAGTCAAAAAACTTTTTTACTGACATCTAAAAGCCTCTAAATGTTCAACTATCTCAAATATTAAATCTTATAGTAATTTTAGCATTTAAACTTGTCTAAAATAAAGATCTATTTACTAAATCTTAATTATAAATAAACCTTTTCTTAAGTAAATCTAAATGAGTAAACTAATATTATAATTCATTACTTGTGTAAAATATATCTTTGTTTATAATTTATTATATAGTTTAGTAAAAAATGCTTAATTATTTAAAAATAACTTTATTAGTATTAAGAATACCTCAGCGTTCTAATCTGTGATTTCTACGAAATTCTTTTGATTGGTAAGCTAAAGTTAATACTAACAGGGGTCTATTTTAAGGATTTATTTAAAATTACATGGAATTAAAATAGTGAGTTCAACTCAAAATATTTATAAAGATTATTATAGGATTCTTGGTGTAGAAAAAAATAGTTCTACAGAAGATATTAAAAAAGCATTTAGAATTCTTGCTAGAAAATACCACCCTGATATAACTAAAAATGATAAGAAATTAGAAGAAAAATTTAAAGATATTTTTGAAGCTTATGAAGTACTATCTGATCCTGATAAAAGAAAAACTTATGATGAAATAAACAAAAAAGGTGTAACAGCAAAACTTGATGAAAATAGCTTAAAGAAAAAAAATAACAATGGTTCATTTAGCGACTTCTTTTATTCGATGTTTGGCTCTGTTAAGGATAATACATTAAAAAATATAAAAAAAATAAATCATATCGAAAAAACAATCACAATATCATTAGAAGAAGCATTTAATGGTGTACAAAAACAAATATCTTTACCTATAGAAGAAAACTGTAAGTCTTGTGAAGGAACAGGAATAGTAAATCATAAATCTTGTCCGAGCTGTAAAGGAAAAGGTGTTATAAGCGATAATAAAAATATTACAATTAAAATTCCTTCAGGAGTTAGTCAAGGTTCTCGACTATCCATAAAAGGTGAAGGACATGGTTCTGGTGTTTTAAAAGGTGATTTATTAATAAATATAAGTTTAGAAAAACATAATTTCTTTGAAATAGATGAAAATAACGATATAACTTGTGAAATACCTATAACAGTTACTGAAGCAATTTTAGGAACTGAGATTGAAGTTCCTACACTTAAAAACTCTGTAAGAATGAAAGTCCCATCAGGAACTCAAAATGGTCAAGCCTTTAGATTAAAAGGAAGAGGTTTATACAATAAATCTAAGGATACTATGGCAGACCAATATGTAAAAATAGATATTATAATACCTAAAAACTTAACTGAGAAAGAAACACAACTATACAGAGAACTTTCTTTAATTGAGAGATTAAACCCTAGAGAAAATTTATACAGATAATAGATATAATTATAAATCTTCTTTATTTAAGATAATTTAAAATCTAAATTTTTGATAACATAAATAACACATAGTATAGATAATTAAAATTCTTCTCAAAGAATAATATTAGTTTTCAATTATTCTTTATATAATAAATTATTTAAAAAAGTAACTAATTTTATAATTTTAATACCTATATATGCTTAAAAGTAATTAGTTTGCAAAAAATATTTATCTGTAGTGTTGTTACTGAAATATTTTTGTCTTATAACTTTTTCTCTTTTCACTTATTAATATATTAATTATATCTGTAAGAATTTGTACGTTTTTTTAAACTAGCTTTTAAGAAGGAAGAGCTATTGTTATTTTCTTTCTGTTTTTCTTCTTTTCTAGTAGTTAAATAATGTAAAAAATCATTTGTTGAACTATAAACTATTTTGTTATCTTGCATTGCCATTTTATTATTTCCTCTTAAAATTTATTGTATATAGTTATGTTAACATAAGTTAATATACTTTTACAATACTTAATAATAAATTTTTTTTAATATTAATAAAATTTTTAAGAAAAAATATGAAATACTTATGTAGATAATCTTTTATCAATTAAAACTTTTAATAATAGTAAGGCTAAATAAGTTAATAAAAATGAATATAGGGCAAAATTTAGAGAAAATCATGGATGTTCCTGTTAATGCAGTTAGTATGGAGCAATCTCTAAATGTTATTAAGGATAAAATAAATAATCATGAAAAAATTCATATAATTACTATAAATGCAGAAATGATTATGTTATCTAAAGAAAACCAAGAGTTTAATAAAATTTTAAATGAAGCTGAGTTATTAATTCCTGATGGATCTGGTGTTGTATGGGCTTTAAGGAAACAAGGAGTTAAAGTAAAAAAATTACCAGGTATAGAATTATCACAAAATTGTATAAGCCAATTAAATAAAAATGTTTACTTATTAGGTGCTAGTCCTGAAGTTATAAAATCAGCTTATGAGAATCTTAAAGAAAAATACCCAAGTGCAAGAATTGTTGGCTATCATGACGGATATTTTAAGCAAGAACAAGAGAGCCAGATAATAGATGAAATCAATTCTCTTAATACTGATATACTATTGGTAGGTTTAGGTGTTCCACGTCAAGAAAAATGGATAAGAGATAATATGAGTAAATTAAATGCAAGTGTTTTTATTGGCGTTGGTGGTTCATTTGATGTTTTTTCAGGTAAAATAAAGAGGGCTCCTAAAATAATGATAAATCTTCATTTAGAGTGGTTATATAGATTATATAAAGAACCTTGGAGATGGAGAAGAATGTTGGCATTACCTAAATTTGTTGGAGAAGTTTATACCTATAAAGGAAAACAATAATGATAGAGTTACAAGGTGTAAAAAAAGTTTATCCTAATGGTGTTGTTGCTTTAAATAATATAGATTTGACCATTGGTAAAGGCGAATTTATATTTTTAGTAGGTTCAACAGGCTCTGGTAAATCTACACTAATGAAACTTCTATATAGAGAAGAAGTTGCATCATCTGGAAAAGTTTTTATTTCTGGAATAAATGTTAATGATATTAAACCTTCAAAAGTTCCATTTTTAAGACAAAAAATAGGTGTAGTCTTTCAAGATTTTAAGTTACTTTCTATGAGAACAGTTTGGGAAAATGTTGCATTTACTCTTCAAATTTTAGGAACAAGTAAAGACGAACAAGAAAGACGTGTAAAAGCTGCATTAGATCTAACAGGTTTATCTGAGTATACTCATGAATATGTTAATGAACTATCAGGTGGAGAAAGACAACGTGTGTCAATTGCTAGAGCGATAATAAATACACCACCAATACTTTTGGCAGATGAGCCAACAGGAAATTTAGATCCAGAAAATTCTTGGGAGATCATGAGGCTTTTAACTAAAATTAATAGCCGTGGAACAACTATAATAGTTTCAACACATAATAAACAAATTGTAGACACAATGAAACGTAGAGTTATAACAATGGAAAAAGGAAATTTAATACAAGACGAAGAAGAAGGAGTTTATACAGTTGGAACAGGCTAAAAAGCTTTTAAGACAATTAGAATTTACACTTCAAGAAGCTATAACAAATTTTATAAGACAAGGTTGGATGACAGGTATTGTTATTACAACAATGGTTGCATCACTAAGTATTTTTGGTGCTTTTTGGATGTTAATAGGAGATTTTAATAATCTTGCAAATTCTGTTGGTTCAAAATTACAGATAATAGCTTTTTTAAAAAAGGATTCAGATTTACCCAAAGTATATGAAGAAGTTACAAAAATTGAAGGTGTTGCAACTGCTGAATCTATATCAAAAGAAAAAGGCTGGACAGATCTTAAAAATGATTTAAAAAATAGTATAGAATTAGAAAATATTGATAATCAAAATCCTTTACCTGACTCAATTCAAATAACAGTTACTGATGTAAAAGAAGTTGAAACAGTAGCTATGAAAGTAAAAGCTCTTGGAGAAATAGAGGAAGTTAAATATAGTAAAGAATTGGCAGACTATATTCAACAATTAGCCAGTTTAGTTAGAACTGTTGGCATTGTAGTAACAACTGTTTTTGGTATTGCAACAATGGCTATTATTGTAAACACAATTAGACTTGCTGTTAACTCAAGAAAAAATGAAATTGAAATTATGCGTTTAGTTGGTGCAACAAATTGGTTTATAAGAATGCCATTTTTATTAGAAGGTATATTTTTTGGTTTTTGTAGTGCAATTTGTACATCTATAGTTTTAGTTATTTGGAGAACATTCTCTATAAATCAAATAAAAACATTATTCCCTTTTATTCCAATAGCTGAAGAAACAGGTATATGGGGCATTGTATCTTCAACACTACTTATAAGTATTATTATCGGTTTTGTTGGTAGTGCTTTTTCAGTTACAAGATATTTAAGCTTTGAAAAAGCTAAAAAAGATGAAGAATGAATCACTTTAAGATAATATAAAAAACTTTTTATATTTTATATTTTCAAGTTAATATATATCCATATTATTTAAAAGTTTAGGATTTGGGATTTATGCAAACTAGCGTAAAATGGGAAACATTAAAAGAATATAACGAAATTTTATTCCAATATTATGAAGGAATAGCAAAAATAAGTATAAATAGACCAGAAGTACATAATGCTTTTACTCCACTTACCATTAAAGAAATGTCAGAAGCAATGGAACTTGCAAGACAAAATCAAGATGTAGGAGTAATAATACTTACTGGAGAAGGTGGAAAAGCTTTTTGTAGTGGAGGAGATCAAAGAGTAAGAGGACATGGTGGATATATTGGTGGAGATGGTGTCCCAAGACTTAATGTCCTTGATCTTCAGAAACAAATTAGATCTTGTCCAAAACCTGTTATTGCTATGGTTGCAGGTTGGGCTATTGGTGGTGGTCATGTACTACACGTTGTTTGTGATTTAACAATTGCTGCTGAAAATGCAAGGTTTGGGCAGACAGGTCCTAAAGTTGGAAGTTTTGATGGAGGTTTTGGTGCTTCATATTTGGCAAGAGTTGTTGGACAAAAAAAAGCTCGTGAAATATGGTATTTATGCGATCAATATGATGCACAAGAAGCTCTTGATATGGGCTTAGTAAATAAAGTTGTATCATTAGAAAAGCTTGAAGAAACAACTATAGAATGGTGTAAAAAAATGCTTCAAAAAAGTCACACAGCTTTAAGACTTTTAAAATCATCATTTAATGCCGAACTTGATGGACAAGCTGGTATACAAGAGTTAGCAGGTAATGCAACTTTACTATATTATTTATCAGAAGAAGCAAAAGAAGGTAAAAATGCCTTTATTGAAAAAAGAGAACCTAGATTTACTGATTATCCAAGATTTCCTTAATACATAAAATGCCTAATGATATAAATATTAATTTCGATATGTCCTATTCTATAGACAATGATAGTTTAAGGGCTTATCCAAATAATAAAAATAGTATGTTATTAGGTATTTTACATTTACAAGAGTATTTAAAATTATTAG
Organism: Candidatus Sericytochromatia bacterium; assembly: GCA_046328075.1. Taxonomy (GTDB): domain Bacteria; phylum Cyanobacteriota; class Sericytochromatia; order UBA7694; family JACMQJ01; genus JAXLXG01. Next base: position 35,065 of record JAXLXG010000035.1, read on the forward strand.
ATAATAAAGATGCTAAAGAAAAAGCTAAATTATTATCAAAAATATCATATTATCAAAAACTAATTGGAAATTATATAGATTCAGAAAAAAATCAGCTTAAGTCTATTAAAATTTTTGAAAAAATAGATGATAAAAAAAGTAGATTTATTTCGTTAATTAGATTAGCTCAAATATATCAATTTAAAAATAACTATGATAAATCAACAGAAATATTTAATCAACTTGAGTTAGAAATTGATAAAGATAAAAATTTAGATAGTTATAGAGATTTTTTATATCAACATATTGGTAAAAATGAATTTGAGAAAAAAAATTATAAATTAGCTTTAGATTACTTTTATAAAGCTTTAGATATAAGAAATAATAAAGGTGATAATGATTTAATAGAATCAACTAAATTAGCAATTAATAGACTAGAAAGTTTTATAAATTTATGAGTAGTATAAAGAATTGGGTTAGTGCTTTTAGATTAAGAACTTTACCTCTTGCATTGTCTAGTATTGGATTAGGTAGCTTTCTTGCTGCTTCTCAAGGTCTATTTAATTTAAGAATAACATCTTTATGTATATTAACAACAATATTTCTGCAAATTCTTTCAAATCTTGCTAATGATTATGGAGACAGTATTCATGGTGCAGATAGTATTGATAGAGAAGGTCCTACAAGAGCTGTACAAACAGGTAATATAAGTAAAGAGCAAATGAAAAAAGGTATTATTCTTTTTACAATTTTATCTATTATTTCAGGTTTATATTTAATCCATGATCAAAATTTACTGCTCTTTATACCTTTAGGTTTTTTATCAATAATTGCTGCTATTACATATACAGTTGGTAAAAAACCTTATGGATATGCTGGTTTAGGAGATATATCTGTATTTATATTTTTTGGTTTAGTTGGTGTTTTAGGTTCATATTTTTTACAAGCTCATAATTTTAATTGGACTTTGCTTTTACCTGCTTTTTCGTGTGGTTTTTTTTCAACAGGTGTTTTAAATATAAACAATATACGTGATATTAACTCTGATAAATTAGCAGGTAAAAACTCTATACCTGTAAGGCTTGGTGGTGAGAAAGCAAGAGTCTATCATATAATACTTTTATTTTTAGGTATTTCTAGTTCAGTTTTATATACACTTCTAAATAATAAATCAGTTTGGCAATGGTTATTTTTAGTTAGCATTCCATTATTTATAATTAATGCTAAAAATGTATATAATAAAAAAACAGCTCAAGAAGTTGATCCATATTTAAAACAAATGGCTATAAGTACATTAATATTTGTACTGACTTTTGGAATCGGTAACATTCTATAGATAAAAAGTCAAAATTAAAACATTGTCTTTAAATTAACATCATATAAAAAATAAGTTAATTTATTTAAAGCATTATAAACAACTAATATTAAATATATATATAATTTACACAGTGTATAAAAAGTGGATTTTTTAACATTTAGTAAGCTTTGATATGCAGATTAATGAAAGATTTTTAATAATTTAAATATTTGACTCAAGCTTTTTTAATATTTTAGGAGGAATTTTTAATGAACATAGTCGTTTGTATGAAACAAACTCCCGATACCGAAGCGAAAATAGTTCTTACTTCTGACGGGCAAAATATAGAAAAAAATAATGTGAAATTTATAATAAGTTCTTATGATGAATTGGCTCTTGAGGAAGGAATAAGAATAAAAGAAAAGTTTGGTGGTACAGTTACTGTTATTACTATCGGAACAGATAAATCACAAGAACAATTAAAATTGGCTCTAGCTATGGGTGCAGATTCAGCAACTCAAATATGGGATCCTTCACTTGAAAAAGCTGACAGTTATACAACAGCTAAAGTACTTTCCAAAGCAATACAAAATATTGGTTTTGATATTGTTCTTTGTGGACAACAAGCTATTGATACAGGTGCATCACTTGTAGCAGGAATGTTAGCAGAAAGATTAGACGTACCTTGCGTTCATATAGTTAAGAAGATAGATTATATTGATGAAAAAACTTTTGTAGCTCATCGCCAGATTGAAGGTGGTGAAGAACTTTTAGAAATAAATACTCCTTGTCTTATAACAGCTCAAGATGGTTTAAATGTTGCAAGATACCCTAAATTACCTGATATTATGAAAGCAAAGAAAAAAGAATTAAAAGTATTAGGTTTAGCAGATTTAGGATTAAATGCTTCTGATATAACACCGAAAGTTTCTTTAGTAGAAATAAAAATGCCTGAAGCTAAAAAAGCAGGAAAAATACTTACTGATGGAGTAAATTCTGTTCCTGAGTTAGTAAGACTTATCAGAGAAGAAACAAAAGTTATATAATAAAAAGGAGATTAAAATCATGTCAAAAGATATATGGGTTTTTGCAGACGTTAATAACGGTAAAATAATAAAGATTACCTATGAATTATTAGGTAAAGCGGTTGAATTAGCTCAAAAAACAGGCGGTTCTGTTGTTGCAGTTTTACTAGGTCATAATGTTTCTTCTTTAGCAGGTGAATTAGCTCATTATGGAGCAAGTAAGGTATTTGTAGCAGATCATGAAAGTTTAGCAAATTATGGAACATTACCTTATACAAAGGTTGTAGCTGATTTAATAAAAGAACATTCTCCTGCAATGTTTTTATCAGGTAATACCTTTAATGGTAAAGATTTAAACCCAAGAGTTGCAGGAAGACTAGATGCAGGTGCTATAAGTGAAGTTATTTCACTTGATTGTGATTCAGAAGGTAAAGCAACAGCCGTAAGACCTATCTATGCAGGAAAGTTTTTAGAAACAGTCACTTTTAATTCATTTCCTCAATTAATCGGAGTAAGAAACAAAGCATTTCCTATTAAGGATGCTGATACTTCAAAAACTGCTGAAATAGTTAATGTTGCAGTAGAAGCAGTTGAGCCTAAGGTTAAATTAAAAGAAACAATAACATCAACAAGCAACAAAATATCTTTAGCAGATGCAGAAATAGTTGTTTCTGCTGGTAGAGGATTAAGAGGACCTGAAAACTTATATCTTGTAGAAGATTTAGCAAAAGTTTTTGGGGCTGCTGTTGGTGCATCAAGACCAGTTGTTGACGATGGCTGGATAGAATATGATTCGCAAGTAGGTCAAACAGGTAAAGTGGTTTCTCCTAAACTATACATTGCTTGTGGTATTTCAGGAGCTATTCAACATTTAGCAGGTATGTCATCTTCAAAATATGTAGTTGCTATTAATAAGGATGCAGAGGCACCAATTTTCAAAGTTGCAGATTATGGGATAGTTGGCGATGTATTTGAGATCTTACCTGCATTAACAGCAGAAGTAAAAAAAGTAAAAGCTAACTAATATATAAATATTTATAAAAAAGCTCTGAGATTCTCAGAGCTTTTTTTATTCTTTAAAAAGAGTAACCTAGAGTTAAAGCTAAACCAGAATTACCTGAATTGTATTTATCTTGAAAACTAGTTGTAGACATAAATTGTGTTTTTATAAAAAATTTCATTAAATCATAACGAGCATAAATATTATAATCAAAACCAGCAAGGTTTTTAGGTAATGGAGAATTATTCTCTTGGCTTATTATTATATATGGGTAATATGCTAAATTTGCACCAATTACTAGAGGTATATATCTCAATGGTCTTGTTGTTAATTCTATTTCAGGAGCAAATCCTAATCTTTGATTATTAAAATCTAAAAAGTCTAAATCTCTTGGATCATCTTGATTAGTAACAACATTATTAATTGATAATGTTTTATAATATGTTTTAAGTCCTAACGCCAAATCAACTCTATCTTTTAAAAGGCTAAATATCCAGTCTGCTCTTAAGTATCCTGTATGAGTATTAAAACTTTGCTTTTCTGAGGTTTGATTTCTATTATATATACCACCTAAATTTTCATAACCTGTTGTTAAAAGTAAATTATCTAATACTCTTATAGAGCCATCTAAACTAAAACTATCTGCTATTCTTCCTGTTGTATTAATACCTTGGAAAGACTCAGAAAAACCTAAATTTCTATATGTTGCAGATATATAGTTATTTGGGAAAAGTGGTAAATAATCAGGAATAAGCTCCAATTTAATTTTACCTTTTAAGTCTGATACCTTAATTGTCTTTTCTTGATAACCTTCATAATTTAAAACTATAAATCCATTTTGAGATACTTTTATAAAAAATTCACCATTTTGATCAGAGTTTGTACTTTCATATTCAGATTTAACAATAACATCTTTTATAGGATTATTGGTTTTAGAATCTACAACCTTTGAAATAATGTAAACACCTAAATCTTTATTCTCAATAGGTACAAATTTTTCTGTTTCATCTGCATTAATATCTGTTGCATAAGCATTACTAATATTCATAGACAATGCAACTGAAATTAAAAATCTATAAAAACTTTTTTTATACAAGATAAAACCTCAAAAAAAATATTTAGCTAAATAATTGTATTATTTTACATATTATTAAGTCAACAATAAAAACTCTAAAAGATATAAATTTTAGACTTTAAAATCAATTTTAATTTAAGTATATATTTAAGATTATAAATATTATATTTTTAATTCTTGTCTTCTTCTCTTTTCACTTCTTCTCTTTTTTTAATTAATATTTATTGTTTAAGATTAAATATTTATGATAGAATTTTTTTATATAATTTTAATCAAATGAATGTAATATGTCATCTTTAAAAATAAATGACTTATTAATTACTGATAATAGCTTTTATGGAATTACTTTATCAGATTATATTGATTCGATAAAAGATGATGTAATAATTAATGAAAACTACAAATTAAGTGAAATTAGAAAAGCTAAAGCAGTAGAAGAAATTCTACCATTAATAAATAAAATTTATGAAACTACTCTTAAAAAGAAGAAGAAATATGAAACAAATAAAAAATCAATACTTAATAGTTTAAATGATTTTAGAGAAATATCTACACCTGTAAAAAATAATGTTGAACATCTTTTAAATATAGAATTAAAACTTATAGGAATAATGTCTATAGGATGTCAAGATGTTTTTAGTGATAAATTAGATAGTATAATTATACAAAATCCAAATCCTCTTACAAGCGATAATAAACATTCAGAAGATATCTTAAATACAGCTATGAATTATAAACTACTAAAGTTTAATAATACTGGAGAAATAATAAGTACTTTTTTTGATGAACATTTAGAAGTTTTTTCACAAAACTATTTTGATATAAACTGGGATAAAAAATCTATAATTTATTCATCATTAAATAATGAGGAAAGAAAATATTTACTTAGCATTATTCAATTAATAATAAAATCAATATCAGAAATAAGACATTTTTCTTTATATGATATATCGTCAAAGAATTTTGATGAAAAAACTAGCAATTATTCTATACTCAAAAATAATATAAAAAACTTTTATAAATTTGTCAAAGATAAACAAAGCTCAATAATTGAAAAAATTAGTTCTAAACTATCTAATAAACAAATAGTTAAAGAAAAATTATCTAAGAATACTGAGTTTAAGTTTTATAGTATATTAAGTGATTTTCTTGAAGACATATACATAAAAGAAATGTATAGAAAACAATTAAGAGAAATGTTTGAATCACGTAAAAAGAACCGTAAATATAATGAACAATTAAAAGCTTATATTTCGTATTCTGTACCTATTAAAAAAACATATTTTTCTAATGACCTAAGTATTAAATTAAAGCAAGAGGAAGTTTTAAGTAATGTTTTAAACAAAGATACAAATAAAATAATAGAACTACTTCTTGATAATTATAAGCCTTCTATTCAAAGTATTAATATGTTTAAAGCTTTATTTACAGCAAAAGATTATACTCAAAATTTATATGGTGTTTCAATTGAAAAAATTTTTATATTTATAAATAAATTTTTTAGTATTAATACTAAAGAAAAATATAATATATTTGAGCTAAAAAAATATCAAGTCTTTATAGGAAAATATATTGAAGATAAAGATTTTCCAGAAGAGTTAAAAAAGGCTTTATTAAAAGAAAATCCAGTCATTATTAAAGAACTTTTGTCTTTAGCAATAATAACTAAGTTTATAAATTTAATATATCAAGTAGAAGAAAATAATATATTTAATTCTAGTATTTGTATTCAAAAAATTTATGATTATATTAGTAATGAAGTAAAAACTTCAGATTATACAAATAATATTCACTTTTTCTCATTATTTAATATTTTATTTAATATAACAAAAGCTATTTATAATGAATCAAATCAATTATTATCTAAAGAAATTAGTCAACTTAGTTTAAAAACACCTACAAAACTAATAACAATAATGAATAAAAATAGTTATAATAAAGAAGATTTAGAAGAATTAATAGTTCAATTTGAAGATTCCATAGATGAGATATCCAAAAACTTAAAAAGTCAAAAAAAATATACTAATATACTAAATAAAATAGTTAATATTGTTAATAATAAGATAGATAATTATACAGAAAATATTATAAAAAATGATGTTCAAAAAAAATTAGGTATTTACTCAAATATAAAATTAAATACACAACCAAGAAATAAACCACAAAAAGAGGATTGGCTCTGGATAATTTCTTTAATAGAAATTGGTGAGAAACAAAATTATTTACCTATTGGAACTACAAATAATATTATAGATTTTATTAATAATAATTTTGGATTAAATCCAAAACAAGAACAAAACATAAAAAAGGAGGATAAAAGTTATGATATTAATACTCTAAATGATGATAATAGTAAAAAAAATCCTAAAAACAATAATAAATTTAATACAAAGAAAGTAAGAAAAATACTTTTTAATCTTATGAAGAGTGGATATAAAAAATTTAAAGATTTTAATAAAGAAGAACAAGATTTAATTTTAAAAGATATTATACATAGCAATGATATACAAAATACTAGGATTTTAACATTTTATGGTATAAGTTCTTCAGATATACTATCTTATGTAAATAGAAACTATTCTAAAAGTGATATTTAATTATATAAAATTATTTTAATTAAATTATATTGATTTTTTTATAATTTATAAAAATGTTTAGTCTTAAAAAGTATTTGTATTTTTTTTTAACTTTACATATAATACCAATCATAACTCAAACTTTAAAACTTACTAGATTTGGAAAGGTATTAAGAAATGTTTTTTAGTAGTTTATTAGAAGCAGAAAATGCTATTAATTCTTTAGATGAAGAAAATAAACAAAAATTAGTAACTACAATTAGCTTTATGCTAATTAATAATATTACCCAGCAAAATAATATTGATGAAATTTCCTTAATTCAAAAAATGATTGCACTGATCCCTCAAGATAGTAAAAGCCCTTTAGTTTTAGAAATAAATAATCTAGTAATTAAACATTTATTTAAAAATAATATTGATATTTTCCCTATAATTCATAAATTATCAACTGTTTTAAGTGATGATAAAAAAAGTAAAATAGTAAATGATATAAATTTTTTATTTAATAATATTAATAAAAATACTTCTAATAATTTTAATACTGCACCTAATATAGTTAGTAATACAGTAACAAGACATATTAGTCAAAATATAAACCATCCCCCCACCTCCCCCTCCTCCTTTAAATAAAACTAATTCATTTTCTGTATCAAACTTAAACTTACCACAAAATCTGAATGCTACTGGAACTTTTAATTTAAGATTGAATTCACCAACTGATAAAGAAAATGAACGAACTATAATACCTATAAAAGAGGCATTAAAATATTTAATACCAAGTCAAACAGATTTTGCTAAAAAAGCTTTGTCTGATACATCAATTTCAAATGATATCTATAGATATCTAAAAGAAGTTAATTCTATAAATCCTTTAGACCAAATATACTTAAATCTTTATTCAGATTATGATGTGATTAACTTTATTTCTAGAACGTACTCTATATTTAATTCTAAATATATAAAAATCAAGAAAGATATAAATACTCCTAAAGATAAAGAAATGAAATTAAGAGTTGGAGAGTGGCTTGTTGTATTTGGATACTTAGAAGAGGAGAAGTTATCTAAAATAGTTCAATTACATAATATCGCAGTAAGAAATAATGAAGTAAATAATAGAAGATTTGCTTCTAAAACAATAGTTAATGGTCAACCTGTAGATCTAAAAAGGCCACTTTTTGGAGAGTTCTTAGTAGAGTCCGAGGTTATAACTAAAGAACAATTAGAACAAGCATTAAATATTCAAAGACAATATAATGAAATACTTAATAATTTGGATAATGCATCTAAAGCGTATATATAAATAAACTAATGTTCTTATTATCAGTATTTATTGTTTTATTATCATTTATAATAATGCTTGTTTCTTTTATTAACTTATTAACTAAGCCAATACTAAAAAAAAATATAAATAATAATCAAAAAATTAAAATTTCTGTTTTAATACCAGCAAGAAATGAAGAAAAAAATATTTTTAAATTATTAGATTCATTAAAAAATCAAATATATAATAATATTGAAATTATAGTGCTTGATGATAATTCAGAAGATGATACATATAATATAGTAAATAATTTTTGTGTTAGTGATGAAAGATTTAAACTAATAAAAGGTGAACAATTACCTGATAATTGGTTAGGTAAAAATTGGGCTTGTCATCAACTATCAAAATCTAGTTCAGGTAAATATCTTATTTTCCTTGATGCAGACACAACTTTATATCCAGAATTTATTGATAGTATAGTAAATTATATGGAAAATAAAGATATAAAACTTCTTTCTTTATTTCCTCAGCAGATAACATTAAGCTTAGGTGAAAAAATTATTGTTCCTTTTATATATCATATACTTCTAAGCTTACTAATTTTACATCTTGTTAAAATACCATACTTTTCTTCTCTCTCTGCAGCTAATGGTCAATGTATGATTTTTGATGCAGAAAATTACAAAGAAAATAATTGGCATAAAAAAGTTAAAAGTAGTTTAGCTGAGGATATTATAATAATTAAAACAATGAAAAAAAGTAAATATAAAGTTTCAGCTTTACTTGGAAATAATTTAATAAAATGCCGTATGTATAATAATTTATCAGATTGTATATCAGGTTTTGAAAAGAATATTATTTTAATCTTTGGAAATTTTTTTATTTTATTTTTTTATATATTTTTTATACTTTTAGGTTTTGTTTTTACAACTAATATATTTCATTTACAACTTATAGCCCTATTTACAATAGTTTCAAAGGTTTGCACATCAAAAATTAGAGATCAAAATATATTATTAGATATAATGTTATATCCCTTTCAGATATTTTTTATAATATTAATTTCAGTTAGAACTGTTTATAAAAAAATCCTAAAAAAAGAGATTTTATGGAAAGGTAGAAAGTTAAATATAAGCTAAGATGATAAAAGCAAATCATAGAATTTTTTTTGTTAAACTATTTGATTATTATATATCTTATATTTTAAAAAAAGATTTTCATAATCTTGATTTTAATAAAGAAATATCATTTGATAAAAATAAATCAATTCTTTATATTTCTAATCATTTCAGTTGGTGGGATGGATTTTTTGCATATTTTTTAAATAATAAGATATTTAAAAAAAAATTTCATGTAATGATGCTAAAAAAAGAATTAGAGAAAAGAATTGTATTTAGTAAAATAGGTGCTTTTTCTATTGAGCCTAAAAGTGAAACTGTAGAAGAAACATTAAAATATGTATGTAGTTTATTAGAAGATAAAGATAATTTTGTTTTGATATTTCCTCAAGGAAGATTGGAATCTAATCATAAAAATACTATAAAATTTAGAAAAGGACTAGAATATATTATAAAAAATACAAAAGAGCCCATACAATTCATTTTTTCATCAATATTAATTGATTACTTACAGAATAGAAAGCCAACTGCTTATATATATTTACAATCTGAAATTATAGATAAAATGAATAATATTGAAGATATAGAAAAAAAATATAATAGCTTTTATAATTTTTCAAAAGAGATACAAAAGAATAAATATAAGTAATAATATTGTCTAAACCTTATATTTAATAATTAAATTAAATATAAATATACAATTAGACATATTTTTATCTAAATCTCGTTTTTTTTAAAGTTTTAAATTAATTAAAATTAGTGAAAAAGTTACTGTTTAATAATTTTTTATTTCTCATATACTCAATACAAAGTTAAAATATAATTTTAAGTAGAATTTTTAGGAGTAGCATATTTAATGGAAAACGCAGAGTGGTACTATAACGAAGGAATAGAAAATACTGAAAAGGGTGATTATGATAAAGCATTAGATATGTTTACAAAGAGTTTAGAGGTGCAACCTGATTTTGACTTAGCTTATGCTGCAAGAGGTCATATAAAAAGTATTTTAAAAGATTATGAAGGAGCTATAGAAGATCTTAACAGGGCTATTATTGTTAATCCTTCTAATCCTTCTCTTTATTATATGAGAGGTTTAGCGAAACTATTTTTACAGAAATTTTCAGAAGCTTTACCCGATTTTAATATGTCATTGAAAATTGATCCAACATTTCATGATTCTTATTTTTATAGAGCCTCAATTAAATATGAAAATGATGATGATGAATCAGCACTAGAAGATCTAAACGAAGCAATTATACATTTTCCAGAGTTTGAAGATGCATACATTTTAAGAAGTGAAGTAAAACTGTCATTAAAAGAATTTGATGGAGCTTATGTTGATGCAGATATGGCAATAAAATTAAATAATCAGAACTATGCTTCATATTTAAATAGAGCAAAAGCAAAATCTAGTAAAGGTAATTATAAAGGTGCAATTGAAGACTTAGATATATCTATTGAACTTAATGATCAAGAAGTTGAACCTTATTATATTAGAGCAGTTGCAAGAAAAACATTAGGAGATTTTGAGTTAGCAATAAATGATCTAAAAAAAGTAATTGATTTAGAACCAGATTCTCCAATGCCTTACTGGCTTACAGGTTTAATTGAAGACCAGAGAAACAATACAGACGAAGCTTTAAAATACTTGGATGAAGCAATAAGTATAAGTGCTGATAATCCATTTATGTATGTTGATCGTGCTTTTATAAAACTAAAAACAGAACCTGACTCAGCATTAGAGGATTTTAGTATGGCTATAACACTATATCCAGAGCTTTCAAATGCTTATTATGGCAGAGCAGTTGTAAAAAGTGTAATGCATGATTTTGAAAAAGCTTTACAAGACATAAATATTGCAATTTCTCTTTCACCTGAAGAAACAAAATATTACTACGATAGAGCTAAAATATATATTTCTCTTGGAAGTTTTGATGAATCTATAGAAGATTTAAATTTAATTATTTCTAATAACCCAGATTATATACAAGCATACTATTTAAGAGCTAGATCAAAAATGGGAATACTAGATTATAAACCAGCATTATCTGATTTAAATATTGCTCTAAAACTTGACCCTGAAATGGGTGAAGCATATTTTGAAAGAGCATACGTAAAGAGCTTTGTTTTTCATGATTATAAAGGAGCAATTGAAGACTATAATTTTCTTATTACTTTACAACCAGATTCTGTTGATGCGTATGCAGAAAGAGCAATCACAAAATCAAAAATATCAGATTTTGAAACCGCTGAAAAGGATGCTTTAAAAGCAATAGAGCTCGGGGCTACTAAATTTATGGGCTACTATGCTTTAGGTTTAGTTTATCAATCAATGGAAAAAAATAAAGAAGCAATAGAACAATTTGACAAAGCAATTTCTTTAAATCCACATAATGCAAATATTCATTTTTATAAGGGTAGATCTGAGTTTAATATCGGTTCTTTTGATAATGCTGAAGAGGCAATGGATACAGTTATAAATCTTGAGCCTAATTATTATGATGCCTATTACTTTAAGGGAAATATAAAAGAAATTCAAGGTAATGAACCTGAAGCTGTAATGGAATGGCAAAAAGCAAGTGAGTTAGGAAGCCCTGAAGCAACTGATAAACTAAAAAAGAGAAAATTAGCTAACTAAAGTTAGTGAGAAATTATGATATAAAATTTTATATATTGTCTTGGAAATATATATTTTGTATGAAATATTAAAAAAATATTGGGGGTATACTAATTTTAGAGATACTCAAGAAGAAATAATAAAAAATATCTTAAAAAATAAAGATTGTTTTGTTACGTTAAAAACTGGTGGTGGTAAAAGCATTATATATCAAGTTCCTTCTCTTATCAAATCTGGGACTAGTATTATAATTTCTCCTCTTATAGCATTAATGGAAGATCAAGTTAATTCTCTTATAAGTAAAGATATCAAAGCAGTTTATCTTAAGAGCAATCTTTTACCCTCACAAGAAAAAGAAATATACAAAAAAATAAAAGAAGGTTTTTATAAACTTATTTACTTATCGCCTGAAAAATTAAGTTCTAAAACTATTTTAAACTTATTAAAAAGTACCAATATTTCTATGATTGTTTTTGATGAAGCTCACTGTTTAAATGAGTGGGGAGATGACTTTAGACCCGATTATAAACGAATAGCTCAAAATATAAAAAAAGAATTTAATAATATTCAAGTTATAGCTTTAACAGCAACTATAACTTCAGAAACCAAACTAGAACTTATCAAAGTTCTAAAAATGGATAATCCTTTTATTTCAACATCTAGCTTTGATAGAAAAAATATATTTCTTGGAGTTAAAAAATTTTGGACTATATTAGGAAAAACAAAGTTTTTAGAAAATAAGATAAAAAGTTATAAAAAAACTTTAGTTTATTGTTCATCAAGAGAAGAAACCGAAATTATGTCAGAAAAAATAAACCATAAGTTAAAAATAAAATCTTCTTTTTATCATGCTGGTTGTGATATTGAATTAAGAAAATCAATACAAGAGAGTTTTAAAACTGGTGAAATAAAATGTTTATTTGCTACTACAGCTTTTGGTATGGGTATTGATATTTCTGATATTGATCTAGTAATTTATTGGAATTGTGCATCATCTATTGAGGAATATTATCAAGGAATTGGAAGAGCTGGAAGAAATGAAAACATAAAAGCTAATTCTTGGGTTATATATACATCAAAAGATTTAGAATATCAAAAAAGATTAATTAATTTTGAAATACCTGAAAAAAAATTGATAGAAAATATATTAAAGTCATTAGAAAATAATGAGTCAGTTAATAAAATAAAAAGTAAGTTTAAAGTTTCTGAGATATTGATTAACTCTATACAATTAATTTATGAAAGTAATTTTAATTTAGACAAAAAAGATATTTTAAAAATTACAATTCAAAATTTAATGAAAATAAAAGAAAATAAATCAAATAAGTATAAAATATTTAAAAATTATCTTAAATACTCAAAATGCAAAAGAAAGTTTATTTTAAATTATTTCTCTGAAAATTTAGAATTAAAATGTGGAAATTGTAGCAATTGCATTAAAGATTTATATTAAAATAACTTTTTAAATAATATATAATTGTTCTTATTTTGGGAGATTTTTCTCTATTAAATAAATATGATTCTAATTCAGATTTATCAGGTAAATAAGGTAAATTATAACTAAATCTTTGAATCTCTTCATTACAAGTTAAAGGATTACTTTTTACTTTAGAGTATCCAAAAACTCTACAAATAAAAGGTCTTTTTTGATATATACTACATTGACCTTTATAAATAAATGGACATTCAAAAAAAGATTCAGGTTTGCTTTTTGAGATATTATTTTGATAATAATCAAAACCATCATTTAATTTTTTTCTTAATCTATTAAAATCTTTTTCTGTAAAACTTTTTTCTATATAAGATTTTATATTATCCCATTCAATATCAAACATCTCTGGGCTACCATAAAACTTACAACACCTATTACAACCCGTCTTACACTGAATTTGTGGATATTGTGTGGATAAAAAATAATTTAACTCATCTAAATTATTATAAAATGAATCTAAACTTTCAGAATTTTGTATTTTTTTTATATACTGAGTAATTTTTATCATAAGTTATAATAGAGTCCTATTATATAAAACTCTATTATCTTAAAAATGAACCTATTTTTTTATAAGTATTCTTATCAAATGGATTAAGATTTATACTGTACAAAAATACTGATACAAGAACAACTAAGGCTAATATTATTATAGAAATAATACCACCAAGAACAACTAAAGTAGTAATAGATATAGTAATTAAAAATATAATTAATAACATTATCATAAATAACTTAAAGAAATTACGATAATTATAATTATATGAATAATTATAGTTATAATAATAACCCTGATTATAGCTTGAAGAACTTGGATTTGTTGAATAATCATCAGATAACTGCAATAAATCATTTCCTAAGTAAGATTGTTTAATATAACCATTACCAGGAGCAATATTTTTACTTTGTGGTTCTGAAATCTTAAAAGTATCAGAATTTTGTATTCGTCTAGGTTCAGGTGAATTATAAACTCTCATACTTATCTCTTAATTTTACAAAAATAATCCCATAAATTGGATCTATCAAAATCATATATTAAGTATCTACCCTATAAACTTAGTGATAATACAAATATGACCTTAATTTTATTTTAACCTATAAGCTTAGTCTTTTCAATAAAAATTTATGAATAGTTATAGTAGATTAAACAACATAGTAGTTCTTAGCCATATTGACTAAGTCGTAATCTTTCATTATTTGCTTTATTGATTCTTTATATTTTGGATCAGTAGCATAGGTACTTGCAACTGCATCTATAAAAGCATAATCATTTTTAGTTTTAGAGTATGTAGATAGTCCATTTTTATAACCTTTGTAATCTCCTTGAAACACCTGTCCATGCTTCATAACAGCTTCATAGAAGTTATTATACTTTGCAAAGTTATCATTAATTGTTACATATCTACCCTTTATAAACTCTTTTGTTGGAACTCTCACTGTACCTGCAGGTCCTGAACCTTTAATTCCAAAGATGTTATAACCACCTATAGGAGATTTAGCCCAGCCAGATTCAAGAGCAGCTTGAGCTAAAGTAACAGATGCTGGAACGCCATATTTTCTCTCAGATTCAAGAGCAGCTGGTAAAAGCATTTTAAAGAATTCTTTTTTATCTCTTATACCCGCATCTTTTAGCTGTTGTGGTGATACTGTTTTTAATCTTTCTGCTGCTAATGATCTACTTCTACCTATTATATTTTTATTTACATCTGAATTATTATCAAAAAAAGAGAAATTTTCTGTATTATTACTTCTTTTTACATCATTACTAATAAATAACTGGTCAGGATGTATTAAGTTACTAACAGTATTAGAAATTGTATTACCTATACTATTTGTAAACTTTACAAAGTTATCCTTTATTGTAGGAAAAAGATTTTGTAATGATACATTCCCAAACATTAATAAATATCCTAATCACAAATAGCTATAATATTTTAATTATATAGATAAATCCTAAAAAAACTTGATTAAATTTAAACTTTCTTATAGTTAAATTATGGTTATATTTTATAGCTACTCATCTAATAAACATTTAGACTTATCAAAAAATATTTTAGATGTTTTAAAATCACCTAATTTTTCTAAACAAAAGCTCATATCTAAAAGTATTTTTTTGTTTATAAAGCCTTTTTTCATAATTTTAGATAGAATATTTGTACTTTGTTTATAATTTAATGACTTAATATATATTTCATATAGACTTATTAAGTATTGAATATTATTAGAATTTAATTTAATTAATTGCTCTAATAAAATAATTTTTCTTCTAAATTGAAACTCTGTAGATTTATTTAATTCCTTAATAAAAATGTCCTCTGATAATTTTTTTAATCTTGAAGGAATATCATTTAGTTTACTTTGTAAATTTGATAGATTAAAATTTGTTATTTTATTTATACCAAGATATTTATTATTATATTTTACTATTTCTTGGAAATTAAGACTTTCTTTTTCTAATATCAATTCATAAGCATTTATAATATTAATGTTTTGATTTTTATCTTGATATAATGTTATAACTTTGTTTTCTATAACTCCAGACTCAATATAATTAATTTTTACTAAATCATTTTCCACTATTATTAAATCAATATTTTTATTAAAGTAATTTACTATATCTTTGGGTAAGTATTTTATTTCCAAAAAACTATATAAAATATAGTATGATTGTTTATTAAAGAGATATTCAATAAAAAAATCATTATATTCATAACTTGTTGAAATAATATCTTTTTTAGATCTCAAAAATATTTTATTTAATTTATTTCTTTTATTAAAGGCTTTCTTTAAATTGTTTTCTAAATCATTTATATTATTTAGCTGAAACTTAGGCTTTTCAAGATAGTTTAAATAATTATCTAAAAATTTATTATTACATTCAAGCATAAGAGAGTTTATTAAAACATTTCTTTCTTCCTTATAATTTATTGATTGAAGATAATTAATTATTTGGAAAATTGAATCATAAGTTTTATCAGGTCTTAAATTCATTTTCTCAATTAAATCATCATACTTTGCAACTCTATTTTCATCTAAAAATATATTTTGAACCCCTATATTATTAATTAACTTATTTGTTGATATATCTGTATAACAACTAAGTGTTTGAATATCTTTTGATAATTGATTGTCATGATAGACTTGGATATAAATAGGGGCTAGATTTATTTTATAAACTTCATATTTTTGTATTATTCTATTCCACATATCATAATCATCAGTTCCATTAAGGTTTTCATCAAAATAGCCTATATCATTAAAAATTTCTTTTCTTATTAATACAGAGCCAACAGGAAAAATATTTCCCTTAATTTGTTGAATGAATAAATCAGGTTTTTCTTGAGGTTTTGACATTTCATTAATTTCATAAGTATTTTTTTCTTTGAAATAGTTTATATAATCATCATAAAAAATAGCTGTATTTTGATTATTAAAAGGAATACTTCTAATTAAAATATCTAAACCATAAGGCATTAAAATATCATCAGAGTCACAAAGTTTTATATAATTACTGTTGGAATTTTTTATTCCTGTATTTCTTGCTCCTGCTACACCTTTGTTATCTTGATAAATATATTTGATTCTTTTATCTTTGTTTATAAAAGATGTAATTATATTTTTTGAATTATCTGTAGAACCATCATCTACAATAATTAATTCAAAATTACTATAACTTTGGTTTAATATACTTTGAATTGATTCCGAAATTGTATCTTCATCATTATAAACAGGCATAATAACTGATATTAATTCATTAATTTTATAATCGAACTTATCTATACTTTTTGACAGATATAAATATTCTTTATATAGGTTTTCTAAAATTGAACTAATAAATTGATTATTAGATTTTAATAAATTATTCTCAAAAAAAGAAAGATGAAACAACTTTCTTTTTATTTCATCTTCTTTCATAGATATATATTTACTAATAATTCTTTTCTTTTAAAATTGCACAAGCTCCTTTCATACCTTTGTCACAAGACTTTTTAAGGTAGTCAACAGCTTTTAAATCATTTTTTTTAGTTAGATAAATTATACCTAGCTGAAATAATGTGAATGGTGTATTGGGATCAATTTCTAGAGCTTTTTCTAGATTTTTAATTGCATTTTCATGATCATTTTTATATTTAAAGTACCAGTTACCTAAAAGCATATAAGCTAGATCATTTTGTGGTGCTAAATCTACTGCTTTTTTCATATAATTAATCTGAGTATCTCTATCCCATGTTTTTGTCATTATCATAAGCAATCGCTATAAACATATTCACTAAAGGACTTTCTGGAGCTAATGAATATGCCATCGTTAAATATTTATTTTTAGGATTATTGTCTTCTTCAAATGTTGAGTACCATAGATTAGATTCAGGATCAATTTTATTTAGCTCTAAAGCTTTTTTTATTTCTTCTATGTTCTCTTCTTTTCTTTTTTGAACTGAATAAGCTAATGCCATTGCTCTATGTGATTCTGCAAGGTTAGGAGCTAAATCTAAAGCAAATGTCGCATTTTTAACCATTTCATATTCAATTTTTGCTTTATTTATATTACTTTCAAACTTGAAAAACTTGAAAATATATAATAAAAATAAAGCTTCAACTTTACTTGCATATAATAAAGGGTTATTTTTATTTATTGATATACCTTGATCATAAGTTTTTATAGCTTCTTCTAGATTTTTTTGGCTTATATTATTATATAAAATTCGTCCTTTTTTATAATATGACATTGAAGCATCATCATACATAGTTTCATAAGTTAAGTTATTTTTATTCAATTCATTAGCATAACTATTTAACGTTGATAAGCAAATTAAAAACGATAATGATAGTTTTAAAATTTTATTTTTCATAATTTCCTTTAATAATTTTTACTTTTTAAAATCTCACAAGCTCTTTTATAACCTTGGTCGCATGCTTTTTTAAAATATTCCATAGATTTTAAATCATTTCTTTTCTTCATATAAATACTCCCTAAACTAACTAAAGCAAAAGG
Organism: Candidatus Sericytochromatia bacterium; assembly: GCA_046328075.1. GTDB lineage: Bacteria > Cyanobacteriota > Sericytochromatia > UBA7694 > JACMQJ01 > JAXLXG01. Next base: position 53,495 of record JAXLXG010000035.1, read on the forward strand.
GTTTTTAGGTTCTATTTCAATTGCTTTTTCAAGACTTTTTATAGCTAAATTATTATCATAATCATACTGAAAATATGTGTTACCTAAAAATATATAAGCTAAGTCATTATCAGGAGCTTTTTCTATCACTCTTTTTATTCTTTCAATTTGTTTCTCTCCATTCCAACTTTCTTTTGATGCATACGCAAAAGCTAAAAGTAAATTTACAATAGGGTTATCTGGAGCAATATTTACTGCCATTACTATATTGGGATTTTCAGGGTCTGGCTTTTTTTCATCTTGTAAATACCAATACCATAAATTTACTTCGGGATCAAGTTTATTTAAATCGAGTGCTTTTTTTGCTTCTTCTCTTGCTTCTTCATTTCTTTTTTGAACATGGTATGCTAAAGCCATTGCCTTATGAGATTCTGCAAGATTAGGTGATAAATCTAAAGCAAACATAGCATTCCTAAATATCTCGTATTCATTTTTTACTTTATTTATATTTGAGTCTAATCTATAAAACTTAAATA
>JAXLXG010000036.1:0-51085 GCA_046328075.1 Candidatus Sericytochromatia bacterium
TACATAAGGTAATAACTCTAAAGTAGGTATATCAGCCCATTGAATATCATCTAAAAATATAATTAGCTTTTTTTCTGAAAAAATCTCAATAAAATCTAGTAAAGCTCTTTTAAATCTATTTTGTTCTCTAATTAAAACTAAATCTGTATTATTAATAATCTCAGGAAATATTAATGATATTTCTGGTATTATTGAACTTAATATATATAAATTTTCCCCTAGTTTATCCTTAAGCTCATTTTTAAAATTATTAATATATTCTTCCTCATTAAATAAATATGAGTTTAATATAGAAGAAAATGATTCTGCTAGTATTTGATAAGGCGTATTGTTTCTTAATTGCTCAAACTTACCACTTATAAATGTTATATCACCTTTAATTTCTTTATGAAACTTGTTAACTAAACTAGATTTGCCTGAACCAGAAACACCTGATATTAAAAACAATTTTGTTTGACTATAATTATCTAATAATGTATTTAACTCATTATCTCTACCATATAGCTTATCAGGAATAATAAATTTATACTTATTATCTAAATCACCAAGATTAAAAAGCTCTATTATTTTATTCTCTTTATATTGTTTTAAACATATTTCTAAATCATTTTTTAAACTTTCTGCACTCTGATAACGATTAGATTTTTTCTTATCTAATAGTTTCATTATTATTAAAGATATTTGCTCTGGTATATCTTCATTAATATAACTAGGTGAATTAATGATTTTTGCAATATGAGAATATATTATTTCATTTGGTTCTTTGTCATCAAATGGTTTTTCATTAGTTATTAATTTATAAAAAGTTGCACCTAAAGAATATAGATCAGAAGTTATATCTACCTTTTCATTGATCCTTCCTGTTTGTTCAGGTGATATATAATTCAAATAGTCTATAAAGACATTAGTATCTAAATCACTTATATTATCTATATACTCAGATAGTGAAAAATCATATATTTTAATATTATAATTTTCATCTATTAATATATTATTAGGATTTATATTCCTATGAATTACTCTATTTTTGTGAATATATTTAATAGAATTAGTTATTTTTATCATAATATCTAAAAATATCTCTATATCAAAATTATTTTTACTTGAAAATTGTTCTAAAGTATTAGCTTCAAAATACTCTATTATTAAAGCTGGTCTATTTTCAAATTGTTCTACACTATAGTAATTTATTATTTGTTGATTTTTTAGCTTTTGTCCTATATTAAATTCTTTAGTAAACATTTCTCTATCTTGTTTACTAGTAGTTTCTCTCTTTAAAACTTTTATAACAAATAAGCGATTTATATTATCAACAACCTTGTAAGTTATTGAATTTTTATTTTCGCTAATTTTTCTGTAAATTTCATAGTCTAGTATTTTAGACATTATAAATGTATAGTTTTTCTTACTAAAAATATCATATCAATTTACTTTTTTATAAAGTAAGTACATTAAAGTTATTTATAACATAACTATTTATAACCATAATAGTTAATATTCTTTAATTCTAAAGTTTAGCATAAGATTATTAAAATAATATATCATATATGGAGCTTAAAGTTTAAAAATTCATAGTTAAATAAAACTAATTTAAGAAGCGCTATAAAAATACTTAATATAATTAGTTTAGTATCTTTATTATTCACATTTTACTAAGTATATGTATAAATAAATACGAAATCATGTAATATATAGATCTAGGGTATTAATAAATTTAATTTAATTAAAATATAAAGGTATTATGAAAGAAATTGAAATTATTTTTTTAGTAGCTTTTCTTGTTGTAAGTTTTAGTATTATTTTTTCAATTTTAAGAATACTTATCTCAAAACGTAGCTCTAATTCAGGTTCTAATATACAAAACTCCAATGCTTTTAGTAATTCAGATAATTATAATAATTTTGATAGTATTAGCAACGATGAGAATACAATAAACTCTTTTCATGATAATGTAATTTCAAATAATCATGAAAGTTCCTATCATTCCACTTGGGATTCACCAGCTACATCTCATGAAACGCATTTGCATTCAAGCCATTCAAGTGATTGGAGTTCATCTGATTCCTCTAGTTTTAATATTTCCTCTGATTCAAATATTTCATCAAGTTGGGATTAAAATTTATTTTCAGAAAAACAAGAAGAAAAGGTTAGTAACTTTAGTATTCTCTTATATTTTCACTTATTTTATTCTTGTCTTTTTATCTAACCAAACTTTAATCAGAAACCTTTGTTTTTTCTAAATTCAAATTAGGTAGATTATTAGGAACATAATTAAGCCAATTATAGTTCAAAAATATCATTGATGTTAATGTTAATACTATTGTATAAGGTACAGCCATTTTCATCATGGTTATATAAGATAATCTTATCTTAGAAGCTAATGCACTGGTAAGTAAAAATAATAAGGCAGCTTGTCCATTAGGTGTTGCTAATGAGGGTATATTTGTACCTATATTTATTGCTATTGCTAAATTTTCAAATTGTTTTAAATTTATAATACCTGATTGAAAAGCTTTACTTGCTTCTTGAATATAAATAGTAGCTACAAAAACATTATCACTTATTGATGATAAAATCCCTGATGCAAAAAAGAAAGCAAATATTTGTTGTTCTCCATGAAATGATAATGCTTTAGTAATTATTGGCTCAAATAAATTATTTTCTTGAATCATTGCTACTATAGAAAAAAATACTACTAAAAGAGATGTAAAAGGCATTGCTTCCTGAAAAGCATTACCAATAGTATGTTCATTATTTTTACCTGTAAATGTAGTCAATAAAATTATTACAGATAAACCAATTAAACCAACCTCTGCAAGATGAAATGCGAGAGCTATAATTAACCAAATAGCTACTATTCCTTGTATCAGTATATTTAAACGATGTTCTTTTGTCATATTTTTTTGTTCTTCTATATCTGAGTTTTTTAATACAGATAGAACTCTTTCTGGGAGCTTATAACCATATCCAAATATTTTAAATTTTTCGACTACAATTACAGTTAATAAACCACTAATAAAAACAGGTAATGATATATGTGCCATAAATAAGAAGAAATCTTTAAAACTCCAGTTCATTATATGACCAATAAGTAAATTTTGAGGTTCTCCAACTATTGTTGCAACTCCACCTAAGGCTGTTCCTACTGCTCCATGCATTAATATATTTCGTAGAAAACCTTTAAATTGCTCTAAATCATCTTTACCAACTTTTTTTATCTCTTTATCCTTATTATCAAATTCAGATAACTCTGGAACTCTTTCTTTATAAGAAACTTCATTATAGATTTCATAAAACGAAGTACATACAGCAATCATAACAGCCATAACAGTTAAAGCATCAAGCCAAGCAGATAAAAAAGCTCCCATAAAACAAAACATAATAGATAATATTGTTTTAGATTTAGTAGAAAATAATATTTTTTTAAATAACCATACAAGGAACTCCTTCATAAAATGTATTCCTGCTACCATAAACATTAATAATAAAATTACACCTAAGTTATGTTCTATCTCTTTATAAATTCTTTCAATATCTACCATTCCAATAAAACATATTTGTATTGCTAATAAACCACCAGTTAATAAAGGATAAGTTTTTAATGCCAAAACTAAAGTTAAGATAAATTCTAATAATATAATCCATCCTACTGAAAATCTACTAAAAAACATTAATAGAATAGGATTAATTATTAAAAAACTAATTATCAATAATTTATACCATTTAGGACTATTTCCAAGGAATAAATTAAAAGTGTTTTTTAACATATATTTTGCTTTCTTTTTTGTTTACAATTAAATAAAACAGTATATTAGTACTAATAAGTTTATACTAGTTTTATTAAAGAGATAAATTTATAATCATAAAGAAATAACTTTCAAACAGCCTCTTAGAACAAAAATAAATTCTTAAAAGTGTTTTCTTTTCTTCACTATAAATTCTTATTTCTTCCAGTCTGGCTCTTCTATATCATTAACTTCTAAGTTAAGCATAGATTTAACACCCTCAAAGACATTTACTGTATATATATTTCCATCATAAGTAAAACCTAATTCTCTGCTATTTGGTAGCCACTTTAAGTCAAAGTAATCACCTTTATCATTAGTTAAAACTCTTTGATTTGTTCCATTTGTATCTATAACAGAAACTTTTCCTTTTTTATTTATTATGGACATAAAAGCAATTTTAGTTCCATCAGGAGACCAAATAGGAGACTCTTCATCGTTTTCACCATATGTTAGTTTTCTCTGATTACTACTATTAGAATTCATTGTATAGACTTTTTCATAATCATCTCTATCACTTATAAAAGCAATTTTAGTTCCATCAGGAGACCAATTTGGAGATGTATTATTTCCCTCTGTAGTTAACTGTTGAACTTTATCACCATTAATATCAACTAAAAATATTTGCCATGTTTTACCAACTTTTGCAGAATAAGCGATCATATTATATTTTGAGACATCAAAACTCTTTACATCAACTTTTGGTGGGCTTAATGCTGTAGTCGTGTGTGTTACTGGATCTGCTGAATAAATAGCATAATTTTTATCTTCTCTTGTTAAAAATATTATTCTCTTTCCATCAAAATTCCATTTAGGAGAATCATCGGAAACCTCTTTTTCAGAAAGTTTACTTGTAGTATTATTTTTTACATCAAATATTGAAACACCAAATTTATTATTTACATAGGCAATTTTTGCTCCATCAGGAGCCCATATTGGTGAAGAGTTTATGCCTTTAATAGTACTAACTTTATTAAAATTTCCTCCTGAACCTGATATATAAATATGACGTTCTTTATCTTTAGTTTTTGCTGTAAATGTTAATTTATCATTCATATTTATTTTAGGAGTAACAACAATATCTTCAGTAGGGAAATTATTAGAATTAGAATTATTGTTATTTTTAGGTTCATTTTTTACAATAGGTTGTTGTTCTTCTGAAGGAACAAGATCATTTATTATCATAACTGAAAGTTTATCAAGAAGATTTATTATATTATTTTCATCTGTACCTCTAACACTTTCAACATATTTAACTTCTCCTGTTTGAACATCTATTATAGTTGCATCTATAACTATAGTTGTTCTATTTGTTCCAAATTTTGTAATACTACCAAATAAAGCGTAATCTGCACCAATTAATTTACCTAATTTTTTTGCTGTTTCTTGACTTACCAAACCTGTTTGTGAAAAATTCAATTCTTTTAATGCTTTATCAAGCTTAGCTCTTTCTACAATTTTTAAACCTTTATTTTGAGCTAAGTTTGTTATAAGTATTCTTGGAACTCCTTTTTGCATATAGTCCCAATCTTTGTCACCACTATTATTATCAAAATCTATAATAGCAATAGATAGACGTTTATTCTCAGCATAAGATTTTTGACTTAAAATATAATTATTATTTATAGGGTTAAAATTTACAAAACCTAATGATAAAGTCAAACCTACTAAAAACTTTAAGTGATATTTCACTTGTAATAAATCCTTAAAACATTACTTTCAATACATTATTGATTATAAAAGTATCCTATTATTATGTAATAATCAAGTTTTATAAATATTTTTTTATATTTTTATATAAAATATGGTTGAGATTAAGTTTTTAATTATCACTTAATATATTTCATTAATAACTTTTGATTTAGGATACTAGGACATAAACTTACATTTTTAGTACATTTGCACTTTACATAAGTTCATTTTGAATTATAATTGATAATGTTAATTTTCAGACATTTTAGGTAGATTGATTCTTATATAAAGAATCAGAAAGTGAGGGTTATTTCTTTAGGAAAAACTCTGCAATATGGTTTGCAAAAACCATGACAAAATCATTATATTATTTATTGTATTCACAAGGGAAAGACGTAAAATGATTAAAAGAATTTTAGTTACTTTAATTGCCTTTGTAACTGTTTTTATGACACAGTCACAATCATGGGCTGCTGCAAATAGTGCAGAAAAAACAACACAAGCTATTAACGTTGCAATTGATAAATCAACATTTTTAGCTTCAGATGACGCACCTGCTATGATAGCAAAAAGAATGGGAGATGGTGGTGCAAACTCAATGATGTGGATTGCTAGTATATTTGTTACTGGTCTTGGACAAATCCTCATGGGAGATCTTTGGAGAGGTCTTAAGTTTATATTTATGGTAGTTGGCTTATGGGCTGTAGGTGTAATCTTAGGTTTCGTAGGTGCTGCTGGTGCTGTTAGTTCAGTAATTACAAATCCAGGTGCTGCTGCTGGTGCTGCTGGTATCTTTGGTATTATCGGTTTAGTATTATCACTTGGTGCTCTTGCTATTCATATTTGGAACATCATTGATGCTTACAATATGTCACAAGAACAAGCTGGTATGAGCAAATTAAATGAAGAGCAAATGGCTAAATTAGAACAAGATATGAAAACAGCTATGGAAGTTGCTAGAAAAATTCAAGTTTCAAGCAATGGTGCTGTATCATACAGTGCATTCGCATTCTAAATTAAAGTCTGAAAATTAAAAAAAGACCTAAGTAAAACTTAGGTCTTTTTTCTTTGCAAATATTTTTATAAAAAAAAACGGAATTCAATCCGTTTTATCATTTTATCAAGGAGAAGTAATTTTTTTTATAATCCTAATAAATCTCTAATATTCATTGTTCCTCTTAATGCACCTCTGGTAAATTCTCTTTTATTTACTAAACCATCTTGATTTTCATCAAGTCTAGGATCTCTATTAATTAAAAACTGTTGACCAATAAAACCTATTTCATTTATATTTAAGTGTTTGTCACCACTTGTTTCTCTACGATCAAACATATTACCGATTTGTTCTTTTCTGTAGTTTGCATATTCTTTTTCATTTACTCTACCATCTCTATCTTTATCTGCTCTTGCAAACTCTGTACCCATAAAGTCAAGTAAATTTAGTGTGGCTACATTAAATTCACCTTTATTTAAAGTTCCATCTCTTGTTTGATCTACTTGAGAAAACTCTTGATTAAGTAATTTACGTGTTTCACCAAAACCTAACTTGTCAGCTACATTACTAAAAAATTCACCAAATGAATTACCAATCTTTTTAAAGGTTGTTGCATTTGTTGGTAATGGTTGTTGATTTGAATAAGAAGATAAATTAACAGAATCACTTCCTAGTGAAGTTCCTGTAGTTGTAGTTGTTGTTACAGGTTGAGTTGTAGTTGTTGTAGTTGTATTATAAACTTGATTTACTTGGTTACTTCCACTTACTGAAAAACTCATTTTTATTCTATCTCCTAAACTTCATCTTAACTTATATATATATTTTTGCATAAAATTAAAAATATGAGATTAATATAAGGTTAATCTAAGAGTAAGATATATTTAAATATTTTCATTAAATATAGCCATAAAAACTGAAGAATAATCTTTATCTGATAACCCTATTTCTATTGCTTTTTCAATATTACTTTTTACACCTTCTAAAGCATTTGTTTTTAATTCAAAATCTTTAGATATATCTAAGATTAGGTCAACATCTTTAAGTAAATGTTTTGTAGGAAAATTAGGATTCTCAAAATCTTTATTTATCATATTAGATAATTTTTTATCAAAAGTAGGAGCATAAAAAGAGCTACTCCTTAAAATATCCATAAAAATATTAATATCTATCTCACTTTTTTGAACAATACCCAAACTTAATGAAAATGCTGAACTTAATGAAGCTATTAATTGATTTAGAGCTAATTTTAGATTACTTGCTTTTCCAATATCACCAACAAATAAATTTTTTTCTGAAATTTGTTCAAAAATAGGTTTACACTTATTATAAACATTTTCTTTCCCTGATGACATAATTAAAAGTGTACCTGATTCAGCTTCTTTTTTACTACCAAGCACAGGTGCTTCAATATAGTCACACTTCATAGATTTACAAATTTTTTCAAGTTCTAAATTTTCATTTGAGGAAATTGTTCCCATTTGAATAAAAGTTTTATTTTTAAGATTAGTCATTTTATCAAAAATATCTAAATAAGAACTATAATCAGTCAATACTCCTATTATAAAATCTGAGTCTATATCTGATAAATTATCTAATACTTTTGCTCCATAGTTTTCTAAAGGTAAAGCTTTCTCTTTTGTTCTATTATATACATATATCTCATTATTAAATTCACATAATCTTTTAGCAATATTGAATCCGATTAATCCTGTACCTATAAGTGTTATATTCATTATAATGTTTTACCTTTATTTTTATGAAATACTATAAAAATAATAATTTTAGCATACAATAAAATACTAAATTTTAATTAAAGAGAAGAAGAAAAAAGGTTTGCTATATTTTACTATATTTAATACATTTATCTGTTTTTTTATTTTCTACAAATCTCTTATTATTAAGCACTTCTACATATTCTGAAACCTAAATGTTCATACCTTTCAACTTGAGAAATACCACTTCTATATGAATTATGAATATCAAATAAAGTATTACCTGAGCGACAAACACGAGAATAATCATTAGCTCCTGCATAATGATGTCTAATATTATTTATAGGATTAATAGGATAACCATCCTTAATTCTATCTCTATAATCATAATAAATATCTTGTACAAATTCAGAAATATTACCACTCATATCATATAGACCTAATTCATTTGAGTTTTTTGTTCCAACTGGTTTAATTCCACCTTGAAAACTAAGTCCATCATAATAAACAGCAACTTCGTCAGGGTTATTACTTCCACTATATTTGTATGCTTTAGATTTATTTCCACCTTTAGCTGCATATTCCCATTCTGCATCTGTAGGCAATCTATAACCTTTTACTTCTCTAGTATCTAAAGTTAGCCTTCCATCTTTATCAAGAAACCAAGCAAAACAATGTTCGTCTAAAAGTTCCTCTAAATTAAAATCAAAAGTAAGCTCTTCATTAAATTCTTTCTTATAAAAGAATTTATAATAATAATCTTTAAAAGATGAGGAGTATTTATACTCATCAAATTCTATGACGTAAGCTACAGGTAATCCTTCTTTTTGACTTAAATAATTACAAAATAATATGGATTCTTCCCAACTAACATTTATTACAGGTCTTTTTCCTCTTCCCCATCTTTCATCATATGGCTTTATTTTTCCTCTTTTTCCATATAACTCTTCAAGATTATTAATATAATCACCAATATTAAAATCACTTTCACAATACTCATCATATTCATCAAAAGTAACTAGGTATTTATTTATATAAAAATCTGTAACCTCTACCTGATATGTTGGTAAGTCTGTTTCTAAAAAACCATCACCATAGGTATTACCCATAGTAAAACTTCCACCTTGAACATAAACCATATTATCCATAAAAATTATTTCCAGTTTAAATATGTAAGACAATATCAATTAATATGAATCTAAAAGTTAACTAGTGAGATACACCACTTATTTTTTTAATCAAAATATTATAAATAGCTCTTAAAGCTAATAAATAGCTATCAATCCCTAAACCTGATATCTGCCCTTTAGCAACTGATGAAATATATGAAAAATGTCTAAATTCTTCTCTAGCATAAATATTAGATAAATGAACTTCGATAACAGGAGTACTAACTGATTTAATAGAGTCATGTATAGCAATACTTGTATGGGTATATGCACCAGCATTTAAAATAATACCATCAATATTATTTTCTTTAGATTTTTGAATCCATGTAATTAAATCACCTTCATAATTACTTTGTAAACACTCTATTTCTAAACCTAGGTTCTGAGCTAATTTTTTTAATTCATTTTCAATATCCTCAAGAGTTGTATTACCATATATTTCAGGCTCTCTTTTTCCTAGCATATTTAAGTTAGGACCATTTATAACCAATATTTTCATTTTAAGAAATCTCTATTAAATAACATAGATGCGTAAATATCAGAAGCAAGTTTATTATTTTTTATAAGCTTTGCTATTTCAAATTCTAATTCAGAAACTTGTTTATTATCTGGATCGATTTCTTTTAGTTTAAAAATATATTCATTTGCATTATCAAAATCTTTAAGATTAATATAGAGTCTTATTAATCCTATATATGACTGAATATGAAACTCATCTTTTTCTAATACTTTTTTATATAATAATTCTGCTTTAGAATAATCATTTGTACTATAAGCGATACTAGCTAAGTTATGCAAAGAATCGCTTTCTTCATCTGATAACTCATTAAATAATATTTCAGCATTTTTATAATCCTTTAGGGCTTCATAAGTACAAGCCATACTATATTTTAATGCTGACATATCAGGATACTTATTCTTTAAGAGATTATATAAATCTATCAAAGTTTTAAATAAATTTTCAATATTAATTTTTGAGTTATTTGTTTGTCTAACATATTCAAGAAGCTTATATAACCTATCATCTAAATTATTTTTAATATATATGGATGATATTTTATTAATAATAAAGGATAAATCATTTGGATGTATAAAATTACTAAATTTTATCAATAAAGCTTCTATTTCATTAATATTATTATTCTGGTAATAAATATCAATTATTCTAATATAAAAATCTATATTTTGAGGATTTTCTTTAATACATTTTTTAAGATATAAAATAGAGTTTCCAAAATCATTTTTCTTTAAATATGACTCAGCAATTAAAGATAATGGTTTCCAAGTAATTACACCAATATCTATAGATGGATAAATATCTTCATCTCTAAAACTTAATGCTTTTTTTTGATATTCTATACATTTATCAAAGTCATTTAAGTAAAATTCTATAGAGCCTAGTAAAAACCAGTAATCAGATCGATTTGATAAGTCATTTTTATAAAGTTCAGAAGTTTTTAAAGCTTTTTTATAATTTTTTTCAACTAAATAAGACTCAATTAAGTTTATTTTACTTAGTTTAACTATATTATCATAGTCAATATACCTTTTAGATAATTTAATTACCTTTTTAGAAAGTTCTATTACTTTTTTATAATTATTTTCTTCCTTATAATTTTCAGATAAATAGAAGTAATCAATTAAACTTTCCTTATTTTCTTCTATAGATTTTTCTAAAATATCTCTATTTCTTTTTATCTTGTCCTTTTCAGTTACATTCTCTTTAAGATATCCTGAATGATTTATATGGAAACTATGTAAAATATCTGTTTCAACATTTGAGTTGTTATTATATACAGGATATTCATGAATATCTCTAATATACTTTATTCCTTTATGATTAGGGATTAATCTTGGTACATAATGCTCCATTTTTTCACTGATAATATTTTTATCTAAAAAGTTTACTATCTTAACTTGATAAACTTTATTACGATTTAAGTTCTCTAATAGAGGTTTTATAGAATCTCTAGGCTCAATATTAATATATTCATCTGCATCAAGCATTAAAACCCAATCCATATTTGAATATTTTAAAACCTCATTTCTAGCATTAGCAAAGCTATTATCCCATTTATAGTTAAAGACTTTTATATTTTCTTTTTGTGCAATTTCAATAGTTTTATCTGTGGAGCCTGTATCTAATAAAATTACTTCATCTGCAAAATCTTTAACACTTTTAATTGCTTTTGATATAGTTTTTTCTTCATTTTTAGCTATTATACAAACACTTAAAGTTGTATTTCCAATATTTTCATTTATAGAAATTAAATCTAAAATTTTATGACTTATTTCTTCACCTATATCTGTATTTGTAAAACTACTTGTTTTTAAAACTTTTATAGCTTTTAAACTCTCTATAGCACCACTATGCTCAGGGAATAACTTTATAGTTCTTTCAAATAACTTTTCTGATAATAAATAATCACCTAACTTATATAAGATTATTCCCATTAAGTTATTATAGTCTTCATTATTTGGATTTGAAGTAAAACTTATAAGATTATATTCTAAAGCTTTCTTATAATCTTTTTTTAATAGCATTACATTTGATAAATAGAAATTTGCACTTTCATTATTAGGCTCTAACTCTATTACATTATTTAAAGCAATAGTAGAATTTTCATAATTCCCTGAACTAAAATTATTTAAAGCTATTAATAAGTGATTATTTATTTGATGTTGTTCTTCTCTTTTAATTTTTTTATTTATTAAATCTATTAAATAAGGTTTTACTTTTTCACTAGTTTTTATATAAGTAAAATTATCTAAAATTGTTTTTGAAGCATTTTTTGATAATATTTTATATTCTTCTTCATTTATATCATAGGATCTTCTAAGGCTATTTCTAAGAGAGTTTATGCTTACTTCATGCCAGTAAGGATAATCAACAGTTTCAATATTATTTATATTTTTTTTGTAATTATAATTCTTCTCAGATTTTACTAATATTGAATTTTGAATATTGCAATAATCCTTTGAAACTCCATTTTCATTTATAATACACGGAGTACCACAAGCCATAGAATCAACTATATTAAGACACATTGTTTCGGTTCTATAAGGAGAAATTATAAAATCAACTGATTTATAAATTTTAGCTAAGTCGCTTTTATCTAAAATTGAATTGTATAATATAATTTCAGGATTATTAGTATCTTCTATAGCCTTTTTTATTTTTTCAGCTTGATTTTTATCAAAATTTTCATTATCTAATATTATTATTAAAGATATATCTTCTTCAATTGTAAATTCTTCAAGATAAGATTTTAATAATATATCAAAACCTGTTTTCCAACTTAAATCACCTTTATATAGAAGCTTAAATTTTTTATTTGTTTTTAGTTCAGTTTTATCAACATTGTGATTAAAAATTAAAGGATCAGTTCCATAGTTAAAAACTTTAATTTTATCTTTATAAACTCCTGATGCAATATAAGATTCTTTATGATAATTACTTGTTACCCATACTTCGTCTAAGTAGTCATTTATAGATTCTAGCCACGTTTTAGGTATTTTCCCTAGTTCCCAATTACTAATATTTATCCAATAACCAGTATTAGGAATTAAAAACTGATTTTTACTTAAGAAAGAAATATTTATATCAACTTTTTCTAATTCCTTATTAAAAATTTCTTTAATATCTTTATCTGTTGAACTATTTATTTTACTTTTTTCTGAAACTGAAATATCAAATTTTAAATCTTTTAATAATGTATAAACAAAATTTGTATTAAATGTTTTTATAGACTCATCTAAAGCAAAGTCACCTTCATATTTAATACTTAGTTTTTCTCCTTCAATATTATTTTCACTAGAAACTAAATTAATAATATCTACTAGATAACTATAATCATTATTTTCAGTCATTTTAGATAAGCCTATATAAAATAATTAAGTTAAAATATAACATATACTCAATAAAAATTGAAAAATCAAAATTTAATGTTAAAAGCTATTAATTAGACCCAAAAAGTTTATTTGATATATTTACCATGAATTATTATTTATACTATGAACCTAATTCTTAAGTTTTTTTTAAACCTTCTTTACTTATGTTATCCTTATAATATTGTATATATCTAAAAATTTGATTCAATAATATTAATTCTATTTTTTTACAATTAATTATTAGCTTTTATCTTATCCATAAGTTTTATTTTTTATTTTTTCTTTAGTGGTATAATTGTTTTACACAGTGCATATTAAATAAGGTAATTATATGAAAGTAGAACTTATTGCTAAGGCTGTACCTTTTTTCTTTACTTTAATAGGTATAGAAATATTACTAAACTTTATCACTAAAAAAAATTATTACCGTTTAAATGACTCTATTAATGATCTAAGTTGTGGTATTAGTCAACAAGTATTCGAGATTTTTGGAAAGATATTAGTTATAGGGGCTTATATATTTATTTATAGTAAATTTGCTTTATTTAATATCCCTCTTGATTCACCTATAGCATGGGTATTATGTTTTATTTTAGTTGATTTAGGATATTATTGGTTCCATAGAGCAAGTCATGAAATAAGTTTTATTTGGGGTTCTCATATACCTCATCATCAAAGTGAAGAATATAATTTAACTGTAGCTTTAAGACAGGGAACTTTTGAAAATGTTTTTTCTTCGTTTTTTTATTTACCTTTAGCCTTAATAGGTTTTAATCCTATAATGTTTATTTCATGTCATCAAATTGATACAATCTATCAATTTTGGGTTCATACTAGATTTGTTAATAGAATTGGTTTCTTAGAAATAATCTTAAATACACCCTCTCATCATAGAGTTCATCATGGGAAAAACCCAATTTATATTGATAAAAACTATGGAGGCTTCTTTATAATATGGGATAAAATTTTTGGTACATATCAAGAAGAAACAGAAGAAGTTGTATATGGTACAGTAGTCCCTTTAAGTAGTTTTAATCCTATATGGGCAAATATTCACTATTGGATTGAACTATTTAAGAAATCTGCTAATAGTAAAGGTTTTAATAAATTAAAAGTTTTTTTTAGGAAACCAGGTTGGAATCCAGAAAGTAAAGATTATGCTTATGAAATACCATATGTTAGTGCTGATACATATCAAAAATATGATCCAAAAACACCATTATGGGTAAATATATATGTTTTACTACAGTTTATTCCTATAACAACAATTGCAACTTATTTTCTTGATCATAATTTTAGATTTAATAATAGTGAAAAATTTATAATAACTTTTTTTATATTTTTAGGTTTAATAAATCTTGGTGCATTACTCGAAAATAAAAAATGGGCTTATATATCAGAAATTATGAGAATTTTTCTCTTTATGGGTATATTTATATACTTTAAACAACTTTATATCTAAAATATTAACTAAATATCTATTAATTACTTGTATAAAACTCATATTATATTTATTATTAACACTCAATATTATCTATGATATTATACAAATGCCAATAAATTTATATAAATGTTTATATTGTGAAAGGAAATAAAAATGAGTCACAGAATAGAAACAGACAGTATGGGTGAAATAGAAGTTCCTACAAATATGTATTATGGAGCTCAAACTGCTCGTTCTCTAATGAATTTTAAAATAGGTGGAGATAGATTCCCTCGTGAAGTTATAAGATCTTTAGGAATAGTAAAAAAAGCAGCAGCTTTAACAAATAAAGAATTAGGAACAATTTCAACAGAAAAAGCAGATCTAATTGTAAAAGCAGCAAATGAAGTTATAGAAGGTAAATTAGATGATCATTTTCCTTTAGTTGTTTGGCAAACTGGAAGTGGAACACAAAGCAATATGAACGCCAATGAAGTAATTTCAAATAGAGCAATTGAAATGTCTGGTGGAGAAATGGGTTCTAAAAAACCAATACACCCTAATGATGATGTAAATAAAGCTCAATCTTCAAATGACACATTTCCAACAGCTATGCATATTGCAGCAGCAGAACAGTTAAATAATCATTTAATTCCTATGGTTAAAAAATTACGTAATACATTAAAATCTAAATCAGAAGGTTTTCAAGATATTATTAAAATTGGTAGAACACATTTAATGGATGGTTCCTCTAACACTAGGCAAGAGTTTTCAGGTTATGTTCATCAATTAGATAAAGCACTTGAGAGAATAAACTTAGCTCTTAAAGATTTATATGAGTTAGCTTTAGGTGGAACCACATTGGAACAGGATTAAACACACATCCTCAATTTGTTGTAACAGTCGCAAAAAATGTCGCAGAAATTACAGGTTTACCTTTTGTAACTGCTCCAAATAAAATTTGAAGCTTCTTAGCTTCCTCATGATGTTTTAGTACGGTATGGTGCATTGCAAACCCTTGCAGCATCATTAATGAAAATAGCAAATGATGTAAAGATGGTGCCAGCATCAGGTCCTCGTTGTGGTTTGGTTTGAGATTATATTCCTGAAACGAACCAGGTAGTTCCACCATGCCTGGTAAAGTTAATCCGATTAACTGAGTGCAATGGACAATGGTTTGTGCCTGGCAATGGAAACGATGTTGCTATTAATATTGGCGGTATGTCAGGTAATCTTGAGTTAAATGTATTTAAACCAGCACTATATTTAATTTTTTTAAATTCTGTAAGATTACTTGTTGATGCTTAGAGTCACTTAATGTAAAGAGAGAGAGATCAATAAAAGTAAATTGGTATCGAAGCAACAAATCAAATATTGAAACATTCTTAAATAACCTATTAATGTTTGTAACTGCACTTAATCCAGTAATTGTCATGATAATGCTGCAAAAGTAGCAAAAACAGCATTTAAAGAAAATATGCGTATTAAAGAAGCCGCAATAAAGTTAGATTTTATAACAGTTGAAAATATGATGAATCAGTTAAACCTGAAAAATGATTGGTCATAAATAAATTCCTACTAATATTATAAAATTCCAATAAGTAGGACACAGTAATTATTTAAAAAATTAATAAGTTAGCTGTGTCCTATAATCAAATAATGATCTTACATATTCAATATTTAGTTTCAAATAATGATAAAATATTATTCTATACATTTTATAAGGTTTTAAATGTTTATGATAAAAAATCATTCTTAGTAAGTCTTTTGTTGATAAGTGCCTGTCAAGATTTATCTTCTAACATTGAAAATCAAACAGCAAATGCATTTTCATTAAATAAAAACTTCTAATAAATACAATTATTTTAATGCGGTAATAAAGACGATGTTACAACACAAACTAAATCAGGTTTGGTACTTATGGGTGGCGGTAAAGATGTTGACCAGTTTTTAAGGAAATGATTAAAAACTCTGGTGGTGGAGACTTTGTTGTAATAAGATCCTCTGGAGCAGACGGTTATAACCCTTATGTTTACTCTGAACTTGGCGGAGTAGACTCAATTGAAACACTAATAATAGACTCAGAGGAAAAAGCTAATTGTCCTGAAACTTTTGAAAAGATAAAAAATGCTGAAGCTTTATTTATAGCTGGTGGAGATCAATCAAAATATTATAGTTATTGGAAAAACTCAAAAGTAGAAGAAGCTTTAAATTATCTTGTAAATGAAAAAAGAATCACAATAGGAGGAACAAGTGCAGGTTTAGCGATACTTGGAGAGATTGTTTATACTGCTGAAAATGCTTCCGTTGACTCAAAAGAAGTATTAAAGAACCCTTTAACTGATAGAATTACATTAAAAAATGATTTTCTTAATATTCCATTATTAAAAGATATTATTACAGATACACATTTTAATCAAAGAAATCGCCAAGGACGATTAATTGCTTATACAAGAGAAGTAAAAAGCGGTTTATCTACAGAAGATAAACTAAAAGCAATAGGAGTTGATGAAAATACTGCTGTATTATTAGACTCTAATGGAATAGGTAAAATTTTTGCCCACAATGCTTATTTTTAGAGGTACAAAGCCTGAAAATTATAACTTTTAACTGGAATAAAATCTCCAATCAAAACAATCAGTAAACAAGAAACCAGAATTTTCAGGGTGACAACTCATTAATATCAACTTTGAAGGAAATGAATAGCGGAAAATCTGAAACGTTCAAATTATGGCACTAAAACAAAAGCGACTCATTAACTGTTAATTAATTATCTTTTATAAATAAGAAACTCATTAGATACTTCAACCATAATAATATTAAGTGGAAAATCATGAGTGAAAAGCGAATAAGATTAATGTTTAAGTAACTTACTTATTTAACTTAAAAACAAACTTGTTTGAACACTTTTATAGATATACTGGCAAGAAGTAAAAGAAGAAGTAATGGAGAAAAGAATAAAGCTTTCCAATATTTTTGCTTAATTAATTCTTCAAACCAATTTTGTTTAAGTATATTATTTTAACTATGGATAGAACTGAAACGTCTAACAAGAAAAAAAGTACAAGGCACAAAAAAGATTGCTTTACAAGCAGGTGGTGCTTACAAAGCAGCGTGTTTTCATATTGGTGTAATGCTAGCTATGGAAAAAGATTTGGATTTTCTTCTTAGGTGGAGTAAAAAAGATGATGAGATGTGTTACTCCAAAGGCCGGTCAAGCAGATGAGGTAGGTTCGAAGTGCAGGTTCATTTATTGCTGCACTTATGGCTGGTGGCTATAGTCCTGACGACTTATACAGTTCTCTAAGTAATAAAAGAGAAGGACCATCTTTAAGACTTATAATGTATTTTGATGATACAGGAAATAATATAAATAGTGAATATAGTTTCAACATTTAATTCACTTTTAGAACAAGAAAATATAAACAACTTAGTATGTGAAGTAGTCATAGACTGTTTTAGGTCTTAATGGTCTTTTTAATACAACTAATGTAGGTAAATATATTTCAAAGGCAATGCCAACCAGTGATTTTAAAAAACTACTTGCTGAACTTTACATTGTTACTACAGAACTTGATAACCCAAATAGAATAATACTTGGGCCAAGAGAGTTAAAAACAAGCCATAGTGCTACGTTTGAAACAGATGTAAGTATTGCAGATGCTGCTATTGGCTCAATGTCATTACCTTTAATATTTGGACCATATAAATTAAATATTAGAGGAAAAAATGTATATGTCTTTGATGGAGAAGTTAGACATACTTTATCTGCACATATAGCTAAAGATGCAGGAGCAGACTTAATAATTGCTTCTTATACACATCAACCATATCACTATAATCCTGAATATGGTTCTCTTATAAACTATGGATTAACATCTATAATGGTTCAAACAATTTATCAGCTTGTTGAAAGTAAAATAAATGAGGCTAAATCAAAACATATTTTAAAAGAAACTGTACTTAGTGAAGTAAAAGACTTTTTTGAAGAAAAAAATCTACCTAAAGAATTAATGTATGAATTTACAGAAAGATTATATAAGAGAATGGAGTATAATCCTAACTTAGATTATATCTATATTTCACCTGAACCAAATGATTCTGTTATGTTCTTTGAAGACCATTTTAATTTGTCTCTAAAGAGTATGGGTAAAATTATTAGATCTGGTTTTAGAAGTGCATATAATACATTTCTTCAATATGAATTTGATTTTAGTGATAATGTAGAAATTGAGTTTAAAACAGAGCAAGAAATCAATACTCAATTTGCTTAAAAAATAATATAATTTAATCCTTGAATGAATAAATTTATTCATTCAAGGATTTTTTTATTTAAAATCAAATTTAATTATGAGGTAATTTATGTCAACAGTTAATTTAGTAACTGCTTCCTTTGCTGGTTTAATAGATCTAGCATCTGAAAAAGTTGGTGGCAAAGCTCTTATAGCAAGTGATGAGTTTTTTGCTGAAAAAGAAAATCTTTTAAAGGCAGGTAGAGGTGTTTTTATTGTAGATAAATACACTGATAGAGGTAAATGGATGGACGGTTGGGAGTCCAGAAGAAAAAGAGTTGAAGGCTATGATTGGTGTATTATAAAACTTGGTGTTGAAGGATTTATAAAAGGTGTTGATATTGATACTAATCATTTTTTAGGTAATCACCCGCCTTATGCTTCTATAGATGCTTGTAGACTAGAGAATGATATTGATGTGAATGACTTAAATACAAAAGTTGAATGGACTGAAATACTTGCAAAATCACCTCTTAATCCTGGTTCTCAAAATTTATTTGCAGTAAATCATCAAGATAAAAATTGGACACATTTAAGATTAAATATATATCCAGATGGTGGAGTTGCAAGACTTAAAGTTTATGGAGAAGTTTCTAAAAAAAGTTTTAAAGAAAATGAATTAATGGATCTTGCTGCACTTGTTAATGGTGGTAGAGTCGTTATTTGTAATGATATGTTTTTTGGTTCAAAAGATAATATGATTAACCCAGGTAAAGCAGAAAATATGGGTGATGGATGGGAAACAAAAAGAAAACGTATTTTACCAGGTTTTGATTGGTCTATTGTAAAACTTGCAGTAGCTGGACAAATACAAAAAATCATAGTAGATACCAACCACTTTAAAGGAAATTTCCCTGATAGTTGTTTAATAGAAGGTTCTTATCAACCTAATACACCTGACTCTGATATAATATCTCCTGATATAGAATGGAAAGAAATTTTACAACAAACTAAATTACAAGCAGATAAAGAGCATATTTTTGAAGATGATTTAATGTCAAATGAAACCTTCACTCATATTAGAATAAAAATATTTCCTGACGGTGGAATTAGTAGATTAAGATTATTTGGTTATCCTAAGAATAAATAGCTCTAAAATAGAAAGTGATGAGAAAAGAATTAATAGTTTAAATAGCTCCAATAAATTATTTTTCTCAAATCAACTTTTATTAAGTCTAAATTATATTAAACTAAGTGTTTTTTAAAATTTAGACTTTTTATACTATTTTACCTACATTATTATTTGGTAATACCTGAGTTATAAAATTTACCACTTCTTGCAAGTTCTCATTATTTTCTGGATGAGCAAAAAGTAAATCAAATTTATTATACATTTCTATATCATATTGTTTTAGCCACAATAAACTAGCTTTAGCCCCTAAATACCACTTATTACTTAACATAAAATAGTATTCTAAAAGTGCAGAGATTAATAGTAATCTACGATAATTTCCTTCAATATCTCCTTTTAATACTCTTTTTAAAGTTTTTTCACACCATGTTACTTCATGTATAAATTCAGATTCTTTTATTTTTGGAGGCCCTTTTTTATAAAAATCATTTACCATAGCTAAAATATTATCTCCAAAATTCTCTTTTTGAATTAATACTTTACCATTTAATAATTTAAGTTTTTCTCCATCTGAAAGAACATAATTTTCAGGATATATCCAAGCATCAAGATATAAATTATCTCTTAATCGGCAATCAGTATATGACTCACCACTTTCTATAAAACAAGCTAAATCAATATCACTATTTTCATTATGTGTATTATTAGCCCTAGAACCATAAACTATGATAGTATGACAATTATGTTTATTAGTAAGCTCATTAACTATATCAGATATCTCTGTTTCTAAATCCATTTTTTCTAAAACAATTTTCTGTTAATGAAACTATAGCAAACCCTTTATAGCACTTATTGCATAGTTTTGCTCTGTTGGGCTTTGTTCAAAAACATGATTATCACTATTAATTATTTGAACTCTTGCTCTACCTTGCATCTGAGTATTTAACCATGAACTTTTTTCAGAAGAAGCTAAAGGGTCATTTTTTCCATGAACTATAACAATACTTCCTTTTGGTTTCTCTCCAGATTTAATCATATCAAGTATATAATTTATATCTTTTGCACCTGAACTCATAGTTTTTAATTGTGCTCTTATATCTTCAAGTAAAGCAACTTGTGTTCCTTTTTGTGCTGCAACTTTATCATGTGTAAGTATTGGTAAGCCAGAACTATAAAGTTGTAAACTCTTTGCAAAAGGTACTTTACTAAACACTGTAATTGCAGAGTTTATAACACTTTCAGTTGTTGCTAAATAAGGAGATTGTAAAAGAGCTTTCATTCCAATAGGCATTTGCTTACCATTTAATTTTATTTTTCCATTGTCATTAAGAGTTATTGCACCTAAAACTCCGGGCCCTGCTCCCATACTATTCCCAAATAAAATCACTTCATGATTTTTATAAGATGAATAATCTTTATCTGAAATTTCAGAAGCAAAACTAGCCATTACAGCAACATCTCTTGAAGCTCCAAAACCTCTATCCAAACCACCAGCTTGACCACCTTTTGTATAACCAGCCCATTGATGATCCATAGTAATTACATCATAACCTTCTTTATTTAATTTATTTATCTGCTCATAAAAGTTTCTGCCTGTTTCTTGAAAACCAGGTGAAATTAAAACAACTTTTCCATTTGGAGAGCTTAAAGGTTTAAACCTTTGCCAAAAAATATTCCTATCATCTATACTAATATCATTAACAGTTCCACTAGCTTTAATAAAACCTTCTGTTACATCTTTTGGATTTCTATTCATCCTTGAAAGATATATAGCCTTTTGAGCATTAAATAATTTATATTCTTGAATTTCAGAACTACCTATATTAGAAGTTTTTCTTCCCCATAATTTTTCTTGTGAATCAACAAAATTACTTATTTCACTTATAACATTTTTAGAAGTAAGTATTGCTTTTAATGATTGCTCTTTTCTTTCAAACCAAGGTTTAAATGGTAATGTAGTTCCAATTCCTGTTACTGTACCTGAAGCTTTATCTTCATTTTCCCAAATACCATCCTTATTTCCCTTTATATCAAGTAACTCTTGATATGTAGCAGCTATTTGTGCTACGCCTCCCCATTCTGACATTGAAGTTCCAATAGGTATATAATTTTTTTCTTTTGAAAGAATAGAAGATGTTTCATTATCTATATTTGCGATATTTGGAGAACTACAACTATAAAGTATTATAGAAGTAAAAAGAATTGGTAAATACTTTTTCATAATGTTTAAAACCTAAAAATATTATATTGGTTTAAGTAATTGTAACATAAATCTAATTTTTCAAACTTAAAATTAAGTAATAAAATTATATGATTTATTAGTTAACTTCTTAGTTAATGACAAAAAGCTTATTGATTTTCTAAAAAATAGTACTTTATATTAAAGAACTATTATAACTCAATCTATTTCAGATAAACTAAGATAAGACTTACCATGCTTTTATAAGTTTTATAGTATAATTCTACAAAAATTTATTATCAAAACTAGAAAATATATGAAAATTGCTTATATAACAGACCAAAATGCCAATAACATTAATTCTTGGTCTGGCATACTTTATCATATGAGTAAATCTTTAGAGAAAAAAAACATTGATATTATTTATATTAATGCTATGGATTATATATGGGAAGAAATAATAATCTCTATAAAAAATAATCCACTTAAAGGTGAAAACTCCATGTGGCACTATATCAATCCAGTTACTTTAAAAAATGCTTCTTTAAAGTTAGAGAAATATCTTAAAAATATTCAAATAGATTTAATTATGTGTCACGGAACTTTACCCGTTGCATTTTTAGAAAACAAAGTTCCTTTAGTTTGTTGGGAAGACTCAACATCTAAAAAGCTTATATCTTTCTATAATAAATATAAAGATTTAGATTTAGAAATAAAAAATTTATGGTTTGAAACAGAGAAAACCGCTTTTTATAAATCTAGTGCTTTAATTTTTCCTTCTGAATGGGCAGCTAATAGTGCTTTTATTGATTATGAAATATCAAAAGATAAAATAAAAGTAATTCCATTTGGAGCAAATCTTAATTTTAATGGAGGCTTAAAACAAATTTCCAAAGTTATAGATGATAAAAAATTTGATAAATGTAAATTATTATTTGTTGGGAAAGATTGGGAGCGTAAAGGAGGGAACTTAGTAATTAAAATAGCCCAATATTTAAATGAAAAAGGGTTAGATACAGAATTAAATATTGTAGGTAGTGATATAAAGAATAATTACTCTAGTTTACCAAAATTTGTAAAAAATATAGGTTTTATTGACAAATCTAGTCAAAATGGAATTAATTTTTTAAGTGAACTATTTTTAGAAAGCCATTTTTTATTAGTTCCATCTAGAGCTGAATGTTATGGAATTGTTTTTTGTGAAGCGTCATCTTTTGCCTTACCATCTTTATCAACAAATGTTGGAGGTATTTCTAGTTGTGTCACTAATGATATAAATGGTAAATTATTTTCATTACAAGCAGATGAAAAAGACTATGGAGATTATATTATAAGTTTATTTAAAAATTCTAGTGAATATAAAAAGTTAGCATTTTCTTCGTTCCAAGAGTATAAAGATAAATTGAACTGGGAAACTACTGCAAATAAAATAAAAACATTATTTGAAGAAATTATTTCTCAAGAAAACTCACAAAATTAAAATTTTTAAAAGAAATTGTAACCAGCAGTTAAACCAAAAAGAGGAGTTATATACTCATTTGGTTTGTCAGCTAAAAGTCCAAAATCTATTAAAACAGAAGCTCCAAACTTTACTCTATAAAATCTATTGTAGTTTATACTTAAATTTACAGCACTAAGCCTAAAAGGTTGAGCTTGAACACCAAGATGAACAGAAATAAATTTAAAATCTCTTGATATTGCTAAATAACCATTTAACTGCCTAGAAACACTATTATTAAAATTATAAAAAGCTCCAATAGCAGCAGAAACAGGAATTGTATCACTTTGATTTAAAAATTGTATTTTACCACCTAAGCCTTGATTACTTGGAAAATCTATATTAAGTGTAAATGGTGAGAGTTTATTATAAAAAGCACCTATTTGAGTGCTAAAATTAAAATATTCCCCTATTGAAAAAATATTTCTAAAACCATAGTTAATTTCTCCTCCATATAAATATGTTAATCCTTTTAGTTTATTGTCAGATGAGTTATATTGTCCTAATGATAAAAACATCCCTGATATGCCTAATATATCATCTACAGAAGCAGTTGGTAAAATAGAAATATTAGTGTCTACATTTCTTAAAGAAGATAAATTTATATTTAATTCATTTGTCTTTCCTTCTTCAATATTTACTTTATAGGTTTCATTTTTATAACCATCTCTTCTTATTTCTATATCATGTTCTCCAAAAGGTAAGTCAACAGATTTTGGTGTTTCACCTAATTTCTCATTATTTACAAAAATTTCAGCTCGTTTTGGTGTACTAGATACCAAAAGACGACCTAGTTTAAACATATTAAAATCTAATTCGGTTATCTTATTTTTTGAAGAATCTATAAGCTTTTTAAATACTATAAGCTTTTTTTTTGCTAACTTTATATTATGTTTACCTGGTAAGATTTTATCAATTGAAATTGGTGAAGCACCTATATCTTTATCATCTAAAACAACTTGTAAGTTCTGAGGCTCAGTGAAAATTTCCATCTTAAACCTTCTCAAATCATATTTAATATCTGTAGCTTTAGGTCTTTCTCTACCAATACCTTTATCATCTGGGTTTGCTACTATTTCAAAATTATAACCTTCTGGACTTCTTTTTAGATTATCAATCTCTATTATACTTTCAGTATATAACTTATCATCAAATTTAAATTGAAATAACTTATTATCCTCAGATAAAAGATTAAAATCCTTTATAATACCATCTTTTTCCAACCACGTTTCAATTAAATGTTCCTTATCTGATATATTCTTAAGTGAAAGTGGTGTTTTACCAATTTCTACACCATCTAATGCCACTTTTGCTCCTGACGGAATACTCTTTACCCTAATTAATGAGTTTCCTGAGTTTAAATTATAGATATCAACATCATAATCTTTTAAATTGGTTATAAATTCTGTAAGATCTGTTTCTATGTTTTCAATAATATTTGAGAAATCATTTTTTTCTGAAAAATATTGCTTATCTAATAATACCTTACCAATTACAGTTTCTGATAAACGCATATTAAAAACAATATCTTCACCCATTTTTGATATTACACCTGTTAATACTAGATCCGCTCCTGTTTTTAGACCTATTGGTATTATTTGATCTGATGTTAAAATCTTCATATTATTAATTGAATCTTCTATTTCAATTACTTTAAATTTACTTATATTTTTTAATCTCTCACGCACTTTATTATGTAAATTAACAACTTGAGTGTTTGATTCTAGATTTTTATCCAATATAGTAAAGTATGGTAGAGCTATATTAAAATTTACTTCTAGGTTAGCTTTAGTATTTTGAGTATCTTCTTTTTTATTATCTTTAGCTGTAACTTGCAGATTATTAATACTAATAAATGAAGTAATAAAAACAATACTAGCTAAAAACTTTTTCATCAAATACTATTCCAAAAATAAATTTTATAAAACATTTTACTATGATATTAAAGAAAAGAGATTATTTAAATAGATTAAAATTATATTCTAACCCTTTACTGAACCAGAAGTGATACCAGAAATAAACTGTTTTTGACCTGCGATAAATACAAGTATTGCTGGAACTACTGAAATTAAAGTTCCAGCCATTAATAAACTCCAATTAGTAATCTCTCTAAAACTACTCTTAAATGCTGCTAACCCAACAGGTAAGGTTCTTAAAGTTTCTGAGTTTGTTACAAGTAAAGGCCATAAAAAACTATTCCAAGTTGAAATAAAAGAAAATATTCCTAGTGCTGCAAGTGAAGGTGTAGCAAGAGGGAAAAATATTTTCCAGAATATCCCCCATTGAGAACAACCATCGATTTTTCCAGAATCTTCTAATTCTTTAGGTAAAGTTAAAAAATATTGTCTCATAAGGAAAATACCGAAAGCACTAAATAAACCAGGAACAATTAAAGCAAAATATGTATTAACCCATCCTAGTTTTTGCATTAAGGAAAAAAGAGGCACAAGATTTACTTGTGTAGGGATCATCATTGTAGCTAAAAAAACTAAAAAAATCTGATTTTTATATTTAAAATCAAATCTTGCAAAAGCATAACCAGCCATTGAACAAGTTATCATTTGTCCCGCAGTAGTAAGAGCAGAAATAAATAAACTATTAATAAAATACCTAAAAAAATTCCCTGCTTCCATTACATCCTGAAAATTCTTAGTTGTAATATCTTTAGGAAATAAAAGAGGTGGATATGTTAAAACTTTATCACTAGGGCTTAATGCTAAAGTTACCATTAATAAAAATGGTAAAACCATCATTATAGAACCTATAGTAAGTAGTATATATGTAGCTATATTTAACTTTCGAAATGTACCCATTTTTTCCTAAAATACCACTGAAATAATGTAATAGTTAATATTATTAAAAATAATACGTAAGCAATAGCAGAAGCACGACCCATATTATAAAACTCAAATGCGTTTTTATACAACCAATAAACCATTAAGTTAGTTGCATTTTGAGGACCACCAGCAGTTAATATATAAACAGAATCAAAGGTTTGAAATGCATTTATAAAAGACATTATTGAAACTAAAAATATTGTTGGACTAAGTAAAGGTAAAATAACTTTGTAAAAAGTTTGAACTTCATTAGCTCCATCAACACTAGAAGCCTCTATACAATCTTGGGGTAATGTCTGTAATCCAGATAAAAATAAAACTGTACTATATCCTAAGTTTTTCCATACAGAAACCATAATCATAGAAGGCATAGCCCATGTTGGATCTGATAACCAAAATATAGGATTAATTCCAAAAAGACTTAAAATATAATTTAAGAAGCCATAAGCAGGGTCAAAAATCCAATTCCATAATATAGCTACAGCAACCATTGAACTAACAACAGGTAAGAAATATATTGTTCTAAAAATTGTTTTTAAATTTAAGATTGAATTTAAACCTAAAGCAATCATAAGAGAGATTATTATTTCAAAAAAAACTGTTCCAAATACAAAGTATAATGTTTGTCCCATTACTTTATAAAATAAAGGATCTTCAATTAAACTTAAGTAATTATTGAGACCAACAAATTTTGGTGTACCAAGTAAATTCCATTTTGTAAAACTAAGATAAAAAGAAGTAATAGTAGGTATAAAATTAAATATTAAAATCCCTACTACACTTGGCAATAAAAATATAAAAGCCCAAAAGCTATCTTTTTGTGTTAATTTATTCATGACATTTTATTATAACATAGTGAGTATAATAAAAGAGAAGAAGTAATAAGTAAAAAGTAAAAAGATAATATAATCTTAAAACTCATAACTCTTTCTTCTTATACCATTACTTTTGAGTTCTTATCTTGTAGTTTTTATTACATAAAAGCTTTATCTAAATATTTTTTTGTTTCTTTTAAATCTTCTGTTAAACCTTCATTTTGATGAATAATTTCACCTTTTTTATTTAAAACTAGTATTTTATTTGTATGAGAATAATCTTCATCAGTTTTAACATATCGAATACCAAGTAATGAAGCAATTTCTAAAACAGAGTCTTTATTACCACTTAATAAAAAGAAGTTTTTATCTAATTTATGTTTTTTTTCAAATGTTTTTAAAACTTTAGGAGTGTCTTTTTCTGGATCAATTGATATTATCAAAACTCTTACATTTTCTTTCTCTTTTTTTGATAATGAATTATAAAAATCTTTTATATATTCCATAATTATAGGGCATGATTTTGTACAACTTGTATAAAGCATTGAAATAATTACAGGTTTCCCTGCAAAATCTTTAAGTTGTAGGCTTTTATTATTCTGATCTTTCCATTTTGAATCTAAAAGATAAATTGACTTGTTACTAATTTTTGAGCCTGAGATTTCTTCATGATGATGGTGATGATGCTCATCTGCAAATACAGGTTTGTTAATATTTATCAGAACCATAGTACTCAATATAAATGAATAATATTTTTTTTTCATATAGTTTCCTTATTTAAAATTAATTTTTTGCACACCTAAAACCAAGACTTTTTACTGTTGTTCCAGCAGTTAATGTACCTCTAAAAGAGTATCTAGCAAATGCAGGATAATCTTTATTATCCTTAAAGTTACCTGTATTTCCACAAAAAGCCTCTGCTTTTTGAATATCACCAGTTGTTTCTCTACTATCATTATTTATAACTGAATTATTAAAATCATAAGTCCACTCCCATATAAGATTATGAAAATTATTAATTCCTTTATTATTTGGTTTGTCCATGCCTACTGAGTCAAACTTATCAGTAAATGGCTTCCAGTACCAACTATAGTCAGAAATACTAGTATCAGTAGATGCAAATTCCCATTCTAAATCTGTTGGTAATCTTTTTTTTACTGAATTACAATAGGCTTTTGCTGAAAACCAAGAAACATAGGTAACTGGCTCATTATATTTATCAGTTTTTAGTTTTAAACCATCCCAATCTAATAAATAATTATCATCAGCAAAAATTTGTGCTATTTTTTGCTTTTGCCATTTGGGATTCTTTATTAAAAAATCAAGATATTCTTTTTTAGTTACAGGAGTTTTATCAATATAAAAATCCTTTACATGGTACTCAATAAATTTTTTAGTAATAGAATAAGGAGGAGAAAAATTACCACCCTTTACTAATACCATTTGATTTTGAGAATAAGAAAAAGTACAAATAGAGCTTAAAATTAAAGTAGTTAATGAAATCATTTCTAAATTATTTTTAAGCTCTATTAATCTCATCTTTATTTTTTCCTTAAACTTTTTACATAATCTTCTGAAACATTACCATTGCTATTTCCCCATGAATTATTTATATAAGTAGCTACTGCTGCTATTTCTTTATTAGTTAAAAAAGCATGGGATGGCATAGCTCCTTGATAATTTACACCATTAACTTTAATCTTTCCAGAAAGACCATTAAGTATTATTCCTACTCCTTTGGTCTTTTCTTTCTTAAGATAATCAGATTTAGCCAATGGAGGAAAAACTCCTGAAAGTCCTTGTCCAGTTGTTTGATGGCAAGTAGCACAATTCTTTTCAAATACTTGTTTACCTAAGTCAAATTTTACTTCTTTATTTCCTAAATCATTATTTACTTGTGGTACAAAAGTTTTTAGAGTTGGTTCTGTTTGCATTTTAGTATCTGAAGTAAAAGGTCTCTCTTTTTGAGGATTAAATATTGTTGGTTCAGGCTCACCCTCAACTTTTAAAATACCAATTGCACCTTTATGAAAAGGTCTAAAAATTGCATGGTCAACTAAAATAAATGAACCAGGTACATCAACTTTAAAATCTACCATTGCAGAACCACCTGGAGGAACAACTGTTGTTTGTACATTTTTTTGTGTTGCAACAGTTCCACCTTCTTGATATACTAAATCAAATATTTCGCCAATAACATGAAATGAACTCATCATATTTGGTCCACCATTACCGAAATAGATTCTAACAGTTTCACCTTTTTTAGTTAAAAGAGAATTTTTATCAACAAGCGAATTAGTTGCACCATTAAACACAATATATGTAGGATTTTCATTAATTCCTTTTTCAAGATCAAATTCTTGATAACCAGCCTCTCCAAATTTACCTTTTGTATAGAAATCACCTTGCACTACATAAAACTCTTTATCTACAGGTGGTAAACCTTCTTTTGGTTCAACTAAAATTAAACCATACATACCATTAGAAACATGGACTGGTACAGGTGCTGCTGCACAGTGATAAATGTAAAGACCAGGATTTAAAGCCTTAAATGAAAAGGTAATTTGTTTACCTGGGGCTATTAATGAGGCTTTTGCTCCTCCACCTGGTCCAGTTACAGCATGAAGATCAATATTATGAGGCATTTTATTATTTTGGTGATTTTTTAAAGTAAAATCAATTGTATCTCCTTCTTTAACACGAATAAATTTACCTGGAACTGTTCCTCCAAATGTCCAGAAAGTATATTCAACGTTATCAGAAAGTTTTCCAACTTTTTCAATAACTTCTAAATCCACTTTTACTCTTGCAGAGCTTTTTCTATTTATTGGTGCTGGAACACTAGGTGGATCTGTTAATTCAGCAGTTTCATTTATTAATTCAGTCATGCTATTTGATGGTATATTTGAAAAACCTACAAATGTTGATAAAAGAATTGTACTTGTAATTAAAAGTTTTAAATTTTTTGATTGTTTAAATTTTAACATATTTATTAACTCCAAATATTGATGGTTAAAGGTATATAAATTAATAATTAGGATACCTAACAGATATATTAGAACATATATTTTTAAACCTAAGTATGATTAGTAATATATGTTTAATTGATATAGATCATTTATTTTTTACCAATAAACTTTTTGACTTTTATTTTAATTGTCTATACATTAAACTTTTGATAAATGTTAAAATATAATCTTTATAATTTAAACTGGAACTTATTTAAAAGATATTTTTAATGAATATAAAAGCAATTATTTTTGACTATGGAAATGTACTAAGTATTCCTCAAACTCAAGAAGATATTAATAAAATGGTAGAACTTCTTAATGTTGAAGAAGAAAAATTTCATGACTCATACTATAAATATAGAGATTTATATGATGGTGGTGCTGTGAATGGTGTTGGTTATTGGGATTTAGTCTCTAAAGCTCTAGATAGGAATTTAGATTATAAAACACTTGAATATTTAGCAAAGTTTGACTTAGATTCTTGGTATAATCAAAACCAAGATATGTGGAGCTTAGTTAAGAAACTAAAAGAAAATTATAAAACAGCTTTATTGTCTAATAATTTACATGAATTAGTTATTAGAATGGAGAAAGATCTTGATTTAAATAAACATTTTGATGTAATCACTTTCTCATATAAATTAGGTATTGTTAAACCAGATCCAAGAATTTATGAGCATTGTCTTAAAGATCTTAATCTTGAACCTCAAGAAACTATCTTTATAGATGATAGAAAGAATAATATACAAACTGCAAATAATTTAGGAATAAATGGGATAATCTTTGAAAATTATTCACAATTACTAAATGATTTAAAACGATTTGATTTATTTTTTTAATTATTTGGTAGTGTAAATAAATGAGTGATAATAATGATATATTTTTCACTGGTGCTTTAGTTCTTTGTCTTTTATCACTTAAATTTTTACACAAGGAATTATTTAGCTCAAATGACAAACTTTTAAAATGTTTGAGACTATTTTAAAAGATTAATGTTTGTATTTAAAAAATATTAGACATAAAAAAAAGATAAGTAAAAAATAAGAAGTAAGATTAATAAATTTCAATACTTTTTTTACTTATCTTTTTTTATTTAGTAAAAACCTATAAAATTTATTTTAAAAAGCTTTTTTTAATAATTCGATAGCTTCATTAGCACTTTTTTCTTCTGTTAGATCAAATGATGAAACTGTTTTACCATCAACAGTAAGATTAGCATTATCTAATATTTTTGCAATTTGCTCATCTGAAAAATTATCAGAAAGTTTTTGTCCAAATGAAAAATCTTTATAAGTTTTAGCTCCGTTTGATTCTGCAAAATTACTATTATATCTTACAAGTTCAACTAAGCCTTCTACAGGCCCTGCTGATAAATGAAAACCATTTAAGCCTTGACTAACTTCTGGAATCCCAAATGATGATTGATTCTTAAGCAAAGTAGCTCTTAAACTAGCTGAGTCTGCTGTTTCAGGGTTTGTTGCACCAATAAATTTACCTCTAGCATCAGCCCATGATAAATCACCATTAACAGTCATAACAACAATATTTCTTCCATCTGCTGTAAAATGATTTAATTGTCTAGGATGAAAACCATTTATTACATAAACTGTATCTGTATCAACTTTAACCTTTACTACATAAGTTCCACCAGCAAGTTTTTTAGGTGAAAAATTTTGTAAAAGTACATCAAGTGAAATATCGTTAAAGAATGGATATTTTTCTAAAAATTGAATTCCACCTAAAACATTTATTTTTTCAAGGTTATCAACCTCAGCAAATACTTTTAAATTTTCTTTAGCTGATTCTGACATATTTAATAATGGGT
The DNA here is from genome assembly GCA_046328075.1 of Candidatus Sericytochromatia bacterium. Taxonomy (GTDB): domain Bacteria; phylum Cyanobacteriota; class Sericytochromatia; order UBA7694; family JACMQJ01; genus JAXLXG01. The sequence goes on from JAXLXG010000036.1 coordinate 32,196, forward strand.
TACTTGCAATTTTATTAATTACCCCATAATGTTGTGCAATAATATTATGTTTTTTAAGATATTCATTTCCTAAAACCTTAATATCACTTACATTTAAACCAAACTCTTTAATTTTATCAAAAGCTAAATCAACAACTTTATCAAAGTTGATTGTGTCTGATTTTAAAGTTACTTCTGGCTTAATAAAGAATATAAACTCATTCTCAGAACTTGATTTTTCTGGGTTTGAATATATTTGAACATAATCAGCACTTTTATTTTGTGCATTTTTAACTTGCTCTATAATATCTTTTTTTACTTTTTCTATATCCATACTATTTCTCCATATAATATTTAAAAATAAAATTTCCTTATTCATGTTAAACTTTGTTGTTGAATGTTGCCAAGATCATAACTCAAAGATATTAAATAACTTATCATTAATTATTAGGTATCATATATAATATTGTGAAATACCCAAAAATAATTCTTGTCTAAAAGGATTAAAATGATTATAATGCTAAATAAATGTAAAAAACAGCTGAAATTTTTATCAGGTATTAACTAAATATAATGAATAGACAAAAATTACTAAATAAAACATTAATTACTATAGTATCTACTCTAGCTATTAGCTCACCTGCTTATTCTGAGAATAAAATAGACTTTCGTATAGAAGGTGATGTTGGAGGACAATATAATTCAAATATAGCTCAAATAGTTGGTTTTGGTGGAGATTTTATTAATTCTTACACAGTTACAGGAACAGCAAGATATCTAGCTCCTAGTCAAACTCAATTATTAGCTAGAGTGCAAGGACAATTAAATAAATTTATAACAAGAAATGAATTTGATGTTATGGCATTTGCAGGTTCATTAACACTGTCACAATGGTTTTTTAATACATTAAATGTTTACGCAGGTGTACAACCTATACAGTTAGTTTCACTTAGTAGTTCAAGAAAACCACTTGATATGGTTTATTTAGGTGGTTTAACATATTATTATCCTTTTAATAAAGATATAGCTTTTGCAGGTTATCAAATAGATAAATTAAATGCATCTGCACAAGATTTTAGCTCATTAAATAACACATTCTTTTTAGGTCTTAGACATTCAGTAACTGATAATTTTTTTCTTAATGCCTCAGGTAGAGTAAGGTTAAGAGATCTTGATAATAAATCATTAGCAGATGATATAAGATACACAGGAGCACTTAATGCACAATATTTAGTAAATCCTTGGTTAACATTACAGGTAGGGGGAGATTATACACAAATATCCTCAAATGCAGTAGAAAGGAATCTTGGGATATTTAATTTTGGTGTTAATATTATTGGCGGTTATAATAACAGCCTAAGTTTTTAGGGGAAAAGTAAAATGTTTAAAAAAGTTAGTATTGCTTTAGGTATTATATTTTTATCATCTGGTTCTTTAAGTGCTATTAGTCAAACTGATTTACGTTTAGCAACAATTACAGAATTAAAAAATAATGTTGAATTAAAATATAGCTCAAGTGACTGGAGACCAGGTAGATTAAATCAGCTTTTAAGACCAGGAACATCAATTAGAACAGGTTCTTTATCAAAAGTTGAAATAAAATACCCAGATGGAACAATAACTAGAATTGGTGGCAGAACATCAATGACTGTTCTAGATAAAAGTATTAGAGCAGTTAAAGTAGATTCTGGAAAAATTTGGTTTAAAGTAACAAAAAGATCTGCTGGTTATAGGATATACTCACCAACAGCAGTTGCAGCAATTACAGGAACAGAAGGTTTTGTAGAGTATGGAGATGTTGAAAAAACATCAAGTAAAAATAATATGTTTGCCTCAAACTCTCAAAATTACAAGATATCTGATTCAAACTCAAATCAATTTAGTGGAGGTTTAGTTGAAGGGAGTATGGATGTTTATCCTTCATATGACCAAAATGGTGATTTAACTGGTAATCCACAACAAGTTTTAGAAGGACAATTTTTAACATTTAATGGAGGTCAATTCCAAGTTTTAAATTTAGGAACAGATCAAATATTAAATCAAAATAGAGATGTTAATTCTTCAGATGATGTTGCTAACAACAACAATAATAACAATTCTAATAATAATGGTCCAGATAATGTTGCAAACCAAAAACTTGATAGAACAAACCCAAGTACAGAACAAGTACCAAGTACAATAAATAATAATCAAGGTATTACAAATTCACCTACAACTGGTGATTTAGAAATAATTATTAAGTAATCACCATTAAAAGAGTTTTGAGAACCAATTAGCAATTAATTGGTTCTCTTATTATATAAATTTAAATTTTTTAGATTAGTTAGTACTTGCTCCTTGACTAACCCAAGTATTTATTAAATTCCTTTCTTCTGTAGTCATACTAGTACTATTTTGTGGTGGCATATCTCCACCTTGAACTTCTCTGTTTAATTGTCGTGCTCTTGAAACAATAGTATCATTTGTATCAAATGAAATACCACCTGAAATCTTACCTGATTTCATAGAATGACATGATGCACATCTTGAGTCTATTATCGTTTTTACAGTTGCAAAACTAACTGCACTACCTGTTGTCGTATTTCCTGTTGTATTTCCAGAATTTGTACTTTGATTAGTTGGGTTAGTACAACCAAATAAAAATAAAGAAAATAATACTGCAAACTTTTTCATTAAAAATTCCTTTCTATAATAAAAACTTCTTTATTTTATATAATATAAAGGCTTTGTGTTACTTATTTATGTTGACTTTATTAATTTATTGTTAAATCATCTCTTATTTATTTCTGATTCTATATACTCTATTAATTCTTTGGCTTTATCTTTTGGAAAGTCAATAAATTCAACCCCCATAGTTATGGCTTCAAACATTGATTTTTCAACGTGTTTTACAATACCTCTTATATTTCTAAATGTAGCATTATTACTAAGTTTAAAAGTCATTAGTATTATTTCATCTGGATTATAGTTTCCAACTGTACCAATTGATAAACCACCAAGACTTATATCTTTTATTAAACCATTAGTTCTAAATGTGCCCCTCATAATAGAAACAAAAGTCTTTGCTTGTACCCTAGCAAACATCCTAACTGTATTCTCTTTATTATCTGTTGAAACTTTTTCAAGTTCAATCACTTCATAAACTTTTACTGCTTCTTTTTTTCCTTTAATATTAATAGGTTCCCACTCTTTAACATTAATATATTCTCTTACCTTATCATAAGTACTTTTACTAATTAAGATACCACCTTCAGGTGCTATCTTTTCCATTCTTGAGGCTATATTTACACTATCTCCTATAACAGTAAAGTCCATTCTTTGAGGAGAACCTACATTTCCATAAATAGCTTGTCCACTATTAATTGCTATTCTTATATTAAAATCTTTTATACCAAAATCTTCAATAAATTTTTTCTTTAGATTTTCAATTTCGTTTTTCATTTCTACAGCAGCTAATGTAGCTTCTAATGAATGATTTGGGTTACTAACAGGAGCGCCAAAAACTGCCATAATCCCGTCACCAATAAATTTATCAACACTCCCATTAAATGAAAAAATAACTTTAGTCATATTTGTTAAATATTCATTTAAAAGCTTTACTGTTTCTTGAGGACTTATATTTTCTGAAATTGAAGTAAATCCACAAATATCAGCAAATAAAATACTACAATCTTGTAATTCTCCAACTAGAGATAAATTTATTTTACTATCTAATATTTTAGAAACTGTATTTCTTGGTAAATATCTTTGTAAATTATTTCTTAAGTCACTTTCATTTTTTACTTTTTCATATAAGTTTGCATTGTCTATACATATTGCTGATTGAGTGCATAAAGTTTGTAAAATATATTTATCTCTTTCATTAAAATCACCAAGTTTTTTATCTTTATTAATTAGACATAAATAACCAATAGTATTATCTCTAGCTTTTAAAACTCCTACCATAATTGAATTAATAAATTTAAAATCTATAGATGATGGTTTATCAATTATCAATACCTTTTCACTTTTAAATGATGATAATATTTTATTACATATTGTTTCTTCAAACTTTTCTTTATTTTCTAACTCTCTTTCGAGATTTATAGCTGATTTAACAGTATAAGTATTAGAATTAGTTTCACATAAAAGTAAGAATCCTTTTTCAACATTTAATATACTTATGGATAGCTCTGTAATAGCATTTAATAATGTAATATAATCTAAAACCAAACTTATTTTTTGAGAAAATGTATTAATTGAGATTAAACTCTTTATAAAAGCATCCTGCTCTTCGTTACCTTCTATAAAAAGATAAGGAGCTAATACATTTGTATTATATTTTTCTGCACTTTCCTCAATTAAAAATAAATATCTTTCATAACCTATATTTATTTGATCTCCATCTTCTAAAATTTTAGATAAAACAGGTTTATTATTTATTACTAAGTTTCCAACTTTTTTTAGTATTTGAAAGGAGTTATTTATAGGGGATAAATAACTCATTATATCTGAAGGAAATTGAATTTTTATATCAGAATTAGTAAAATTTCCTATATAAATTTCCTTATCAAGAAGTATTTTTTCTTTTGTTTTAGTATTGATAAGTAAAAACAATTATAATGCTCTTTCAATTAAATTTGATCTCAATAAGTATAATATATCATTCAAAAGTTCTATTATGTGTAATATAACGATTTTTTAAATGTATTTTATAAACAAAAAACTCTCATATTATTATAAGAGTCTTTTAAATTATTAAGTTCTAAATTTCAGCATCATCTACAGTTTTTAATGCTATAGCTAACTTTATTATATTTCTATCCTTAGCTTTTTCAACTTCTATAAGTTTTGAGTATGGTACATCAAGTTCACCACCTTTTGCCCAAGTATTCCTTTTTAACCACTCAGAATGAATTGATGCACTTGATTCTTCAATAAATTTGTAATCCATATTAGTTTTATTAGCAACCGCTTTAAAAACAATGTTTGTCGCCACTAAAGCTGACTCTCTATTTTCTTTTTTCCAATCTTCAGGTAAATTTTCATAATTAGTATTAGCTATATCTACTTGTTGTTTATTATGAGATTTTATCCATTTCTCATCTTTAGTATCTTTTAATCTAGGCTCATAAGAACCATCAGATTTTTTTCTAGGTTCTCTCCAAATATCATGAAGCTTACTAGCAAGTTTTTCTGTAAATTGGTTCTTACTCATTTTTTTATTTGAAAGAGAAGTAACATTTTGTTGAGAAATTAGTGGACTTGAATTATTTAATTGTTGCTCTACATTTCCACAAGATGTTAACAGTAAAGTTAATAAAATAGATAAGGAAATTTTTTTCATTTAAGTTTTACCTATATATTTTTAATATTGAATAGATTAATTATACTCTAATTATCATTTATTTCTTATATACTTTTTTCATATAATTTTTTGTCTGAATTTTTTGAGGTACTCCGCTTTTTATTATTATAAAATCTATTTGAATTGGTATAATAACTTTATGTTTAGTAAAATTTATTTAGGTATTTAAAATGAAGAAAAGTAGAGAGTTTCAAGAGACAGTTAAGACATTAATACTATCTTTAATAATTGCTATGGGAGCAAGAGTTTCAATAGCAGAATCAAGAAATATTCCTTCTGAATCTATGCTACCAACCTTAAAAGTAAAAGATAGGCTAATAATTGAAAAAATATCTAAGTTTTCAGGAATAGAAAGAGGTGATATTGTTGTATTTTATCCTCCTTTTCTTGAAAAAGAAAAGAAAGGTATTATCAATGATATAACAAGGTTTCTAAGTTTACCTGACCATACAGCTTATATAAAAAGAACAATAGGTTTACCAAATGAAACTGTAGAAGTAAGAAATGGATTAGTTTATATTGATGGTAAACCTTTAAAAGAAGATTATATCCAAGAACCTCCATTTTATAATATGCAACCTATAAAAGTCCCTCAAGATTCTATTTTTGTATTAGGTGATAATAGAAATAATAGTGCTGATAGTCATGTATGGGGCACATTACCTATAAAATATATAGTTGGTAAAGCTTTTATAAATTTTTGGCCACCTGAAAGAATGGGAAAGATAGATAGAGTTAAGTATTAAAATATACAATTAAGAATGCAAATAAAAACTTACACTGAAGTTAAAAATTTCTTAGATGAGAACTTAACTTTATTAGAAAAAGAAGAAGTTATAAATAATAAAATTATAGGAACTTTATTAAAGTTATTAGATTATAAGCTAAAAGATAATGAACTATTATTATCTATAAAACATAATGATTTAATGCTATGGGCTATGAAAATAAGAAATAATGAATTAATGCTTACAGGAAATAAATTATGCATAGATACATTTCTAGAGTTTATAAAGTTAAATAAAATAGAAATATCAAGTATTTTTGGCAAAAATAGCTTAATAGAATACTTTAAAGATAATTATTATAAAAATTCAGATATTTCTATGAGAACTATATTATATAGTCTTGAAAATTTACTTGAAATTAAAATTTCCAATGGTTATATTAGAAAAGTTAAGGAATCTGATAAAGAAACAGTTATATCTTTTTTAGATGGTTTTCTTTATGATTGTTTTAATGAAAAAGATCCTATTTTTTCGGAAAAAACTTTTGATAAAATGTTAAAAGAAGGAACTTTATATGTTTGGAAAGATAGAGAAATAAGTTCTATAGCTGGTATAGTAAGAAAAACAAAAAATACTTCTACAATAAGTTATGTATATACTCCGAAACTTTTTAGAAAAAAAGGTTATGGAACTAGTATAGTATATGAAATAAGTAAAGCTATCTTAAACGATGGTTTTAAGTATTCTACTCTCTTTGCTGATAAAAATAACCCTAATTCAAACGTAATATACAAAAAAATTGGTTATAAAAAAGTTCAAGATTTTTCACTTATAAAAATTACTAATGAACATTAATCTAGAGTTAATTATATTATTTATTAGAGAAATATTTTTATAATATCAACCGTTTTTGCATTTTCGGAAAATATTGAAAAATTTTCCCATAATAATATATTTTCATTGCTTTCAAGACTTGGAGCACCATATAGTGCTACAGCATCATCAACACTATCACCTATACTTAACCCTTTAGATGTTTTCCCTTTATAATTCTTACCTAAGCTTATTTCTCTAACTACTCCATTTGCATTAAAAATAATATTAGCGTTTATATCATCATATATAAATCTGGTCGAGTCTGACATAAATTTATTAAAAGATTTACTATACCTACTCATAATAGCTTTTACTTGTTCTTTATCAGATTTCCCTAAAAATACACCCATAACATTATCTTTATAAATTGTATAATCTAAACTTATAAATTCAGGTATTTGAAGACTATTTTTTGTAGAATCTAAAGCTTTTCTTTCTGTTGTAGAGAGTTTAATTTCATGTGTAGCTATATTTTCAAAGAAATTTTCACGCCTTAATCTAATAGAGGTTATAATATTACCACCCTTGCTAAAACAAGCTAGTTGTTTCCATACAGCACCCTTAATTGTAACAGTTATAGGTTTTCCATATATTTCTATAGCTCTCTGAAGAGTATCTCCTATAGCTAATCCTGAGTATGTTAAACCTTTAAAATGCTCTCCAAAATTAAATTCATCTATTAGACCTTTTTCATTAAATAAGATTCTTAATGATATATCTTCATAAGATATAAGTTGATTCATTATTTGAGATTTACCATCAACACTACTATATTTCTTCATTGTTTCTATAACATTATGTTTTGTTGATTTACCTATATATAAGCCAAAAACACCTAATTTTTCATCATCTATATTTTCAATACTATCAAACTTTTTAGAATCTAACTGAAGTATATTTTTTAAATTATTATCTCTATTTTCCCTAAATCTATTCTTTCTTAATAAATTCTCTTCTATGTTAATAGTTTCAGCTTCAATCATTATTTTTTCAGTGCTTGTTTTAATATTATTTTCTGATGGTTCTGACCATTCTAAATCATTAAAAATACCATATTCCATCTTTAATATTTTATAAAAGGCATCTTCCCCATATAATCCATCATAATCTGAAGATATTATTTCACCATCTTTTATATAGATAGTCCCAAACTTTTTTATAATTACATCATTTACTCTGATCTTTTTAGTTTGAGAGTCTAATATAAGTATTTTTATATAGTCTAATAAAGAAATATCTCTTAAATAACCTGAAAATCTTCCTTCTATAAGTTGACTTACAATAAACTTATCTAAATCAATTAAATTTATTGGTTTCTCTAAACAAGCTAATGCCCCATGAGGATTTATCAAAGTATTATTAGGTGTAGTCATTAAAATAACTTTAGTTCTTGAAAAATTGTTTTTTACCCATAATAAAAAATCTATCCCATTTATATCTGGCATATTTATATCTATTAAAATTAGATCAAAATGTTCTTGAGTTAATGCATTTATAGCCTGATTAGAATTTTCTTTTGATACTGAATTATAACCATGTTGATTAAAATACTTTTCTATAATTAACCTTGTTGGTTTATCATTATCAACAATAAGAATTTTTTTATTAGATTTTAATTTTAATATAGCAGGATTATTAGGATCATATAGATTAGAAGTTCTATTTTTTAATGTATTTGATGGATTAATAGATAAAGTTTCTTGACCTTTACTCATTGAAAAATTTTCAGGTTGCTCCCATTCTTCATCATGAAAGTTTGCATTATTTAATAAAATTATTTTATTTAGAGCTTCTTCTCCTTTTAAATCTTTATAAATTGCTTCTACTATTTTACCTTCATGAATATATATTGTTGCTTCTTGATTATCAGTATCTTTTATTATTATTCGTCTTTTCTTATTAGAAATTAATAACATTTTTATAAATTCAGTTAGGTTTATATCCTTTATTTCACCTTCAAATTTATTTGATTGAAACTTAGAACTTATATATTCAGTTATTTTTTTAAAATCTAAAGGTTTTTCAAAAAATTGTGCAATCCCTCGTTGTAAAGAAGAATTTTTTATTTCAGGTGTTGAATAAGCTGTAATAAAAATAACATCTGTTTTTGGAGTATTTTCATTTATCCATCTTAAAAAAGCTAAACCACCCATATCAGGCATATTTATATCTGATATTACTAAAGGTATAAACTTATTTTTTAAAATTTCGATAGCTTTTAATGGAGAGTTATAGTATGTAACATTATATCCTTCATCAATTAAATGTCTTTTTAATAATAATGCACTTATAGGCTCATCATCTACTATAATTATCTCTTTTTCTTGTATACACATATAATCTCTATTACATATTATTAACTAATATATAAATATTAACTCATAACTTGATTAATTTAGTTATTTATAAAAAGATAACTTAAATATTACTGTTATACTATTATCAAAATTATTTTTTTAATATTGAAAGATTATAAAATACTATGCAATTAATTAGTAAAGAAGAAAGAAATGAACAAAATAAACATAAATCATTTATTTTATGGTTTACTGGCTTGAGTGGTTCAGGAAAATCTACTTTATCAACAAATTTAGAAATAAAGTTATTTAATAATAATATAAAAACATATATTCTAGATGGTGATAATATAAGAAAAGGTTTAAATAAAGACCTTGGTTTTAGTGATTCTGAGAGAACGGAAAATATTAGAAGAATAGGTGAAGTATCAAAACTATTTGTTGATGCTGGGCTCGTTACTTTAGTTGCATTTATTTCTCCTTTTCAATCAGATAGAAATATTGTACGTAAGTTAGTAAAAGATGGAGAATTTATTGAAATTTTTGTTAATTGTAGTTTAGAGCATTGTGAAAAAAGAGATATAAAAGGTCTTTATAAAAAAGCTAGAAGTGGGGAGTTAAAACAATTTACAGGTATAGACTCTCCTTATGAAATACCATCTAATCCAGAATTAGTTATAAATACTGAAAGTAAAAATATAGAAGAATGTGTTAATGAAATATATGAATATCTTCTTAGTAAAGAGCTTATAAATCCTTAAAATTAAATAAAATTTAATTTATAAAATTAGCTAATGCCTAATTTTGTAACTATAACAATATTATATAGAAAAATTTTAATAGGATTTATTTGATATTGAAATATTTTATAGGATTATTTTATAGGATTATTTTTACTAATACTTATTAAAAACTCTTATGGAGAAACTAAAGATGACTTTGTTACTTGGACAAGAACAGGTTTTAATATAGAGTCATCAAAAAGACCCTTGAGTTTTCAGCTTGATCAACAAATAAGATTAAACCAAAACTCGCAAGTTTTTCAAGGTTTGCAGACAAGATTTTTTGGTCATTATAAACAAGAAAATAATATTTATAGCTTAATATATATACTTACAAATCAAAGAGAAAATAATATTAATAATGTATTTGCTTTTCAATTTTTAAATAAAACAAATATATTTAAGGATTTAGTTTGGGAATCTCGATTTAGATTAGAAAAAAGATATGAAACAAGAGCTAAAAATGGTAATACAGAGGAGTCTTGGAGAACACGTTTTAGAGGAGGTTTAGAATATAAAATAATAAAAAATTTAAAGCTAGTATTAAATAATGAATTATTTATATTACAAGATAAAGGTTTTAGTGAAAATAGACTTCAATCAGGATTTAATATTAAGTTATTAGATAATTTATCATTAGATTTATTTTATCAAAAAAGATATTTAACTGGTTTTTTAAATCCTAATACTCTAGAACATACAATATTTACTAATTTAAGCTATACAATTGTATTAGACTCTTAAAAAATCTAAAACTTCACTGAATAAACTGTAACCTGTGTATCTTTCCCCTTTAAACTTTTAGCACCTAAATGCTCTAAATTATAGCTTTCTCTTAAATGCTTTTTTACACCTTCTGAAATGAATATTTCACCACCTCCTGCAAGTGAGCATAATCTAGACGAAACATTTACTGTATCCCCTAAAACAGTTACTTCAGGTCTTTCCATTGATGCAATATTCCCATAAACAACATTTCCTGTATTTATTCCTATACCAACATTTACTTTTATTCCCATAGGTTCAAAAATTTCATTATTGATTTTTATAAGCTCTTTTTGCATTGCTATAGCTGACTGAACAGCACAATCTGTGTGATTATCTTGATATAAAGGTATACCAAAAATACTAAATATTGCATCACCAATAAATTTATCTATGAATCCGTCATAATGAAATATAATATCTGTCATTTTACTAAAGTAAATAGTAAGAATTTCAATTATCTGTGTTGGTTTTAATTTCTCAGACATATTAGTAAATCCTCTAATATCAGAGAAAAGAACAGATACAAATCTTTCTTCACCTTTTTGATCAAGATTTATTTTATTATCAATTAAGTGATTAACCATCTTAGGGCCTAAATATCTTTCAAGTGAGTTTTTAACTTTAGCTTGATTATTCATTTCATCAATCAGAAGCTTATTTTTAATATTTATAGCAACTTGATTACTAATACCTGAAAGCATTTTTAAGTCTTCTTCTGTAAAAGCATTTATTTTTTTAGTAGAATCAAGTTGAAGTAAACCATATAATTCATTATCTACTATAAAAGGAACAATCATTGTACATTGAAGGTTAAGCATTACTATTGATTTTGATGTATCAATATCTTGTCCACTTCCGAGATCTGAAGCAATAAAACCATGTTTTTCTTCTGTTGCCATTGATACTATTGTTTTAGAGTAAGTAGCCTCTTCTATTGGATACTCTTTTCCATTTTTCATAAAAATTTCAGGCTTCATTTCACCATCTTTCATTAGAAATACTAAGGCTCTGTCTGCTTCAATGAATAATTCAAATATTTCTTTGATAATATGATGAAACAACTCTCTTATATCAAGCATTGATCCTATTTTTTGTCCAAATGAATATAAGAAACCTAGTCTTTTAGTTGTTTGTTGGACTAATGCTAAATCTTTTTGCTCTTTTACGGCTGTTTCTGATAGATTCATAAATTGTTTAGGATCAAATTTTGCAAATACTGTAACGTCTTTTCTAACACTCATATTAGCTAAATCTTGTGGAATATTTGGCATAGATGGAATTCTATTTTCTTGTATGTTTTTTTCTTGCCTATACTCCATATTAAGTTTACCTAACAACATTTTATCGCCATTAGAAACTCTTACAGAGATAAGTGGTGGGATTCTATTTCCATTAATAAATGTTCCATTACTACTATTAAGATCCATAATTTCTATATGTTCTTTAAAGTTTGAAACAAGTAAATGTCTAGAAGAAAGTGAAGGTTCAGGTATTGATATTGCATTTTCAGGACTTCTTCCTAAAACTTGATTACCTTCCTTTAATTCAACTTTATTAGTATTAAATAATAAAATATGCTTCGACATTTAGATTCTCTTTTCTGTATTTTTAGTTACTTAGTATATATATTATACTTGCAATTAATTAGTTTGCAATAAAAGAATAAAAATATTTGTCAAATAGCTAAAAAAGATATATTGTGAATGTATGTTAGAGAAATTAAATTTATCATTAGAAGAAATAGAACTTCTGAGAGAACTTCAAAGAAATGAGAAGTATAAAAAAGACTATGTAAAAATAACATCAATTTTAATGTTAAATGATGGTTTATCATTTGAGTTTGTTTCAAGATATTTGGGAATAGATATATCAACAGTTAGAAGATATATGAATAGTTATGTATCATTAGGTTTAGATAAATACTTATCTAGTAATTATCATATAAATACAGGTAAATTAAGTAGAACAAAAATATTTATTGAAATTAGAATTGTCAACAAATTTACATCAACAAGTCGTTCAATTTGTGATTATATAGAGCAAGAATTTAATGTAATTTACACACCAGAAGGTCTAGTTCCTTTGTTACACAAATTAGGTTTTAGTTATAAGAAAACAAAGCTAGAACCTTAATTATGATGTAGTTAAGCAACTAGAATTTATAGAAATTTTGAATTTTTAAATACTAATTTACCAGAAACAGAATCAATTTATTTTGCAGATGCAGTTCATCCTCAACATAATACAAAGAGTAGTTATGGTTGGATATTGAAGGTGAAGAAAAAGAAATAAAAGCAGTAAGTGGTAGGCAAAGATTAAACATAAATGGTTTGTTAAATGCTAATGATGTAACAGATATAATAGCAATAGAAAGTCCTACAATAAATATGCAAAGTACAATTGAGCTATATAAAGAACTTGAGTTAAGAAATCTAATAAAACTAAAATTTATGTCATTTGTGATAATGCTCTGATATTATAAAAATAAAATCCTAGAAGAATGGCTTAAAACATCTAAAATAGAACAAATATTTTTACCTCCATACTCTCCTAATCTTAATATTAATGAACGGCTTTTGGAAGTTTATAAAGAGCTAATAAATTCTACTTTCTATAGAACTTTCTCAGAATTTAAAGAAAATATTATGAACTTTTAACAATACTATATAAATATGAATCTAAACTTAAGTCATTACTTACTTTAAAATTTCATATTAAAAAAATGCAAACCAATTAATTGTTAGTATATATCGTTAGTTAATTATAATAAATAGACTATAAAAACTCTAATTAATTTGTAATTTTTCAATAAGTTTTTTAGAAAATAAATCAACATCATTTGGCCATCTTGATGTTATAAGGTTCTCATCTTCTACATAAAAAGGTTTCCACATACTATCTCCTATTTTAAAATTATCTTTATTTGATAAATTTCTAGAAATCTCATCTTGTACGTATTCTGGATAAGTTCTATAATAATCACCTCTTAACCAAAAAGTTAAAAAATATGCTGTCATTTCTAATTGCTTAGTTAAAGCAGTTAATTTTTTACCATATATAATACTTTTATTATTTTCTGGGTTTATAGTTCTAGATAATACTATTGGACCATGACATATAGAGCCTATTATTTTTTTTCTATTAAAAAATTCCAAGACCTTTTCTTGTAATATTTTACTTTCTAAATATTGCCTCATTCCTTTTGCATGACCACCAGCTAATAAAATTAGATCATATTTTTCTGGAATAATGTCACTGTATTTTATTGGATTTAAAAACTCAGGTTCTTTTTCTAGCTTATAATAAGTTTCTATAGATTCTTTTTTAGCCCCAAGTTGACCAAATAAAACACCACTAATTAATAAAGTGTCTGTTTTTCCTATATTAGCATTTTCAGTACTAAAAGTTACATTAAAGCCATTATCTCTAAAGTATTTCCAAGGTATAGAGACTTCTGTAAGATCAAAGTCAAAATCTGGTATTGGTATTAAAATTTCTTTTGTCATAATTATTTTTTATAAATTTATATGAAATATATTATATCATATTTACTTTTTTGTAATTTTTTATTTTATTAATAGTAATTTTTATGGAACTTTTTTTTATTCTTTACGTCTATAAATTAACACATAAAATTTAGGGAGCCCTCAATTATGAAAAAGATTTTTGTACTATTTTTACCATTTTTATTAATATCATGTCCTGCTCCAACTGTTAGCCCTAGTTCAACTCCTTTGGATACTTATGTAACATCAACACCAACACCACCATATTCAGCCTACCCTGCTTATCCTGCTTCAACTCCAAGTGCTAATCTTTCGAGAGATTTAAGTAGTTTAAGAGCAGGAGTCTTGCCTGATGCATCATTGGCAGATGCTGAGAAAAAGTTAGCAGGAATGTTAATAAGAACAACAAAGCCAGTATTTCCTTTAAAAATAGGAGTGCTAAGATATTATGATGATTCAAATGTTTTAAATCAAAGTGATAGAAGAAATAACTTTGATAGTTTTATAAATAAGATAAAATCAAATCCAAATGTAGGTCAAGTAATAGAAATTTCATCAAATTTGATTGCAAGGGGAGCAGGTATAGAGGAAATAAGAGCTTTGGGTTCAAGATTTCAAGTTGCTTCTGTTTTAGTACTGAGTGAAAACTATCAATATCCTCAAGAAAATAATGAAGCAATAATAACACCAATAGACCAAATAACAGGAGCAAGAACTTGGGAGTCTTTTACTAATATAGAAGTCTATGCAATAGATATTTTAAATGGAGTTATGTTATTTTCAACAGCCTCAGGTCATAAAGAAAGTGATAAATATAATCGTAACAGTTCAACAATAAAAAATCCTGATAATAATCTTATAAGGCTTTCAGCAAGTAAAGCTTGGAAAAACTTAGAAGAGAAGGTAAGTAATGAAATTAGTGATTATAAAAAACGTCTTGATGAAAACAAAGTTATTCCTGTTGCTCTAGATAATAAGATATAGTTATATTTTAAGAGTGTTATAATATTTTAGAAATTAAGTTAAATTGATTTAAATGACTAATAATTTAAATATAGTTATTAGTTTTAATATTATTGATAGATTTTACAAGTGAGATAGTTTTGAAGTTAAATGTTGTTTTTATGGGTACTCCTGAATTTGCTGTACCTTGTCTTAATGCTTTGATAAAAGCTGATTTTAAATTTAATATTAAGGCTGTTTATACTCAACCAGATAAACCAGTTGGTAGAAAACAAATTCTTACAGCACCTCCTGTCAAAGAATTTGCTTTAAAAAATGAAATACCTGTTTTTCAGCCAAATAAAATTCGTAAAAATCAAGAAGTTCTAGACCATTTAAAAAGTTTAGATTTAGACCTAATAATAGTTGTAGCTTATGGAAAAATTCTTCCTCAAGAAATACTTGATATACCTAAATATGCTTGTATAAATGTTCATGCATCTTTATTAGAAAAATATAGAGGGGCAGCACCTATTCAATGGGCTATTGCGAATGGAGAAAAAGAAACAGGCGTAACCACAATGTTAATGGATGCAGGTATGGATACAGGAGATATTTTATTAAAACGTATCCTAGAAATAAAAATTGATGATACTACAGATACTCTTAGTAAAAAGTTATCTGTTTTAGGTGCAGATTTACTTATCGAAACTATTCCCCAATTTATTAATAAATCTATTGAACCAATTAAACAAGATAATTCAAAAGCTACATTAGCTCCAATAATTAATAAAATTGATGGAGAAATAAAATGGTATAAATCAGCAGAGGAAATCTATAATCTCTCAAGAGCTTTTAATGAATGGCCTTCTATTTATACAATCTTCAATGATACAAATTTAAAAATAACTCAATGTAATGTTATTTCAGGCTCCTCTAATAGTAGTGGTTATAAAGCAGGTCAGGTTGTTGAAATAAATAAACAAGGTATTGTGGTTGCTACAGGAGATGGACTACTTTTAATTACAAAAGTTCAATTATCTGGTAGTAAAGAAATGAATGCAACAGACTTTGTAAGAGGTCAAAGATTAGAAGCTGGGTATATTTTTGCTGATAGTATGATTTGTTGAAAAAATATTGTATTAAGTAAAGATAAAAGTAGTTATGAAAAAGGAAGAAGCTATTTCAATATTTATGCTTCATTAATTTTCTCAGACGGATTTTGTTTAAGTATAAATAATAACATATAGTAAAAAAATGAATTTGTTAAGCTAATAATAAATATATTAAAGTAAAAATTTATTGAAGAAGAATAAGATACTATAAATCTCCTGTTGATTTATACTTCTTTTTATAATTTAAGCAAAAAAAATCCCCCCCACGAATGGGAGGGAAATTTTGATTAACAGTTTCCAGATTAAAAAGATGGTTAGATTCCTTTAAAGTTAGTTCTATATCCTTTAGAAGAGTCCTATAATCCTTATAGGCTAACTTTGAAAGAATCTTTTTTCAATTCCTTAACTTTCATAACTTTATTATATACTCAAATCTTAAAATCATGTGTGAATTAAAAATGAATTTCTTGTGAATTTTAAGTGAAGATTTATCTTATATTTGTAATAATCCTTAACGCACCAAGCTCTATTAAGTTTGTTGCTAAAGAATTTCCTATAAAGTTTGCCTCTCTTATACTAGTTTTATAATCTAACTTAGAAACCTCTTCAAGTGTTAGCTTATTAGTTATAAACTTGTTTACGTTTTCAACACCATCAATAGATGTAACTTTTCCTTCTATAAGTAAACCATCATCATTAAAGTAAGCTTGACAAGCTATAGGGATTTGACAACCTCCTTCAAGGGTTGATAAAAAAGCTCTTTCAATATTCACACAAAAAGATGTTTTTATATCATTTATCTTATCTACAATTTTAAATATAAATCCATCATTTTCTCTTATCTGTAACCCAATTGCTCCCTGACCTACAGCTGGTAAACAAGTATTAAAATCAATTTTTTCTTTTATTCTTGAATTCCAACCAAGTCTATAAAGACCAGCATAAGCTAATATAATTGCATCATATTCTGCATTATCAAGTTTAGCTAACCTTGTATCTACATTACCTCTTATATCTATAAAAGTTAAATCAGGTCTTTTTATTAATAATTGAGCTTTTCTTCTTAAACTACTTGTTCCAACAATAGCCCCATTTGGTAGTTCTGAAAAAGAATTATATTTATTAGAAATAAATGCATCATTTGATTCTTCTCTAGTAATAATAGTAGAAATAAAAGAACCCTCGATTAATTTTGTAGGAACATCCTTCATACTATGAACAGCTAAATCTATTTCTTTAGAAATAAGAGCATTTTCTAACTCTTTTGTGAATAGTCCCTTATCACCTATTTTTGACAAGGCGGTATCAAGAACTTTATCACCTTTAGTCTTTATTATCACTAACTCAAAGTCTATTTCAGGGTTATTTTTTATAAGTAAATCTTTTATATGGTTAGCTTGCCATAAAGCAAGTTTACTTCCTCTAGTGCCTATTTTTATTGTTTTCATTATAGTTTAGCAAATGGACAACGTATTTTATCTGTAATACTTATAGGACATTCATCTTCAATCGATTTAGTATAATTTATTATTCCAACTCTTAAAGACTCTTGTAACTCTTTATCTGTAGTAATATCAATTACTTTATTAGAAACTTGAATTCTTGAGTCTTTCTTTCTAAAATATTTTTGATAGCTATCTTCAGAATCAAGTTGAAATAGATATTTAAGATCTTCAGAATACTGTCTTTTAAGCTTCTTATCCTCTGTTAACTTTAGATTAGTTACAGGATAATGAGTTATTTTTTGGATAATAGATTTTGTAACTATATCAATAATTTTTCTATTTTGATTATCAAGTTTATATTTTTTTATTACTCTATCTACTTCATTATTTCTTATTTCTTCAAATAGATTAGAAAGTGAAGATATTACAGGAGAAACATCAAGACTATTGAACCACTCTAAAAATTTATTCATTTCTTCAGCTATTATATATTCTACTTCTTTTATTATCTCAATTTTTTCTTCTTTATTAATTGCAACAACTTTTTCTAATGAATCTATGTCATATAGGTCTATTAATGACTCTTCTGATAAACAAGGTGATACATTTCTAGGAATGGATAAATCAACAATTAAAGCTTCTTTATCTGCCTTATAATTATCTCTTTTTATTATATATTCTGGAGCCCCAACTCCAACAACTATAACATCAGCTAGATTAAGAATATCATTTAATTTATCGTATTCATAAGCTATACCATTTACTTCATTTGCTAAATCTAAAGCCTTTTGATAAGTCCTATTCAAAATTAAAATTCTACCTATATTATGTGCCTTAAGGTTTTTAGCAACAATTTGATTTACTTTACCTGCACCTATTAATAAAACAGTTTTTGAACTAATATCATTAAACTTTTTACGTACAAGTGTTGAAACAACTGAACCTGTTGAAGTTGGTCTTTGAGCTATTGAAGTTTCTGTTCTTACTCTTTTTCCTGATTCAATTGCGAACCTAAAAAGAGCATTAAATATTTTACCAGAAGTACCTACTTCCATTGCTTTTGATATAGAATGTTTTACTTGAGATAAGATTTCACCTTCACCAA
>JAXLXG010000037.1:0-50181 GCA_046328075.1 Candidatus Sericytochromatia bacterium
ATCTTCTATATTTTTAGGTCTTGAGTCCAAAAATGCTTGATAGCTTTTAGGATTATTATAATTGGATGTTTGACCTTCATAATCTTCAATTTCAGCATGAACAATTAGAGGTAAATTATACTTTTTTAAAAGAGGTAATGCTTGTCTTAAATCATCTTCAGTAACATTTGGAAATTCATCAATTCCAGAGTCAATTAGAAAAACTTTACAACCCATGACTCCTGCTTTTAGTAAAGGTTCTATATTTTCAAAATTATTTGGTATTATTCCACCCCAAAAACCACAATCAACCCAAAGCTTATTTTTTACTTCTTCCATTTTGATATTAAGCGCATTAAGTGTTGTTGTAACAGGACTACAATTTAAAGGCATATCAATTAATGTTGTAATACCACCTGCTAAAGCTGCTTTTGTTGCTGTTTCAAAACCTTCCCAATCTGTTCTCCCTGGCTCATTGATATGAACATGACAATCAACGATTCCAGATATAATTGTTTCATTTGAATAATCATGAACTTCAATGTTTTTATTATCAAATTCTGAAACAATATCAATTATTTTACCATCTGAAATTAATATATATCCAGATTTTGTTTCATTATCTATTATTATATTTTTACTATATAAAGCTAAATCAATTTTACTCATAATAAATTTATTCTTTTTTGTATTTTAAATTTTACTTATTTCTACTTATTGGGACTTTAAGAAAATCACTTTATTATCTCAATATTTATTTTATAGGATAATATCAACTTAAGCAAAAATTTTAAATATAATAAAAAATTTCATGATAATGAATTAAACAAGAATATATTCTAGGCTACTATAATAAAAATATTATTTTATTTTTCAGAGGAAAGATAAGTAAATGTCTAAAATTGATCCTAATAAAGTAGTTATCTGGGAAAAGAATGTTTCAAATGTAAAAAACTCTGATAATATTAACACCAATGTTACAGAATCAAATCCAATAAAAGACACTAGTAATGCATCTTCTGATAAATATACAGGCAAAGCAAATCCGAGCAAACATCCAGATGAAGTAAGTAAAGTTGATTTTAGTAATATCAATGGCTCAATTGTGAAAGCTTCTGGTGCTACTTCTGCTACAGTAAATTCAATTAAAAATCTTAAAGGTGTTGATAAAGCATGGGTTGGAAATATAAGCAGTAATACTAACAGTAGTGGAAAATCAGAAACAGCTATCCTTACCCCAAAAGGTTTAGATTATAGTAAAGAGATAAAAGTTGTTTATTATTTTCATGGTCACCATGGCTCAAACTCTTCATCAATAAATAGTATAAATGACGATTTAATGAAATATGCTAAAGAACATAATGCAATAATTGTAATACCACAAGGACCAAATGAAGATAATGGAAAAAGAACAACAGATTCTTGGCTTAAGCCACCAAAGGGAGATTTCTCTAAGTTTAATCAAGATGTTTTGGTTAATATAAAAAATATCTTACCTCCTTCTCAAAATGGTGCACAACCAAAAATTACATCAATTGAACTTGCTGGTCATAGTGCTGGGGGTGTTGCAGTAAGAAATTGCTTAGAGGGTATTAAGGATAATAAAAATAGTTTTTCAGGTAGTGGTTGGAATGATATAAAAATAACTAATGTGCATTTTTTAGATGCTAGTTATGAAGATGGTAATGGTAGTGGTACATCTAATAGAGCAGAAGAAACTTATGCTGCAATTAATAAAATGGATAATAAGCCTAAGTTTCATATAATGGTCGCTACAAATGGAGATAGAGAATATAAATTTGGTGCTAAAGAAGGCTCACATTTTAAAGATAAAGATAAATTAAAAGCAAAAGGTGTTGAGCTTGAAGACATTTCAGGTAAAACAAAAAATCATAACTTTGTACCAAATGTGTTTTTTTCTGGAAAATAAACTGTAAATATACTAGATAATAAGTCACAAGAGTAAGAAGTGAAAAGTGATGAGTGAAAAGTGAAAAGACAAGAGAAGTTGTAGTGCAACCCTTGCGGTTGCCCTTAGAGGGAATGAGTGAAAAGACAAGAGTATTTAAGTAACAAGGCTACGGATAAATATTTTTCGCAAACCAATTACTTTTAAGTATAGAAAACCTCGAGTTTTTAACCCAAGGTTTTTTATCTTAATAAATCTAATTATCCCAAATGCTGTTAATAATTATGTTTTGATTTCTTTCTGCCCCAACTGAAACAATAGAGATTTTTGTCTTTGTGAAGTCTTCTATAAATTTTAAATAGTTTTTGGTTTCTTTAGGTAAATCACTCCAATTTCTACAATGTGAAATATCTTGTTTCCAACCTTTAAAAGATTTATAAACTGGCTCACATCCTTCAAGTACATTAACAGATGCAGGAAAAGTTGTTAAGAATTTACCTTGATATTTATATCCTGTACAAACTAATATCTCATCAAATTCTTATTAAAATATCAAGCTTAGTTATAACCCAATCTGTTATACCATTAATCCTTCTTGAATACTCAGCCATAAATAAATCAAGCCAACCGCACTTTTTCTACCTGTCGTTGTTCCATATTCTTTACCAAGTTGAACTAAAAATATTCCCTATTTCCATTAGTTTGTTCACAAGGGAAAGGACCAAAACCAACTCTTGTTGTATAAGCTTTTAGTACACCAATAACTTTATTTATTGATGTAGGAGGAACACCAGAACCAATACAAGCACCTGAAGCAACAGTATTTGAAGAAGTAACATAAGGATAAGTTCCATGATCAATATCAAGAAATGTTCCTTGGGCACCTTCAAATAAAATATTTTGCTTATTATCTATTGCATCATGTAATATTTCAAATGTATTAGCTATAAAAGGCTCTAATTCTTCTAATGTTTTTTTATAAGGTTCAAGTATATTTTTATTTTCTAAGTAATCAATAAATCTTATACCATGACGGCTTACTTTATCTGTATAAGCAGGTCCAATTCCTTTTCCTGTTGTACCAACTTTTTTTGACCTAAATTCTTCTTGCTTTTTATCTCTTTCCATATGTTCTGGTGTGATTATATGTGCTTTTTCACTGATAAACAATTTACCTTGTAAAATATAATCTTTTTTTGCAAGTTGATTTATTTCATCTAATATAAATTCAGGATTAACAACAACACCATTTCCTAAAATAGATGTTTTACCTCTACAAATTCCTGAAGGGATATGATGTAATTTAAAAGTATTATCATCTATAATTACAGTATGACCAGCATTATTACCGCCTTGAAATCTTACAACAAAATCAGCTTTATCTGATAAAAAATCTACTATTTTTCCTTTTCCTTCATCGCCCCATTGAGCGCCAATAACAACTATATTCAAAATTTCACCTAAAATTTTATAATATTAAAAATTAATTATACAAACTTTTTTGCCTTTATCAAAACCTCGTCACACACTAGGTTTGCTAAACCTGTATATTGATTTACCTGAATATTTTTTAATTTTTTGATGCTATTAGGATTAATATCCAATGTATCTAAGTATTTATGTAAGTCTTCATAAGTGAGGTTGTTACCTCTTGATAATTCTTTCATTTTTTCATAAGGGTTTTCAATCCCTTCAACTCTTAAAACAGTTTGAATACCTTCTGTAATAACATTAATATTTCTTTCTAGATCTTGGTTTAATATCTCAGTATTAGGAACAATTTTATTTAGACCTTTTAAACAGCTTTTATAAGCAATAAGAGAATAAGCTAAAGCAACACCAATATTTCTTAAAACTGTACTATCACTTAAATCTCTCTGCATTCTAGATTTTAACAATTTATCCGATAAAAAGTTTAAAATACTATTAGATAAACCTAAATTACCTTCACTATTTTCAAAATCTATAGGATTTACTTTATGAGGCATTGTAGAAGACCCAACTTCCTCATCTTTTTTTAGTAATTTAAAATAATTTAAAGAAATATAGTACCAAATATCAGTATTCATATCTATTAAAATATTATTTATTCTAGATAAAGAGTTAAATATTTCAGATAATGTATCATGAGACTCTATCTGTGTTGTAGCTATATTTTGAGTTAATCCTAATGATTCAATAAAATTTTTAGAAAAACTAATCCAATCCTTATCTGGATAAGCAAAATACATAGCATTATAATTACCTGTAGCACCATTTAATTTTGCTTTTAGTTTTATATTTTTAATACTCTTGAATTGTTCAATTATTCTATTAAGATAAACTGCAAATTCTTTTCCTAAAGTTGTCGGAGTTGCAGGTTGCCCATGTGTTCTTGATAACATAGGTATTTCTTTAAATTTTTTTGTTAAATCAATAAGCTTTAAAATAAGTTCTTTTATTTGTGGAAAAACTATATTTTCAAGAGAGTCTTTTAACATAAGATTGTAAGCTATATTATTTATATCTTCTGATGTAAGACCAAAATGAACCCACTCTTTAATATTTTCCATATCATTTTGTTTTAGAAAATGTTTTATAAAATATTCAACAGCTTTTAAATCATGATTTGTTATCTGTTCAATTTGTTTAACATTTTCATAATCTATTAATTTTAGAGTTTTCCAAAAATCCTTTATTTGAGTTTTTTGTTCTTCATTAATTTCATTTAACTTTAGAAACTCTAATAAAGACAATAAATACTCAGATTCTACTCTTATTCTATATTTTATTAATGATGATTCCGAAAAATAATTTGATAATTCTTTTGTTTGTTTACTATATCTACCGTCTAGAGGTGATAAAGCTTCTAATTCATTCACTTATAAACTGATCCTTAATTTTATTTTTATTAGTAATATCATTATTTTCAAGTTTTTTCATCTTATCCTCATTAAAAATAACAATCTCTCTAAGTTTTTGAATTTCTTCCTCATGCTCTTGATATTTAATTAGTAATTCGTTATATTTTAAAAGTAATTCATTATTTTGTTTTTTATAAAAATAAGATTCTGCGACTACTTTTCCAACAGGTGAAAATGATAGGGCTATGAAAATAAAAAATATTATAAAAAATATTTCTCCAATAACCAAAGTTTTATACCAATAAAAAATATTATACAAATTGAATTATACTAAAAAATATTATTCTGTTTAATCTAATTGTTTAAAATATTATGCTGTTTTATACTTCAATTTAAGGAGTTAATTTAATGGATAAAAGACGTGGAATTTTTATAGTTAATGAAAAAGGGATCATAGTTTTTTATAATGGTGATTTACATGAAGTATCATCTTTAAAATTTATACCTGAATCAATTCAAAATAAAAGCTTATTAGAAATATTTAACTATGAAATAGTCCTTAAACTATCAAAAAAAGATAATTCAGGATACTTTGATTATAATGATAATAAATATATTTATAAAAGGAAAGTTATAGAAACACCTATAGGAGATACATTATTCTTTTTAGAAATAGAGGGAGAATCTGATGAAAATGTATCTTTTTATTCAATGCTAATACATGAAATAAAAAATCCTTTAGCTGCAATTAGAACACTTGTACAAGCTTTATCACAACATATACTAGGTGATTTAGAGAAAGTTTCTAATGAGTCTTTTGAAACAGCAAAAGATTATTTTGATAGATTAATATCAGAAATTGATAGGCTTAATAGATTACTTACATCTGTAAAATATATCTCAAAACACTTAAATTCACTGTATGTATCATTTGATATAGTTAAGGTTGCTCAAAATACTATTAAGATATTTGAGAATACATTAAAAAGTAAAGAAATACAAATAGAAACAAATTTTTCAAGTGAAAGTTATAAAATGTATGGGGATCCTGATCAATTTCACCAAATTTTTAATAATCTAATAAGTAATGCAATAGAGGCAATAGAGGACTCTAAAGGAAAAATATTTATAAATATATATCCAGATGAAAATAAAAATACTTGTATAGAAGTAATTGATGAAGGTGTTGGTATTGATAAAAACGATTTAGGTAAAATATTTAAAGCATTTTATACAAAAAAAATTGGTGGAATGGGTATAGGTTTAACAGTTGTAAGAATGATAGTAAAAAACTATAAGGGGACATTAGATATACAAAGTAATATGGGTAAAGGAACTAAAATAACTATATCTATACCAGAACAAGAAAAAAATTAGTTATATATTATTTTTAGATCGGTTTATTATGTTAGTAGTTGAGTAACCATTAACAAAATCAATAAATGCAACATTTGCATTTATTTTATCTATAGAATTTTTTTCTGGTAATGATTCTTTTGTATAATCACCACCTTTAACATAAATATCAGGTTTTATTGATAAAAGTAAGTTATCAGCAGTTTTCTCATTAAAAATAACTACATAGTCAATAAATTTAAAGTAACTTAATAATTCGGCTCTATCATTTTCATTGTTTATAGGTCGATTCTCACCTTTTAATTGTTTTACAGAAGAATCACTATTTATACCAACTATTAAAATATCAGCTAATTCTTTTGCTTGTTTTAAATATCTAGCATGACCTATATGTAAAATATCAAAACATCCATTGGTTAATGCTATTGTTTTAGATTTTGACTTTAATCCTGAAATTATCTCTTTAAGATTATCATTATTTTTTATTATCATTCGCTGTTTTTAAATCTAATATATCAATAAATTTTTCTTCAGGTTTTAAATTTAAATCTTTTCTATTTATTATAAATTCATAGTTATCCTGAACTTTTTTATAATCTAAACTAAAATTATCAAGAAGTTTAGATGATAAAGGAAAAGAATTAAAACCGTATTCATATTCACCAACCTTAATAACTTTGAAACTCTTAACATCTTTAAACTCTAAAGTTAAATTATAAGGATCTTTAGGATCAAATATAGATTTAGTTCTTGGAAGAAAATAAATATCATAAAAATGATTTTTACTTGGTTGATGTAATGAGTACTTTTTTGACATAAGTAAAATACCTGACATATTTCCAAACTTATGCTCTATTCCTTCTACTCTCTTTGATAAATCTATATTTGAAAATATAGAATTTATTGATAATAACTTAAATTTTTCACTAACATTAAATGAATTAGAAGATATTCCTAACACACCAAATAAATCATCATTAATATCTTTTTTCATTGAAGATATTGTTGATTTATTTAAATCAAGTAAATTAGTACTAGTATCTTGAAATGTGCAAGAATAGCTAAAAATTGATAGTAAACAAAGTAAAAATTTTTTATTCATCTAATTATTCTCATCTATGAATTAGTATACTTTCTCTTTGCTATAGGATACAATATTTTTCTTTTAAAGTCAAAACTATATTTTGTTTCCAAAAAATGAACTAAGTCTTTAACATTACTCATTTTATTTATCATAAAGTCATATGTATTATTATCTAATTGTTCATATAAAAATCTATTAACTAAAGATGCTTTTATTGTATTAGAAAAATAAGATTCTGCTATTTGTTTATAATCTAATTCTTCATCTATACATTTTGCAGCTAAATAACCAGATAACATTGCATATCTTAAGCCAAACCCAAATAAAAAGTCTTGTAAACCAGCCGCTTCCCCAATAATAAGCTTATCATCTTTTAAATAAATATTAGGGCTTGAAAAACTTCCATAAGTGCCAAATTTTTTAATATCACTCATATCAATATCATACATTTCTTTAACAGCATTTAGAGTATTTTCTAGGTATGTATTAGGATTTTTATCATCTGTCATAAAGGCTGTAGCAAGTGTGCCAGAACCATTTACTGTTAATAAATAAGCATATCCTCTAGGAGCTAAATTATTATCACAAAGCATTAAATGAGTATTCTGATAATTTGTCTTAAAGTTATATCCTAAAATAATTGCACTTGCTTTGCTTGGACCTGTTGCATATATATCTATATCTTTAGGTAAATCTTCTATACTAAAATGAATTTTTACTCCTATTTCTATAGCTTGATTATATAAACTATAATCAAGATTACCTTTTTCTATACCTCTCTGTATAAGATAATAAATAGTTCTTTCAGAATTAAATATTTTAGATTCTCTTTTGGGACCACATACATTAAAAGAATGTGAAGGTGTTATATTAAATGTTAAGTCTATTCCATAATCTTTTATAAGCTCTAATGCATCTTCATTTGTTGTCCAATTTTCTATACCTTGGAAATCACCTTTGAATCTATGAGCTATATTTTCTTTTCTTTCATAAATTTCGACAGAATAACCTCGTTTAACTAAATTTATTCCACAAGTTAAACCAGAAATTCCTGCTCCTGCTATTTTTATTAATTTGCTCACTTATAATATAAAACTAAATTAAACATATAATTATCTTTATTCATCATCTTATAAATTATAGATTACCAAAGATTGATTATAAATACTTATTTAATAAAAAATAATTTGGTCTTATCTGGATAAATATATTCTAAAAAAATTAAAGACAATAGAAAAAATATTATATTTAAAAACTTATATCAATCAATGCCTTAGACATAATTATAATTTAACAGTTCCATAATAGTAATGATTAAAGGATTATATAATAGTCTTTTATCTAATTTTTTCATTATTAGAAAATATTTACTGTATTGTATATATTACTTACTAAAATTAGCTAAATTTTAAGCCTATTATAGAAACTACAAGTAAACCTAAAAAAAATATTTTTTGAGTTGAAAAAGATTCCTTAAATAAAAATATTCCTAATATTGAAGCTCCTAGTGCACCTATACCAACCCATACAGAATAAGCTGTGCTTATAGGAAGATTTTCACTAGCTTTTGCAAGTAAATACATACTTATAATAATTGATGAACCTGTAAAAATACTTGGAATTAATTTTGTAAATCCTTGTGTATATTTTAAACCAATTGCCCAAGATGCTTCGAATAAACCAGCTATAAATAATAAAACCCAAGATGTCATAATTTTAAACCTTAAAAAGAAACAACCTTTTATTTATAAATAAAAGGTTGATCTTATCTAAAAAAATTATTCTAATGTAAAGTTAAAATCTTTAAAGTCATTAAAAGCAATTAAATTTCCTTCAGAATCTCTAGCTCCTTGATAACCTACAGCTACAACCCATATAACTTGTGCTGACTTAGATTTAAGCTCACCTTCATCATAAGTTTTATTACCATTTGCATCGTTAAAAGCAAACATACTTAAATTTGCGGCTGTATTTGCTTTAGATGGAGCTTTAGGAAGAGCAAAATTATATTTACCATCTGTAACTGGTGCAATAGCTAAAACCATATCAGCATTTACTGTATTATTTTGAAAATCAATTTTATTTCCTGAAAGATTTAAAAATGAACCATGTAAAGCAATCATTGTATTTGATGATACTTTTGAACCTGTTACTTTTCCTTGTATTACTTTATTATCAGACTCAAGATTTGTTCCTGTTCCTGGTACTTGTGCTGATGGAGCATTTGGACCACAAGCAACTAAAGATGTAATTGTAAATGTTGATAACAAAGCTAAATTAAATATCTTTTTTAACATATTTATCCTCTATACATTAAATATTTTGTCATAGTAATTATAGACGATAATGTTTTTTAAAAGTTCCAATATTTAATTAAGTATTGATTATTTTTGATTGTAAGTCTTAATATTTAATTCATTTTATAAATATTTTTTTTTGATATATTTAAAAAAGATAGTTTTTTAAGGAGTGTTTATGAAAATAAATTTTAAAATATTTATCGCATTTTTTGCAATTAATATATCTTTATTTGCAAATGCTCAAAATAATTTTCCTGAGATAAAAGGTGAAGATTTAACAGGAAAATTAGTCGAAATACCTAGAGATGCCACTGGTAAACCTACATTTATTATTTTAGGTTATAGCTATAGAGCAAGAGAAATAACAGAAAAATGGCTTCAAGAATATGAAAGAAAGTTTTCAAAAAATACAAATTTTTATTTAGTTCCAATGATGGGTAATAAAGTTGCAACTAAAGCTATGAGTTTTTTTATAAATCAATCTATGAAAAGTGGTACACCTGTTAATGAACACAAACACGTAATAACAGTCTATCAAGATCTTAACCCAATAAAAAAATCTTTGAACTTCGTTTCTAACGAAGATGTTTATGTATACTTATTAGATACAAATGGTAAAATCATTTGGTCAGAAACTGGTAAATTTAATAGAAAATCTTTTTATGAATTAGAAGAAAAACTAAAAGAGTACAGAAATTAAAAGAGTCTAAACTTATTAAAGATAAGTTTAGACTCAAGCTGTAAGGGTGTTAGCTTCTCTAATTAGTCGCTACGTTTTTTATCTGGGAGTTTAATTCATTATATTTTTTCATTAGAGCATTCTTGTAATCAATATTTGTTGATTCAAGATTTGCGTTTTCCTGTCTTATTTCTCTTAATTGATCTAAATTTGAACATGATTCAATTAAATCAAATATTGTTTCAGATTTATTCTGATTATTTTTAGAATTTATATTAGTAACTTTATTGATATTTTTATTTATATGTAATGATAAGTCTCTTATTTTATTACCTTTATCATCAATAACATAAGGAAAATTTGAATCTGTTTTAACTTCGTTTGTTTTTACAAATTGTATAGGAATATCATATAAAAACCTTCCTATACCCCATTTTACAGCAGCTCTTTTAAAAGCGTCTGATGCTTCACCTTTTTCTTTTTCTGCATTTGGTTCTGTTCCACAATCCCATTTCCAAATCCATTCATTATTAATTCTTAAACCAACACCAGCATAAAGGTTTCCTTTGATTTCTTTATAATCACTTTGCCAATTTTCTGGACTCATAACTTCATCTAGAATATTCATAACATCTCTAGCATCAATATAAGCAACACAGGTTGCAACTGCTGAGTTTCTACTATAACTTTGAACTCTCCACTTGTAAGGTATTTTTTGTGTTAGATCTTTTAGATAAGTCATAATTTTATTTCCTTTTAAAAAATAATATCTAAGATATATTATAACATATTTGTTTGAAAATCATTCAAATATTTGTTTGAAAAAATAACATAAAATTTTAATTTATTTTTTTTATTTGTAGAAAATTTGTTATTTCATAGAACTTATAATAGCTTATATAAACTTTAATTGACGTTGGACTATTAAGATATTAACTTGTAGATAGGAATTAATTATAATTAATTTAGCTATTAGGTAAAATTTTGTTTTAGTTAAAAAAGTTTTTTATTTAGTATTAATAAACTGTGGTTTTGAGAATGTTTTTTTTTAACCAGAGTTAATAGTAATAAAGTTCCCTCTTAGGGATTTATTAAAAACGCTGAAGTTTTGATAAATCAATACTTTTTTAATTAAATTAGTAGAAAGGAGAGACAACGATGTCTTATATTTATGAAGATGATTACTCATCAGAAAAATCAGGTAGAAAAATTAGCTTATTTGAAGCTATGGGTAAAAGACAACATGAACAAGTAGTTTTCTGTTGTGATGAAACTGTTGGGTTAAAAGCTGTTATTGCTATTCATAGTACTGCATTAGGGCCCTCACTTGGTGGAGCTAGAATGTGGAATTATGAGTCAGAAGAAGATGCTGTAAGAGATGTTCTAAGGCTTTCAAGAGGAATGACATATAAAGCTGCTGTAACTGGATTAAATCTAGGTGGTGGAAAAGCTGTTATAATAGGCGATCCTAAAAAAGATAAGAGTGAAGCATTATTTAGGAGTTTTGGTCGCTTTGTTCAAAGTTTAGGTGGTAGATATATTACTGCTGAAGATGTTGGAACAAATACAGATGATATGGAATATGTAAGAATGGAAACAAAACACGTAACAGGTTTAGTTAGAGCTTTAGGAGGAAGTGGTGATCCTTCTCCTGTAACAGCTTATGGCGTATTTCATGGTATGCGTGCTTGTGCTGAAGAATTATATGGAACAGATTCTCTTAAAGGTTTAAGAGTTACAATTCAAGGTTTAGGTCAAGTTGGTGAAGCATTAATGGAGCTCCTTGCAAAAGAAGGTTCAGAAATGTTGATTACAGATATAGATATGAAAAAAACCGAAAGATTAGCTGATAAATATAATGCAAAAGCAATAGGAATAAATGAAGTTTTCAAAATTGAGGGTGATATTTATGCTCCTTGTGCTTTAGGGGGAACTGTTAATACAGAATCTTTAAGTAATTTCGGTTATAAAATTGTGGCAGGTTCTGCTAATAATCAACTTGAAGATGAACATATTCATGGAAAAATGCTTAAAGATAAAAATATCTTATATGCTCCTGATTATGTTATTAATGCAGGTGGTTTAATAAATGTCTGGAATGAACTACAAGGATATAATAAAAGTAAAGCTTTAAATGAAGTTAAAGGTATTTATGGTATTTTAAGAAAAGTATTTGATATTGCTAAAAAAGAAGATATGCCAACCAATTTAGCGTCAAATAGACTAGCTGAAAAGAGAATAGAACAATTATCAACTTTAAAGCGTTTTCATTTGTAATAAATTAAAAGGTAAATTTTATGGAAAGAACTATAGTAGAGAATGTTGAATTAATCTTATCTCATCAAGATGATTACCAAACAAAATGGGTTGGTAAAGAAGAAGTTGTAAGACAATTAAACGCAGCATGGTTAATAATATCTCCAGAAGATTTACCTCTTAATCCAAGAATTATTGGTAAACCAGGTGTTGGTAAAACAACTCTTGCTTACCATGTAGCAAAAACAATATCACCAGAAGTATATATTTTTCAATGTACTTCTGATACAAGACCAGAAGATTTAATAATAACTCCTGTTATTTCGTCAGAACAAAAAATAGCTTATCATGCAAGTCCAATTGTTACAGCAATGTTAAAAGGTGGCATTTGTATTTTAGATGAAGGAAATAGAATGGGCGAAAAGAGCTGGGCGTCTTTAGCTCCATTACTAGATAATAGAAGATATGTAGAAAGTATTGTTGCTGGTATAAAGATAAAAGCTCATCATAATTTTAGAATATGTGTAACAATGAATGATGATGCAAGTACTTTTGATATACCAGATTATATTCAGTCAAGATTACAACCACAAATAGAAGTTGATTTTCCAACAGCAGAAGAAGAACTAGAGATCCTAAAAGTTAATTTACCAATGGCAGAAGAAAAGGTTTTAAAAATAACAGCTAAATTTTTACAAAATGCTCATAAAAATAAAGAATTATATACAACAAGAGATGGAATAAATATAGCCAGATATGCTATTAAATGTTTAAAGTTAAATAAAGATTTAACTATTAGCGACTCTATAAAACAAGCAACTATACAAGTTTTAGGCGAAAATGCTTTAAAATATATAAAGTAATTTTTTACAAATATTAGTTTAATTAAATAATAATTTTTAACTTAATCTTAACCTAATTTGGTACAATTCAAAAGTTGGAGGTAAGATAAGTGGAAAATTACAATTTAAGTGTTGATGAACTCTTAATTATAATAAATGGCGAATTAAAAGGTAATAAAGACAACTCTTTTAATTATTTCTCAACAGATTCTAGAAATATAAGTAATACTGAATTATTTATAGCTCTAAGTGGTGAAAAGTTTAATGGTCATAACTTTATTAAAGATGTAATTTCTAAAGGTGTAAGAGGTTTTATAGTTCAAGAGAATATTGATCTAGATAATGAAGAACTAACTTTTATTAAAGTTGATAATTCTCTTAAAGCATATCAAAATATAGCTAATTATATAAGAAAAAAACTAAACCCTTTCGTAATAGGTATAACAGGTAGTTCTGGTAAAACATCAACAAAAGAAATTGCCTATTCTTTTTTTAGCCAATTCTATAATACTTTTAAGTCTGAAGCGAATTATAATAATGAAATTGGTGTTCCTTTAAGTTTACTAAATATGAGTAAAAATGATAAAGTTGCTATTATTGAAATGGGAATGAGAGGAAAAGGGCAAATTCAAGAATTAGCAGAAATTGCAGAACCAAATGCAGGAATTATAACAGGAATAGGAACAGCACATATTGAATTACTTGGCTCAGTTGAAGAAATAGCAGATGCAAAATGGGAATTAGCAGAGAACTTACTAAAAACAAATTCATACTTATCAATTCCAATATATGATAAACATTTAGTTAGATTATCAAGCAATTATCCTAAAGATAAATTATTAACTATAGATTTAGAGAAAAATGAAAATGCATCTTTTTATCTTATAAATTCTTGGATAGAGAATGATAAACAGTATTTTAGTTATTTTGATAATATCACAAAAAAAGAACATAACGCATCTTTATCAGTTTATGGTAAACATCAGATATCTAATGCTTTATTAGTAATTTCTTTATCTAAAGTTTTAAATATAGAGTTACCAGATTTTATTGACTTAAGCTTTGAAAATCTTTCTGGAAGAACTGAAACCTTTAAAATAGATACATCAACTATTGTAAATGATTCATATAATGCAAACCCAGAATCTATGAAGGCTGCAATAGAAACTTTTTTAGATTTATATAAAAATAAAGAGAATATTCTAGTTATTGGTGAAATGAGAGAATTGGGAGATAAATCTTTATTCTATCATCAAGAAATAGGTAATTTTTTAAATAATTTTAATTTTAAAGAATTATTAGTTATAAATAAAAATGCTGAAGAAATATATAAAACTTACAAAAATAAAAATTCAATATTCTTTGAAGATAATAAATCAGCAGGAAACTATTTAAAAAAATATTTAAGTGAAGGAGTTAATATCTTTTTCAAGGCATCAAGAGGTGCAAAACTTGAAGAAGTAATAGAAGTTTTGAGAGAAAAGTAATTATGAAAAGATATATATTAGCCTTAATTTGTTTAGTTGGTATTGGTCAACAAAGTTTGAGTGAACCATTACCTATTCCTGAGTTAAAAACAAGTGTAGAAGTAAAAGTTGAAGATAAACCTAAGATATTAAATATCTCAATAGATGAACAAATTAAAGATTTAGAATCAAAGATAACAAATGATAAAAATAACTCAAAATATTATTATGATAGAGGAGTACTTTATTATAAAAAATCAAATCAAGTAACTGATACTAATAATGCTTTTAAATATATAAATTTATCAGTCAAAGATTTTGAACAATCTATAAAAATAAATCCTAATAATAGTGATACTTATCTTTCTTTATCTTTTAGTATGATTAAGATAAATAGTGTTTTAAATAATATGTTAATAGAACTTGATAAAAATTTCCAAAAAAATAAGTATATGGACAAATTAGCTAATAAAAGATCTCTTTCGAGGTTTGGTAGAGCTAAACTAGAAAAAATGGGCAGAGAATATAATAATTTACTCAAAAATATTAAAGGGTTAGAAAATACAGCTTTAATGACAAAGAAATATTCATTAGAAAATATACAAAAAGCTGAAGAAATAAATAACTCTAACCCTAATGTATATAATGCTTATACCTATTATTATTTGAGTGAAAATGATCTGGTTAAAGCTAATGAAAGTATAGAAAAAGCATTATCAATAGAGCCTAGAAATCATGAATTGTATAATACTAAAGCCTTTGTAAAATTAGCTGAAAAAAATTATAAATTAGCTGAAGAATACTTTAAAACAGCTTTAGAACTATCACCAAATAATCAAGACTACCTTATAAACTTATCTAGTTTATACTTACAAAATAAGGAAAATGATAAATTATTTGATAATTTGAGTAAATTTATAGAGTTAGAACCTAATAATGAAATTATAAACAAACTTTTTATATCTGGTCTTGAAAATATTCCTAATAATAAAAATAGAGAAGAAAAAATAAACTTAATACTTAATAATATAAGATACAAAAATAATTATAAAAATCTAATTAGTGATTCATATATTTTAATGGCAAATTTTGAAAAAGATCAAAAAAAATCTATAAATTACCTAAAAATAGCTTTAGAGAACAAAAATGAAAATATTAAAGCTAAAAGTCTTTTGGTAAAAAAATATATAGAAATTGCTAATAAAGAAACAGATTTAAATAAAAAAATAAATCTTTTAGAAAAAGCATCGTCTGAAAATCCACTAAATAATAATGTTATTTTAGAATTAGCTAAAAATTATAAAATAAATAAGAATTACGATAAATCAATTGAAAAATATAAATATTTAATTAGTAATAATCAAATAAATGCAGATTATTATTATCAATTAGCTTTATTATATGCATTAAAGAGAGATAAAATTAACACTTTTAACAACTTAAATAAGGCTTTTGTTATGGATAAAAAATATAAAAAAATGTACAAAAAAGAGCATTTATTTGATAAGCTCAGATAGATTTGAAGTTGATAAGTAGAAAGATAAAAAGTGAAAAGAAAAGATGTAAAAAGAGAAAAAGTGAGAAGATAAGAAGATAAAAAATAGTAATTTCAATACTTTTGATTATTAATTCTCTCAAACCACTTTTATTTAAGTATAATAATATATTATTAATTCAAAATATATTTAAATTAAAAAATTAATTTACTCTTATAGGATTTCCATCTTTATAGTTAATTTTAACTTGTTCTCCTGTATCCTTAAAAGTTCCTATAGCATTTCCATTTTTATCAATAGAATTTATATTAACTTCTCTACCTTCTAACTGTATCTTTTTTAAATACATAAATTCTTTCTGACCTTCTGATTTAGGGTTTTGCATAACTAAAATATCAGCTGTTTGATTTTGAAATTTTAGTTTACCTTCTGCTATACCATCATTTCTTACATTATCTATATGAACATCTGCACCATTTGGTAATTTATAATCTTCTTTAAAAAATATAGTGCCATTAAGTTCTTTATTTTTATCTACAACTCTACCTATAAATTTAGGATCATTAGGATTAATCGTTGTACCTTTTATTAAACCATCTTTCTCATTATCAACAAAAACTTCATTTCCATTATATGTTCCTATAGCACCACCTTGTTTATATTCTGTAGAAGCCAAAGCATTGTTATTATAGTTTTCTCCTTTATAAAAGTAATCGTCTGATAATAAGCCCTGAGATTGTGCAACAGAAACTAGATCAGATGATTCAATATTCCCATTATTCATATATTTATTTATTTTTTGAGGATCTAGTTTTGTTATTTGATTATTACTTTGTAAGAAATATTCAGGTTTCCCGTCTGTTCCTACTGACTTTATAAAGCTAACATGATGCCCAATATCACCTTTTTTATTACCCATATCAACATTTATTAACTTTAAATCATTGTTATCGCCTATTAATCTTTGAGAAATTGAAGAATATATATTGCAATCTATAACAAATCTTCCTGTCCCTTGATTATCTTTTAAAGCAAATAATTTTTCTACGTTAGACGAATTAAGGTTTTGTTGAGACGCACTAGCTCCTGAATGAACAAAATATGCAGTTAAAAATTTAGAAGTAAAATCTAATTTAGTTTTTTTATCTGGTAGAGTAGCAATAAATTCTTTTACTTTATCAAGTTTTGATGGATCAAGACTTCCATCTGCTTTAAATAAATTATTATCTTTTGCAAATTTATCAAAACTATTGATTTTAGCAAGACTTTCTCTTAGTTCCATGGGTTTAACATCAATTTTATTACCTGTTTCAATATCCACAGCCCTTTCTGAATTTCCATCATATCTTAGATCAACTGTAATTTCTCCAGCACTTGCGTTATCTGGAATAAGATTATTATCATCTTTATCATTAGCTTTACCTGATTGATTATACCCATCACCAACTTTAGATTTAACTTTGAAATTAAAAGAGCTATTTCCTGTTGGATCAAAAAGAGATTTTTCAAATTTTTGTGCAATTGAATAATCTACACCTTTAATTTTTCCATCATTATTTAAAACATCTTTAGCAAGTTCATAAGACTCTTTTTGTTCTTTAATAAACTCTTTATTAATATTTAGAGCTTTATTATTTGGAGATATTTTTAGATTATTACTATTATCTAAGCTCAAACCTTGGCTTTTAAACGCTGTAGCTAAATATTCTTTTGCAGAGAGTTTAATATCATCAGGTAGTTTATTAATAATGTCTTTTAAATCTTGTAAAGTTATTTTTTCTTTACCCATACTTGCTAGTATTTTATTTACAATAGCTTCTGTACCACCTCTACTCTCAGATTTATCAAGATTTTTTAATAAATCAGTAACATTATCTTTTGTAAAATTTTTAGGTAAATTATCAAGTTTTGATAAAAACTCTACCTCTTTTAAACTTACTTTATCATCTTTATTAAGGTCAAATTTATTGAGTTTTTTATAACTTTCAATTGTATTACCAGAATTAAGTTCAATACCCATTTTAAATCTCCATAAATAAATTAAAAATAACTTGTTGAGAGCTATAAATCTTCATTTTATAAATAAATATTGTTAAAAAATAATCAAAACTATTTATACTTTAGTATATGATAAAATATCATTAATTAAAACTTCAATAATTTATTATAGATATAAATTATTTATTCTTGTTAATAATTTTTAATTATCTAGTTATTTATATTTAATAAAAATATTGCTTTTTTTATTTTATTAATGTTAAAATGTTAAAGTGAATTTTGATAAATAGGATTTATTTCGTGAAATCTATTTCTAAAAAAATATTTAGTGTTGCCCTTTTATCTGTTTTATTATCATGTAATACAGAAATAAATCAAAAACAAAGTTCAATTAATTTGGATAATGTAAACAATATAAATATAATTGATTCAAATAAAAATCAAAATAATCAGAAATATATTATAAAAGGTCAAGCAGATTTAAAAGATTTTGGAAAAGGTTTCTCTATAAAAGCTACTGATGATATAGGTATAAGAGCTACAGTTTCATTAATTTATCCTAGTGATTATACAGATGCAAACTTAAGAGAAGCAACTATTGCAACAGGTCTTACAGATGTAAATGGAAATTTTACTATAAATGCTAATTTCACCCCAACACTTAATCAAGTAATGATTTTAGAAGCTTCAAAACGTGGAAAAGGAGTTGGTTATGCTTCTCTATCTTTAAGAACTCATATAATGTGGACAAATACAGGTTGGCAAAGTATAACAGGTTCAGGCATTAAAATTAATCAAAAAACAACAGCAGTTGCATTGATTTCATCTCTAGAACCAAATATTTTAAGCTCAAATAACACAATAAATAAGATTACTTATAATGGTACTTTAGCTACTATTAATTATGATACAAATTTTACAGAAGATAAATATAAAAGATATTTTTCAAGAGTTTATTTTGCACTTGAAAATTTATATGACCCTGTGAAATTTTATTATGATTATGCTATTGAGAGAGCAAATACATCAAGTGTAAAAGCAAATATGCATACAATGCAAACCACACTTGAAACTTATTCTGTTGATTGGAGTGGACTGTATCCAGAAACTTTAGAGGCTCTTGAACAAGAAGCAAAAGATAAAAAATATTGGAAAGAATTAAAAAATCCTTTTAATTCATCTAGTACAAATACTGTATATATTAATGATTCAGAATATCAACAAGCAAAAACAACTTTAACTTTTAAAGGTCAGCCAATAGAAGATATGTCCTTCTTTAGAGGTGCTGTTATTTATAAGCCATATGATACAACTAATGTTAATGGTACTACTTTGACAGCATATTTTATATATGGACTTGATATGTTTGGTGATTATATAAAAGATCGTGATGTTTATTTTGTTTTGACAAATGGATAAAAATATTATGAATAAAAAAACAATTAATAAATTAATAATAAGTTCTATTTTGTCAATATTTACATTATATTCATGTTCTAATGAACAGTTAAATAATAAATCTATTGAAAAATCAAATTTTTCTAAAAATAAAGATTATACAATAAGAGGCTTTGCTGATTTTGAAGATACAAAAAGTAAATTTAAAATAAAAAGTGATAATAGTATAACTACAAGAGCTACAGTATCTCTTATGTATTCAAATGATTATACTGACACAAGCTTAAGGAATACAACTATTGCAACAGGTTTAACAAATGAACAAGGGAATTTTATTATTAACCCTGATTCAAATTTTAGCCCTATAGAAAATAATGTATATATACTTGAAGCAAAAAAAAGAATTGGTGGTGCAGGTAATTCAGCAATATCATTAAGAACTAATATAAAATTTGATGGAACAAAGTGGGAAAGCATAAGTTATCCTAATATAACACTTAATAAAAAAACAACATCTTTATCTATAATATCAACTTTAGATCCTGCAACAATGAATCCAACAGAAAGTATAAATAAGTTGATTTATCAAAATAATGTTTATCAAGTTTTATTTAATTCTAAACTTACAGTAAGTAGGTTTAATGCAGTATATAAAGAGGTTGAAAAATTTATAGCAGATTTAAAAGATCCTGCTGAAGAAATTTTTTATATATCTAAAACAACAGGTAGTATTAATCCTTTAACAGTAACATATGTTTCTTCTTCAATACAAGCAAATATGCATACATTACAATATATACTTCAAACTTATGCTGTTGATTGGGGTGGATGTTATCCACAAACTATTGAATTGTTAAAACAAGAAGCTACTGCTAAAAAATATTGGAAAGAAATAAATAATCCATTTAGATATTATGAATCTATTCCTCCCTTTTTACCTGAATATATGAATTTATCTGAGTATCAAC
Source organism: Candidatus Sericytochromatia bacterium (assembly GCA_046328075.1). Taxonomy (GTDB): domain Bacteria; phylum Cyanobacteriota; class Sericytochromatia; order UBA7694; family JACMQJ01; genus JAXLXG01. Next base: position 20,575 of record JAXLXG010000037.1, read on the forward strand.
AAGCAAAAATGACCCTTAATTATAAAGGAAATACTATTAATGAAATCTCAGATTTAAAAGGTTTAGTATTATATAATCCGATACCAGAAACTACAAATTCACCTAATATAACAAGTTATGAGTTATATGGTGTTAATATATCAGGAAACTATTTAACAAATGATTATAAAGATATGAATTCTACTCCTTTTGTAATAACAAACTATTAGAATATTAAGAAAGAGGTTATATAATAAATGAAATTAAATAATAAATTAGTAAAAATATCTTTTTTAGCTCTCTTTTCTTTATATTCATGTTCTATTGAAAATGTCTATAATCAAAATTTAGTAAAAAATCAAAATATTTCAAATAAATATAATGTAAAAGGTATTGTTCAATTTGATTCTTTTAAAGTAAAAAATGAAGGTGAAATTGTTAGAAAAGCTACTGTTTCTATAATCTATCCATCAGACTATACTGATTTAAGCTTAAGGAATACTACATTAGCAACAGGATTAACAGATAATAATGGAGCTTTTAATATTAATCAACCTCAAGGTTATGTGCCAGAATTAAATAAAGTAATGATATTAGAAGCAAGTAAAAGAGTTAATGGAGTTGGGAACTCAATGTCAACTTTAAGAACTCATATAAAATGGAATGGTACATCATGGGATAGTATAACAACTCCAACTAATTATATTAACTCAAAGACTACATCACTTGCCCTTATCTCTGCTTTAGACTCTAATATTATTACACCAGATCAAACCATTAATAGAATTGCATATAATAATGGTGAATTTACTGTTACTTATGATACAAAATTAACAGAAGGTATATTTGGTTGGATGCTTAACCTTGTTGCTTCTCTTGTGTATAACTATAAAGATCCAGCACAAGAAATATTTGCCCTTGGTTTTGATGGAAAAGCTTATAGCTTTTCAATGATTGAAAAAACTAAGGAAAATATGCTTCGTTATAGTACTTTACTTGCAACATATTCTGTTGATTGGAGTGGTGGTTACCCTGAAACCACTGAAAAATTAGAACAAGAAGCAAAAAGTAAAATGTATTGGAATAATTTAAAAAATCCATTTGCTGAATTTGAAACAATTTCTCAAACATTACCATCTGCTATGAATTATAATGATTATCAACAAGCAAAAACAACTTTGAACTATAAAGGTATTACTTTACAAAATAAAGCAGATCTAAAAGGTATTATTTTATATATTCCACATAAATATAATACAAACTCAAGTTTTTTTGATATGTCTTATTTATATGCTGTTGATATATTTGGTGAATTAATGAAGGTAAATACAAAAACTAATTCATCGGTTTATTATCTAACTAATTACTAACTTATACTAGATAATAAGTGAAAAGAGAAAAGTAATAAGACAAGAGTATTTTAGTAACAACATTGTGGATAAATACTTTTTGCAAACCAATTACTTTTAAGTATAGATAAAAGTTAGTAATTAAATTATTATATACTACTCAGGCATATTAGCTTTTAAATAAGCTAATTCTTTTTCTAATTGTTTTGTTAATAGCTCAACCATTTTTGAAGGCAATTCTGGGAATTTTCCTTCATTTAATCTTGTTAATAATAACTCTTTTAAATCAACTAGTTTTTCTAGCTTTATCTTAGCATCAACACGCTTAGAAATATCAGGTGAATCAATATCTTTTTTACATTGTTCAACTGTTGCTTTTAGTTTATCAAAAGCTTCTTGACTTGATGACATTGTAACTGCTCCAGAAGGAGTTTTAAGACTTACATTAATACCAAAATCAGATTTTTTATATCCAAAATCTTTTTCAAGTAATGTAAATAAAGGACGCATTGCATAAGAGTCAGCATTTTGCATAAAATTTGCAAATGCTTTGGCTACAGCAACAGGATTATCTTTATTAGCTATAATGTCTTTTTGTAATTTATTAATAGAGTCAATAGATGTTCCTGCTTCTATAAATCTACTAGGCCCTTTACCTTCAAGGATTTTACTTACAACTTTATTAAATTGCTCTTTTGTAAAGCTTACATTTATATCCCATGTTTTATCTACAGAGGATTTATTTTTTAAGAAAGGGTCATAACTCATTCCTAAGAAGTTTGCTATTTCCTTATTTGTTCTCACTTGATCTGATGTAGTTCTACTTAATCTAGCTTTTGCAGTTTTTAATATTCCATTTATTTGTTCAAACTCAATTTCCTTTTCTTGACTTTCACTAGCTGACATTCCAAAAGCAGCTATTTCAGTCTTTTCTGATTGTCCTCCTTTATTAATATCTGTTCTATTTCCTTCTTTATCTATTGTTGTTTTACTAGATAATGTTTGTGTTGAGCCAGATGCTAATTTTACAAAAGAGGTAATTCCTAATGTTGCCATCATTTCTTTTGTATTTTCTTCATTTTGAGAACTTAGTTTTACTCCCTTTGGAACTTGTCCTTTATGCTCTTTCATATAATCAAGAATCTTAGTCATCCCTTTTTCAGCATCTGATTTTATTAAACTAATTAACTCTTTGCCTTCAGGTGTTTTGGCATCAATAATAATTCCAATTCCTTTTGTATCTTTATGTGTTCTTGATGCCTCTGCTTTTGCTATATCAAGAGTATCCGAAGCAGAAGCTCCTACTCCTAAAGTATTTTTCTTTTGTAAATCTATTTCAAAAGTATCATTATCAGCTTTTTTTACAGTAGCTGTAACTTCCTTCCCAATAGTTAAACTTGCTCCAACTTTAGCAAAACCACCAACAGGAACTTGAACAGATAATTTACCATCAATAGATTTTTTATCTTTATCTTCTTGTGATAAAACTTTTACACCTTTAGGTGGATTAGTTGGATTTGCTTCAATCTCTTTTACTAATTTATCAACTGCTTTATTCCCATTTGAATGAATATCTCTCATAAGCTGAGCACCTTCAGGTGTTGAAGAATCTATTGTAAATGTTAAAGCTTTACCCTTTTCTGATGATATATTTGCACCAGCTCCGACCTTACCTTCTAAACTTGCACCAGCACTATATCCTTTATTTGAACTAACTTCTAATTTATAAATATTTTTATCAGTTCTACTAATACTTACACTTCTTCCATCTGTAAGACCAAGTTTTCCAGATACTTTGGATTTTCCAACATCTGTTGCTTTCCTTTCAACAGATAAACCACTCTTACTAGAACTTGCTGAACTTTCTCCAACTTGCATATTACCTAAATTTTTTTCATCAAATGTAAGAGGTGGATTTTTATAAAATTTTTCAGCATCTGCTTGATTTGCAAACTTCTTAGTTTTTACCTCTGCACCTTCAGAATGAACACCTGCTTCTAGTTGTTTATGACTCAATCCAACTTTAGCAGTTAATTGTTTTGACCAAGTAATAGACCATGTTCCATCTTCATTTTGTTTTGGTTTTGAAGCAGTTACAGTATAATCTCCTTTTATTGAAACTTTTGTATCATTTCTACCAATACTTCCCTCTGCTCCTGCATTCTTTTCACCATCAACAGATTTCCCTTTTGCAGAAAATTCTGTTGTAGTTTTTGTTTTAGTTTCTTTAGAATCTTTTTCTTCTGTTTTAGGTGTTTTAGTTTCTTTCTCAGATGAGTGTGATAAACCAATTGTTCCATCTGCAAGATTTACGTTTCCAGATGTTTTATTAGTTGTTTTAGTCGTTTTTCCATCATTTTCTGTTATCTCAGTTTCGTTTTTAGATTCACCTGATACTTGACCTTTTGACCAATCAACTTTCCCTGTTGTTTCTTTCTTCTCTTCTTTTGTTACTTCTTGACCTTCTTGATTATCAACTTTTCCTTTAAAGTGTTGTTTTGAAGCATAAGAAGCACCTGTTTTATCTATCGTTCCCTTTTCTTCTTGATTTAAAAATGTATCTTTATCTCCACCTTTTGTAGCTGATTTATTTGAATACTCTAATCTTGATTTGTCTCCATCAAGAACTGCTTTTTTCTCTGTAGTGCTTTCAACAACACCATTGTTTGCATTTACTGATTTTGAGGCTTCACCTTTTACGCCATCTTTACCAATAGAAGCTTGTACATTTTGTTTTGTAACTGTTTTATTATCTCCATCAGTTATTGTTGTTTCATCTTGTCTTTTAGCTTCTAATTTCCTATCTTTTACATTCACTGTTACATTATTTTCTGTTTTTTGTTCTCTTAAAACATCTTTTCCTTCTTCATTTTGTGTCTTGTCTCTAAATTGTTCTTTAGAATTATAAGAAGCACCTGTTTTATCTATAGTTGCTTTCTTTTCTTGAGTCCATGATGTGTCTTTATCTCCGCCTTGTGTAGTCTTCTTATCTGTATATTCTAATTTAGATTTATCTCCGTCAAGAACTGCTTTTTTTTCTGTTGTTTGCTCAACAACACCATTATTAGTGTTTTTAACTTGTGAAACCTCGCCTTTTACTCCATCTTTACTAGCTGTAAAATCAGCCTTATTTTCTTTACTAGTTTTATTACCCTCTGAGTCTGTAGTTGTTGTTTTACCTTGATGTTTTACATTTAATTCTTTTTTATTAGTATCTATAGTAGCAGAATTTGTTTTATTCTCTTCTATTTCAACTTCTGCCCCTTCTTCTCCTTCAACTTTACCTTTAAAAGTTTTTGTTTGAGCTGCATTTGCAATTCCACCTTTATAACTTAATTCAGTGGTTTTACCCATTTGAGTTTTATCATCTCCACCTTTTGTTAGTTCTTCTTTTTTATAGTTAGCACTAATATCTTTATTTTCAACTTTTACAGCAAAACTTTTTTTCTGATTATTTACACCATCATCTCTTTCAGATTTACTAGAGTATTCAGCTTTAGCATTATCTTTATTAACTGTTGTTTCAAATTTTTTCTCTGTTGTTTCTTTAGTTCCACTTTTATTTTGTATTGTTGTTTTACTCTCTTGTTTATAAGTTGCTTCTTTTTTATCTAAATCAACACTTCCACTTTTAGATGAAACTTCTTCGGATTCAGCTTCTTCTCCTTCCATTTCAGTTTGTTTTTTCTCTGTTTTATTTTGTGAAAATTGAAAAGATGGTTTTGATAAAGGTGCTGTTGGCTTTGGCAAAGCTCCTTTATTTTCTTCAGTTTTTTGAGGAGCCTCTTTTGATTCCTGAGTAGGTTGTTTTTCTGGTTTATTAACTGGGTTTTGTCCATTTTGTATAGGTTGCTTTTGTTCTTGATTTGTTTGTGTTTGAGTGGTATTAATCTCTTTTTCTGGAGTTCTAAACTGTATGGCTAAAGCTCCTGCATCACCAGCATTAAGAAAAGCAACATTTATCATCGTATAACTTTCTTTAGAATTAAGATTTTCTCTAAGTTGATTTATGGTAGCAGCCATATCATTTTTATCAATTTTTACAATTCCTCTTTCAGTCTTTAGATATAGATCTTTTCCAGAGTTAACTGCACCTTTTAAATCATCTTCAAGAGTTTTAGTTCCTTCTTTTGTTGCATCAACTACATTATCTTTTAAATCTGTTCTTTGTGCGTTTTTTATACTATCTAATTCTTTTTTATCTGCTAATCTTGCAACTGTTGATACATTATTTACAAACATATTTTTTTTATTTCTCCTAACTAATTTTTACCAAGAAAAAGCTTTTTTCACTGAATTTAAAAAGCCTTTAGAAGCCATTACCTTTGATTGAACAGGCATTTTTATTTCCATTACCTTATCTAAAGCTTTATTACTAACTTTTGTAATCTGCTCAGATTGAATTTTATTTTGTAAGGCTTTCTTAAATTGTTCCATCATAGCAATTGCATCTTTATTGTATGCATCTATATCTAAGGCATTATGTAAAAATGCAATTGCAGTCTTAATATCACTAGATATAAATGATATATACCCTAATCCTATATATATTTCTGCATATTCTGGATATATTTTTAATGCTTCTTCATATGAAGATAAAGCTGATTTAATTAAATCTCTATTTTGTTTAATATTAAAAGCTTGATATAAATATTCTTTAGCTTTTATAATTTTTTGCCAAGATAAATCTTTATCTTGTTGTGTATATGTTTTGATTATTAATCTACTTGCTTTTACTAGAGTACTCATAATTTAAACCTAAAAAACTTATTTATGTATTTTACAACTGTTTTTTTATTACTAGTATTAAATAAATCACATTATTCTTTGATTTGCAACTAATTTAAAGCTATCCTAAAATAATTAGCATTAAGAGTATTTCGACTTATTATTTAAAATAATAGTCATAAAAGCTTGAAAACATTATAAATAATTTATTTCATTTATATTTTTTATATCAAAAATTTTTAAATCTATATAAATTTATGGATTTATTTTATCATCAGTATTTTGTATAAGTGATTGATAAATATTTAATTTACCATAACCTGTATCATTATTAAAGCCTTTATTTCCTAAAAATACAGTACTAGATAAAAGCCTAACTCTTAATTGTTTTTGTGTTAAATCTGGTTCTCTTGATAAAATTAATGCTGCTGCTGCAGATACATGAGGACATGACATAGAAGTCCCAGAAAGTAAAGCATAAGGACCTGATATTTTTTCAGTAAAGGTTAAATATGTCTTATACGTAGGGAATGTTGAATATATTTTATCTTGTGTTGCTCCTCCACCTGGTGCTACAAGTGAAATTTCACTCCCTCCATTAGAATAATCAGAGACTTTATCTTGTTTATCAATAGCACCAACAGCTATAACTCCATTATATGCTGCTGGTACAGTTACAGGAGTTATTAATCCTGTACTTCTTTTACTTTCATTGCCTGTAGCAGAAACAAATAATATATTTTTTTGAATTGCTAGATCTACAGCGTCTTTTAAAGCTTGTGTTCCTTCTGATTTAGGACCACCAATACTTATATTTATAATTTGAACTTTTTCATCAATGGCTCTTAAAATTGCTTTTGTTATAGTAGATGCAGAGGTTACACCTTGATAATTTGAAGCTTTAATAGGTAATATTCTTATATTACTTGCAATACCTGCTATGCCTTGATTATTACTTAATACAGCACCTAAAATACCTGTTACATGAGTTCCATGTCCATTTCCATCTTTACCTTTATAATCAATATTTACACCATTATAGGTATAAATATCAGTTCTTCCTAATTCTGACCATATATCAATTAATGGTAATAAATTTTCTTTTAAATCTGGGTGTTCTGTATCAACACCAGAGTCAATAACAGCAACTTTTATATTTTTGCTACCAGTAGCAAGTAACCATGCGGAATCGGCATCACTATTTTGTACATTCCATTGATAAGTAAATAATGGATCATTTGGTATATATTTTTCAGCTTTTACATCAAAAGCTTTAAAGCTTGATATTTTCATTTCTTGGTCAGGAGTAATATATTTTATATATTTTTCACTTTTTAAAGAATCTATTTTATTACTCTCCGAATATGGAATTTCAATATTAAATATTTTCATTGATTTTGAAATATCATTGTATTTAAAACTATTTTTTTTCAAAATCTCTAAAGATTTTTCATAGCTTATAAAATCATTAAATCTAATATTATAAGATATATTATTCTGTGTAGTGTTAATACTACAAGCAGAGAATATAAATAGTAGTAAAACTAAAAAAAGTTTTACCATTTGAACACATTCAATATAAATTTACTATTATCTAACTCATCTATATTACTTATAGAATTTAAATTAGTATCAGTATCTAATAAAATAGATGAATCTCCTGAAACAATTATCTTTCCATTTCCATATTGGGATATTCCTATAACTCCAGACTTAGAATAAGAAGAAATTCTAAAACTTGTATTAGAAGTTTGAGATGTAATCAGTGCATTCGATTTACTTATATCAATAACATCTATAGTTGCAGAGCTATAAAGGCATAATGTGGAAACATTTGTATTTATTGGATGTTTTAGAAAATCTTTTACTAAAAGTTGCTCATCACTGAAATCATAATTATTACTATCACTTTCTTTGACAACATCTTGATTTATTTTTAAATTAGCTAATTCTAATAATTTATTAACTCCAGAAGCGTTAAAGCCACCATAACCACCCCATTCACCAAGGATAAAAACTTTTTTACCATCTAAAACAAAGCTTTTCAATTTTTCTATATCAGCATCTGAATATTCAATATATGGTGAAATAATAACAATGGTATCAATTAAATTAAGATCTTTATTATTAATACTATCAAATAGAACATTATATTTTTCTTTTGTGAGTAAATTTGTTAACTTAGTTAAATTACTAATGCTATTAGCATTATTTTCTTTAAAAGGTCTAATACTTGTATCAAATAAAATATTATTCGTTTTTATAGGTGGAGCAAATGTGGGATTTGGAATAGGAGTAGGTAATGCGTTTGAAGGTGTTGGGCTTGTATTTTTTATTATAACAGTATTTGAAGCAATCACTTGTGGAGTTGGAGCAATTGTAGGGCTTATAGTAGGTGTTGGAGTTGGATTAATAGTAACAACAATATTTGATTTTGGTAAAGGAGTTATAACAGGTGTTGGAGTAATTTCTGGTTGAACAGGGTAATTATTACATGATGATATAGATAAACAAGCTACAAAAAAAGTTAAAAGTTTAGTTCTCACTCACTAATTCCATTTATAAAAAATACATACTTAATTAAAGATTATAAGTTAGAAACAAAATAATTAAATAGAAGATTTATTATTTAATTAATTTTATCAAACCGATTTTGCTTAAGTATAAATGAAATTATAATATAAAAAAACTAAACTGTAGTCTCTACACAATCACAAGAATCTTCTTGACTTAGTTTCCAGTTTACCAAATGTGAATAAGCTACTATAAATGCTCCTATAGGAGTGACTATAGATTCAAACTCTGATGAAACAATAAAATGCCCTGAAAATATCATAAAAAAGCCTAATAAAAGAAAAGCAATAGGAATAATTTTTTTATGATTTTTGTAGCTTGGTAATAACGAACTAATACCAATAAATATTGATACTAATATCATAAATATTTCAAATAATGGGTTAGCTAAAAAACTTAATTTTGAAGCAGATATAAAAGTTAATAATAAAGGTAAAGCAGCACAATGAATAGCACAAATAAAAGAGGCTGAAAATCCTATTGAATCAAGATTAAAATTTATTTTATTCACTCTTATAATACCTAAGATTAATTTTTGATTATCTCTATATTAACTACATAATATTATCATGCTAATTACAATAATGCAATTAAATTGCAATAATTTTTTTAATTTTTTTTTAATCATTCATTGAAAGTATATATATTGGGTTCATGAATAGACATAAATCATAAGTTATTAGCTTTGTGTAGAACTTTTTAGTTGTTCAGCTATTACTTCTTTATTCTCTAGATTAATTTCTTGATTTTGTTTTTTTATTGCCGCAGCTTTAAGAGCGGCTTCTTTAGGTAATATCCAGTATTTATCAATTAAATTACGTCTAATTGCTGTAATATTATTAAAAATTCTCATACCAAATACAACTATAGCAGCAATATATAAATCTATACCAAGTAAATCACCAAGATAAACGAGTAAAGCAGCTATCAAAATATTAAATGTAAAACCACTTGTAAAAATTGATAATCTAAAATGTCTTTCCATTCCAGCCCTAATACCACCAAGGCTACTATCTAAGCCAGCTAATAGAGCTACAGCCAAGTATTTACTTAAAGCTACTGGAACACTAACTGGAGTTAAAAATCCTATTACTAAGCCTAAACCAAAACCAAGAATTACAATCCACATAAAGTTTTATAAATCTTCCTTTGAGTTGACTGATAATGGTTTGGAATATTTTAAATCAATTGTACCTGTATATGCTGGTATAACAATATCATTTTTCTTCTCTATTTTAGCTTCTAAACCAAAAAATTTAATAGTTTCTAAAATTCCGCCTCTCATTTCAAGAGCCGCAGTCATTGTTTCAGCTTTACCAATAGCAAGAATTTCAAAAGGAGGTGCAACACGGTTTTTATTAACTAGAATTGTTGGACCAGCACAGCTTATCTCTGAAGTTGCAATAAGTCTATTACCATTTATAGATATAGCTTCTGCACCTGCTGCATTTAATTCATTAGTAACTTTAAGTAAATCTTCATTATGAACGATACCATTAGCTGGGTTTTCACCCTTTTCAAGAACCTCTTTACTATCGTTTAAAGTAACAACAATACCAGCACCTTTTACAGGTGTAAAACCTGTTAGTATAAGGCTAACATTTGATTCAGTTTCTTTTTTACCATTTTTTACTTTATCTAGTTGTTCTCTTAGTTCTAAAATAGATTTTTCTAATGAGATTCTTTTTTCTTCAGATTCTTTTAATAAATTTGTCATGTCTTCAATTCTTCTACTAGGAATATTAGAAGAAGCACGATGCTCAGCTTGAGATTTAAATTGTATAGATAGCAAAAAGCCTAAAAATAAACTAGCAGATGCTACAGAAAGTTGCCAACTTGTAATAAAATTCTTCTTTAGCCTCGTATTAATCACGACCTTTTTTAATTAGAACAGGGTTTCGCCAATATCTTACATCTATATATTCTAGTTCATTTTTATTTGTTTTGGATAGTAATTCTAAAGGTTTTATAGAATTTATTTTCATAACTAAATCTTCAAGATTTCCTAATAAAACTTTGTTTTCATTTGTTCTTAATATTAAATTATTTGGATCTGTAATATCAAAAGTACCTATATTTTCAATCTTTTTATTATCTAAAAGATTATTTATAACCCTTATTACATTCATTTGTTCTGGTTTTAACCTATTATCAAATATTTTCTTTATTATATAAATTGATCTACTGTTATTTTTTATAGTATAAGTTAAAACAACACCATCATCATCTATAGTTATGTCCTTTTCTTGGTTAGCATTGTATATAGTAATATATGGTGTTCGTTCATAAAAATTAATATTTAGAGTTGTAGGAAATAATTTTCTATTAACAGTAACAGCCTGAAATATTCTAAAATTACTTAATTTCTTAGCAATAAGTGATGAGTCAAGATTTAATATATGGTGTCCTTTATAACTTTTCTCAGGATTAAATTTTTTTATATATCCATACCCAATATTACTTAAACCATTTAACTCTACATATTGAACTTTCCAAAAAGGCAAATCCCAAAAAATATAATATCCATATAAAAAAGAAGTTATTGCAATTAAATTTATTATATTAAATAAAGCTTTAGTTCTATGTAAAGCTCTTTGCTTCTGTTTAAGTTTTGGTTGAAAGTTTGAAACCTTCTTATCTTTTTGGATTTTTGCCAAGATAAACCACTTCTAAATTTTATACTCTAACCGACTTTTCAATACGTGATATTTTATCTATTCTGCCTTGATGTCTTGTTTCAAATTCTGTATTTAGCCATACTTTAACAATTTCTTTTGCTAAACCTGAACCAATGATTCTTGCACCTAATGTTAAAACATTTGAATTATTATGAGCTCTACTACTATTAGCAGAAAAGAGATCATTACAAACAGCAGCTCTTATATTAGGTAATTTATTTGCAACCATAGCACTTGCTACGCCAACACCATCAATCATTATTCCCATATCAACTTTTTTTCTTGAAACTGCATCTGCTACTAAAAAAGCAAAATCGGGATAGTCAACAGCGTGTGTTCCATTTGTTCCAAAATCTATAACTTCAACTTTGAGTTCATCAATTAAATAAGGTTTAAGAATTTCTTTTAATTCAAAACCGCCATGATCAGCGGCTATTGCTATTTTCATTATTTTTATACCAATGGAGTTATGATTTAATAATTTTATTAGATAAAGATTATATCATAGAGATTTTAAATTTAAGCAATATTATAATTTTGATATAATAACTTAATTTTACTTATTTCTTGATGTTTTTTTATGTTTGAAGAAGTAAAATAAAATTCATTTGTATCAATTAAATTTATTTCTTTATGATTATTTTTAGCTTTATCATTAATAGTTTTTATTTTATCATCAAGTTCTTGTTGTGATAATGCCATTACATTATATTCTTTTCCATTAACCCAAATCTTTTTTGATACAGGTGTTGTAATAGTATCTTCTATCTTTTTTTTAGAAAAAGTATCCATTTTATTATTAGATTTAATTTGAGATTTATTTGTTTGATTTAAATTTTCACCAAGTATATTTTTTATAAATAGCTTTATTTGTGGGTTAATACTTTTTATAATTTCTTTTGCTGAAAAACTCATTAAAAAATCCCTATCTCTAAATTATGTTTATATTATAGTTAAGATTAAGTTAAACTTGCTAATGATTTTTAAATTTTAAAAATTATATTACTTTGGGTTATTTTAAATATATAAATTATGAAATTAGTAAATTTAAAGAATTGGCAATTCTATTATGAACTCTGTTCCTTTATTTACTTCACTTTTAACTTCAATTGTACCATTATGATTTTTAATAATCTCATTAACGATAGAGAGACCTAAACCACTTCCACCTTTATTTCTTTCTCTTGAAGAATCAACCCTATAAAATCTATCAAATAGATATTTTAAATGTTCATGTTCTATTCCAGAACCATTATCACTCACTACTATATGAGTAACTTTACCTTTCCTTGATAAAGCTATTTTTACATATCCTGTATCTTTATCAATAACAACTAGTGCATTATTTATTAAGTTTATAAAAACTTGTTTTATATTATCACTATTACCATAAATATAAATATCTTGTTCAGGTAAAGATAGTTCTATTTGTGGATGTAATGGGCTTAAATCATAATAAATGTTTAAAATTAAGACTTTTAAGTTAATTTCATCTTTTTCTATAACTTTAACCTCTGATCTAGCTAAAAATAACATATCATTAACTAAAAGAACAAGTCTTTTTGCTTCACGAATAATAACATCAGAACTTCTATGAATAATACTTGGATTGCTTTCACCTCTTTTTATTAACAACTCAGCATGACCTATTATTGCAGTTAAAGGAGATCTAAGTTCATGAGATGCATCTGAAATAAATCTGTTCTGACTTTTTACAGAGTCTGATATTCTTTCAAGAAGTTTATTAAATGTATTTGCAAGTTTGCCAATTTCATCTCCTGTAAGACCCGATGTATCAAGCCTTTCATTGAAGTCTTTTACTTCCATACTTTCTACACTTTCAGTTATAAAAGAAACAGGACGTAAAGCTTTTTCAGATAAAAATCTTCCTAAAAATATAGATATAACAACAGCTAAGATAACTTCTAATATTTGATAAATTAATAATTGATTTAATAAATCCTCATTCTTTGTCATAGGCATAGCAATTTGTAAATTAGAAACTTGTACACCTTTAATATATATGGGAACAGAATAGTATAAGATATTTACTGTTTTCACTTTTGTTATAAGTTGTAAAGTATAAGCATGGTTATTTGATAATATAGGTAATGATGTATCTCTTAAATTAGGAGATTTTGCAAAGATCTGATTTTTATTATTTGACATTTGTAAAAATACACCCTCAAATAAAGCTCCAGAAGTTTCAGATAATGTATATAAGAAAATATTAGGATCTTCAATTTGTAAAGGAATATTCTTATCTTCAGACTCTTTTTCCAAAAATAATATGAGCTTTTGGACTTCTTCTGCCTTATTTTTAATCTCAGCGAATAATGATTCATAAAGATTATTTCTTATACCAAACCAAGCAATTGCACCTGATAAAATAGTTAAGACAGCTACTAATAATGTAAATAATAGAGTTAATCTTGTCCTTATTTTCATTGACTTTCTTTTAGAGTATAACCAACTCCTCTAATAGTATGAATAATTTTTGGTAATCCTTTTAATTCTACTTTTTCTCTTAAACTATGTATTAAAACCTCTAATACATTATCCTCACCTTCAAAATCCCAGCCCCAGACTTTTTCAAATATTTTTTCTTTTGTTAAAACGTGCCTTGGATTTTGAATAAGTAAACTTAATAAATCAAATTCTTTAGGTGTTAAATTTATCATTTTACTGTTTCTGTAAACTTCTCTTGTTTTTATATCAAGTGATAAGTCCTGAAATTCATAAAAATCTTTTTTTATGGAATTATTTATTCTAAGTTGTGCTCTTATTCTTGCTAATAATTCTGATAGACTAAAAGGTTTAACAAGATAATCATTTGCTCCTGCATCTAAACCTGTTACTTTATCTTCCACTTCACCCAAAGCTGTTAACATAATTATAGGAGTATCTGAAGTTTGTTTAATCCTTTTACAAAGCTCGATACCGTCCATTTTTGGAAGCATTCTATCTAAAATAATTAAATCTGGCTTATGGTTTCTAACATCCATTAGACCTTGCATTCCATCATGTGAAACTATAACATCATATCCTTCAAAATTAAGTTCTACTTCTATAAAACTTGATATATCATTTTCATCTTCTACTAATAAAATTTTACTTTTGTTGCTCATTATTTTGATAATAAACTCCTTTAAAAATTTTTGCACCTACAGGATGCAATTTATAACCCATTACATTACTTCTAAATACAGCTAATTGTTTTGTATGAAATAAAGTCATCCAAGGAACATCCTTATGAAAGATTTCTTGAGCTTTATGATACATTTCAACTCTTTTTTTAGAATCCATTTCTAATTTAGCTTCATTCAATAATTTATCCATTTCAGGATTTTTATAAAAAGCATAATTTGAAGCAGTTCCTTTTTTTGTATTATTTGAAGAAAAGAATACATATAAAAAGTTGTCAGGATCTCCATTATCTCCTATCCAACCCATTATACACATATCATGATCTCCACTTGATATTTTATTAAAATATGTACCAAGCTCATACGTAACTATTTTTGTTTTTATTCCTATTTCACTTAAATCTGCTTGTATTGATTCTGCAACCTTTTGAGGTTGAGCCATATAAGCTCTTGGTGGTGGTGCATATAACTCTAAAACTTTACTTAAATCTGCACCAGATTCTTTTATTAATTGCTTAGCTTTCTCTTTATCATATTTAAAAGGTTCAATATTATCATTATAACCCCATTGAGTAGGGGGCATAGGATTCTTAGCTATTTTAGCAACTTTACCTTTAAAATAGAATGCTTGTAATAGCTCATTTTTATTAACTGCAAGGTTAATTGCCATTCTAACTTTTTGATTATTAAGAGGAGGCTTTTGGGTATTAAAGGCAAGATAGCTAACATTTAAACCATCTTGAGATAAAATTTTAAGATTAGGATTTTTTTCAACTCTTTCTAAGTTATCAGGGCTTATACTATCCATTCCTTGAATAGAACCTTTTTCAAGTTCCAATAGTCTAACAGAGTTATCAGCTATAGGCTTAAATATAAGTTTTTTTATTTTAACTTTTGGACCCCAATAATTTGGGTTTGCTCTTAAAAGTATTCTTTCATTTTGAGTCCAACTTCCAAATGAAAAAGGTCCTGTACCAACAGGATTCTTAAATACATCTTTACCATACTTTTTTATAGATTCAGGACTAGCTATACCCATATTAAATAAAGCTAAATTTGCTAAAAAAACTGGATCTTTAGCTGCTAATCTAAATTGTATTGTATTAGTATCTTTTACAATTATTTTTTTTACATTTCCAAAGAATAAATGCCAATATTCAAATTTACCATTATATCTATAAGGATTTTTTTCATCCATTTGCCTATCATAATTAAACTTAACAGCATCAGCATTAAAATCTGTTCCATCATGAAATTTAACACCTTTTCTTAAATTAAATGTCCATAATAATCCATCAGGACTTGTTGACCATGATTCTGCAAGAGCAGGTTCAACTTCTGTTGCCTCATCTTTATACCTTACCAAAGTTTCAAATATATTTTGACTAACTCCAGAAGACTCACTTTCTGTAATATCACCTGGATCAAGAGTTACAGCATCTTTTGCTTTTGCAAAAACTAAAGAATCAAATTTGTTTTTTTTCTTAGCACAACCTTCTATGCTAACAATACTTAAAGACAAACTAGCTACTAAAGTTAAATTTACTAGCTTCTTTATACTCTTTATATTCAAATTATGATCCTTTCTACATAAGAATAATGAAAATTTATTTATACTTATACAATGTTTAAAAAAAACTTATAAACAAAACTATTAAATATTCTTAATCTAACTTTTTCATATTTTACTTATTACGTCTCAGCTAATATAAGTAAAAATATCATTATAATCTCTAAATTATAATTTAAAAGTTTTGAATAGATAAGGTAAAAGTTTTAAAAAATTCATTACTAAATTTTACTTCTTTTAATTTAAGAAAAACTTAAAATTTATCTTAATAATATATATATTTTTACTTATCAGATGTTGTATAATTATTTAAAAATAAGAGGTCAAAAATTTGTTTCATTCAAGATTAACTAAAAAAATATGATAAAAGGTATATTAAAGTTAAGCTATATTTACCCTTTAATGAAATCTGCTGCTAATTATGAAAGAGAAGAAATGTATGATGACGCAATCAGATATTATAGAGAGGTTATTAAGCTTAATCCAGAATATTTAGAAGCTTATAATAGACTTGGCTTCATTTATGAAAAGCAAGGTAAGATAGATTATGCTTTGTCTAAATATGAACAAGTTCTAAAAATAAACCCTAATTATATAGACACACTTTTTAATCTTGGTATCCTTTATAAAAATAGAGTAAAAGGTAAAAAGTTAGATGAAATAATAGCAAATAAACTTGAAGACTCTTATGATTTAGCTATTGAAAAGTTTAAATCAGTTTTAAAAATAAAACCTGATCATGAAAACTCTTATATTGAAATAGGAAATATCCATTTTTCAAGAAATAATTTTTCAGAAGCTATAAAAGAATTTAAATCAGCACTTAAAATAAATCCTCAAAACCCGTATGCACATAATTATCTAGGTTCAGTATATGAAAAAGATGAAAGACATGATGAGGCATTAGTTGAATATAAGAAAGCGGTAAAGATTTTACCTGACTATTCAGAAGCTCATTACAATATTGGTGTACTCTATAATGATAGAGGTAAATCTAAAGAAGCTATTACTGAATTGAATGAAGCTATTAAAACAAATCCTAGATATTCTGATGCTTATTATCAGCTAGGTTTGGCTTATGAAAAAGAAGAAATGTTTCATGAAGCAATAAAAAATTATAAAATTGCTATAAAAATCAACCCTCTTGACACTGTAGCACATGTAGACCTAGGTTTTGCTTATGATAGTATTGGTAATCCAGATAGAGCAAGAATAGAATTTAAAGAAGCTATAAGGACAAATCCAAATAATGCTTATGCTCATCTAGCTTTAGGTATTTCTTATGAAAAAGAAAATAAATTAGAAGATGCAATGTATCAATATAAACAATCTATAGCATTAAGCCCAGATTATGCAAGAGCTTATTATAATTTAGCTAATATACATGAAAAAAGGCATGATTTTAATAATGCTATTATAGAATATAAAAAAGCTCTAGCCATTGATCCTTATGATGAATATTTTCACAATAACTTAGCTCTTTTATATCATCAAACAAAAAGATATGAAGAAGCAGAAATAGAGTTTAAAAATATAATAAAATATGATATTAACAATAAATTAGCTCATAGATATTTAGGTTT
The DNA here is from genome assembly GCA_046328075.1 of Candidatus Sericytochromatia bacterium. Taxonomy (GTDB): domain Bacteria; phylum Cyanobacteriota; class Sericytochromatia; order UBA7694; family JACMQJ01; genus JAXLXG01. Next base: position 38,182 of record JAXLXG010000037.1, read on the forward strand.
TATTTACGAGAAACAAGGTAAATATGATGAAGCAATAAAGCAATTCATTGAAGCTATAAATATTGATCCTGAATATGCTTCAGCTTATTTTAGTATAGCAATTTGTTATAAAAATAATGGTGAATACGAAAAATCTATAGAATATTTTAATAGAGTTATTGAATTATCTGATGAATACCCAGAAGTACATTATAATGTTGGTCAAATACTAAATATATATAAGAATTTCGATAGTGCTATAAAAGCATATAATGAATTTTTACTCTATAAACCTGATAATCATCAAGCAAGATACGAATTGGCAATGATTTATTTAGCAAGAGAAAGATATGATGAGGCACTTATTGAACTAAATAAATTAAATAAAAATGCATATAATAAAGCAGAAGTTTTATATCAAATGGGCTTTATTTATAATTTACAAGGTAAAATAGATGAAACAATTCTAAGATATACTGAATCTATAGAAAATGACCCTAATCATATATATGCTATATTAGGTTTAGCAAATATTTACTATAATTCAGGTAAGATAGAAGAAGCAACTCAAGAGTATAAAAAGGCTTTAAAATTAAAACCTAATGATATGAATATTATAAGAACTTTAGGTCATGCTTATCAGCAAATTGGTAAATTTAAAGATGCTATAATTTTATATAAGTCATATCTAGATATGGCTCCTAATAATTTTGAAAGTGATGAAATTTTAGAGTTAATAGATAATTTAAGAGCTAAAATGGTTAGTTAATTAAAAAGGATGGGTAATGAGCGAACCAGTAGATAAATCTGAAAAAAAAGAAAAGATTATTATTAATTTAGACGAAGCTAAAATAAAAGCTGTTAGTAATACTTATTCTTTATATACCTCTCTTGATGTTGAAGCAGGTCAAGAAGAAAAAACAACTGTTGCTCGTTCAAATATAAAAGGGAAAGAAGTTGAGTCTGTTAAATCATTAAAACCAGAATTACAAAAACCAATTAAGCAGTTATTAAGCACAGTTTCTAAAGAGCAAGTAAAAAAATTAATAAATCCAACAGAAGAGCAAAAAGGTCGTTTATTTACCAAAAAAGGTGCAAATACTTTTGGAGATCTATCAGAACAAGAGAAGTCGATACTTATGAAGAAAATGGACGATTGGAAAGTAAATGAAGAAGTGGCAGAAATTAATGCTTCTGTATCTGTTTCATGGGTAAATAATGTAGGTCAATCGACAGATAAACCTAAAAAAAATAATAGTAAGTCTAATAAAAAGTAAGATATGGCAAATCAAATTATATCTATAAAAAAAGTTTTAGTTGCTGTCATAGGAGATAACAGAGCTTCTAAATATCAACAAAAGGTAGATGAAGGTCTTTCTACAGATGGCAGTTCTATATATCAAGCTGCTTTAACTCATTTACTTAGTGGACAAACAGAGAAAGCTATTATACATATAGTATATGGGCTTGATCTAGATAGAAATAATATGCAGTTATTACATTTATCTAAAACAATGCTTTTAAGTATTAGTGAATATTTATATGAAAATAACACAGAAGTTTATAGACAAAAATATCCAGATTTACATAAAGCAGAACAGGACTTAACAAAAAATGAAAGAGAATATGAAAAAAATATAGAATTAAACAACAAAAAGCTTGATTCTTTAGAAAAAGAATTAGAATCTAGTAAGCCAACATTTTTGACATTAAAAAATCTTTTTATAATTTATTTCTTTAAGAAAAAGAGAATAAGTAAAGAGATAGAAAAAATTGAGGAAAATATATCATATTATAATGATGAACTTTCAGAGATAAGAAAAACATTAAAAACTATTTCTCCATTAGTTAAAGTTGATGAATACTCAAAGATTTTAGGTTTAATAATAGAAATTTGTACTTTCCCTACAAGGTATGAGTGGATATTAACTAAGAAATAAACTTAAATACTTGTTTATTTCTTAATATTAGGTGATTATAGTCAATTTATGAGTATTTTAAATAATATATATTCAGAAGCTTTGTTCTTTTTATCATATTTATTTGTTAAAAATCCAATACATAAGCTTATTTATTTAAATAAAGCAATAAATATAAATCCACAGAAAATTAAATTTTATATTGCAAGAGCGGAATTAAATTCTAAATTAAGTAAAAATCAAGATGCAATAAATGATTTAAAATTTGTTATTAAGAATGATAAAAACAATATAAATTCACTTATTGAATATGCTAGTTTAAATTCTGAGATAGAGAATTTTAATGAAGCAATAAATACATACTCACAGTTAATTGAAATATATCAAAAAAATAATTTAGATGAATTTAATTTTCATCGTCTAATAATGACTTATTTAGGAAGAAGTTATTGTTATTACTTTAAAAAACAATACGATGATTCACAAAAAGACTTAAAAAATGCTATAGAGTTAATAGAAAAATATAAAGGAAAAATGTTGAAACAAGTAATTGTATTAGAACCTTTGGTTTATAAAATAAGTGCTAAATGTAATATTATTACTAGGAATTTTATTGAAGCAGAAAAAAATTTAATTGCATTCAAAAACGTTGCTAATTCTAACGAATTAATTTATATTGAGTATCTTTATGGAAAGATTCTATTATTAAAAGGTAAATACGATATAGCCTTAGAACATTTCAATAAAGCAATTAGCTTATGTTTTAATGATTGTGAGTTTAATTATGATTTAGCTTGTCTTTATTCTCTTAAAAATGATAAAAATAATGCATTGAAGTATTTAAAAGAAGCTTTTATTTTGTATCCTAAATATTTGAAAGATGTAAATAATGATAAAAACTTTGATAATATTAAAGAATCACATGATTTTATTAGTTTAATACAAAAATATATTTAGAATATAAATATTAATAGAATAATATTTAAATCTTATAAATTAATAAACTATGTTTGATAAAATGAATGAAAATTTACTAAAAAATAAATTCAAAAATTCTTTAAAAAGAGGTACAGGACAAGCAATATTAATTTTAAAAGATAATCCTAATCTTGATTTAAGTAATTTCATTATAAAAGCTTCAGTTAATAATTTAGCATATGATCCTCAATGTGAAGGAAGTAGAGATGAATATCTTTATGAACTAATAAAATTAAGCTCAAGCTATGAAAAAATTGAGAGTGAATTATTAAAAAATTTGATTTATTCTAAAAATGAGAATTGGGGTATATTTCAGCTTTTTAAGATTGCAAAATTATTTGCAAAAGATGGAAATTTAAAAGCTAGAGATGCAATTTATGAAAGATATAAAAAGAATTTAGATGAAGATTTTCCTAATATTGATACCTTTGTTCTAATAGATATAGATGGTTTTGAAGGTTTAAAGTTTATTGCTGAAATTCAAGGAATGATTTTATTTAAATATGTAGAGAAGAAGTATTATGATGATTATATTATTTTTTATGCAAAAGAGCTTTATCCTCATATAAATTTTGAAGAAAAGTTAGAAGTAGAATCCAATAAAAATAAATATATTAAATTGTTTTTAAAATCCATAAAAAAGCCAAAAAAATCATCAGCAACAAAAATTGACAAAAAATATAGTTATAAATCAATAAAGCAATTAATAGAAAAAGGTATAACATTTCCATTATATAAAGTAAGACGATTACAAAATAAAGACTTAATAAAATTTGCAAATGATTTAAAAGATGAGAAAGATGAAGAAAAAATAATAAAATATTTAGAAATTTTTTCTAGAGTTAAATATCCTCTTGAATTAAATAATTTATTTAAATTTTCAGAGTCTAATAATAAAGAAATAATTTCAGAACTTATAGACTGTTTAAAATTTTTTAATGATCCTAAAGTACGAGATTTAGCTTTAAATAAATTAAATTCAAATAATTTTGAGGATTATTATTTAGATTTACTAATAGAAAATTATAATGAGAATGATTATGAATTAGTTACTAAAATACTTAAAAGTACTAGAAATAAAGATAAATTTCATAGTTTAGGCTTATCAGTATTAGCTATTTATGAAAAAAATAAAACACAAAATTGTGTTGAACCATTAAAAGTTATTTATGATAAAGGTAATTGTGGTTTATGTAGATATAATGCAATTAATATACTGATTGAAAATAAAGTTTTACCAAAATCTATTATAAAAGAATCAATTTATGATAGTAATTTTGAAATAAGAGATTTAATCAAAGACTTAACTAAAACATAATATTATGTTTTTAAAATGAGCTCTAGGGTATTCTTAAAAATCTAGTATTTCTTAAAATTATTTCTAATAACATAGTAAAAATTGAAGGAAATAAAAAAATTAAAAATAGTTCTTTGTATTCCATGTAATTTTTTGTCTTAACTTGAGTTTTCTCTATCTTATCTATATCATCATATATCTGTCTTAATTCTTCAAAGTTTTTAGCTCTATAATATTTTCCCTTTGTTTTATCTGCTATCATTTTTAATGTTTTTTCATCTAAATCAGCTTGACCATATACAATTTGAGGCCCTAAAAAACTGTTCTGAACAAATGGGATTTTTCCTGTAGTACCAACACCAACAGTATAAACCTTTATACCATAACCAGCAGCTATTTCAGCTGCTTTATCTGGCAAAACCTTTCCAGCAGTATTAGATCCATCAGTTAAAAGAATTATTACCTTAGATTTACCTTTTATATCTTTTAATCTATTTACTGATAAACCAAGAGCATTTCCTATTGCAGTTTCTTGACCTGCCATTCCAATTTCTAGGTTATCTATAAATTGTGTAAGTATATTTGTATCAAGAGTTAATGGACATTGAGTAAATGCTTCAGAACCAAATACGACTAAACCTGTAGGATCATTTATTCTTTTAGAAACAAACTCTTTAACTACTCTTTTTACAACATCAAGTCTTGTAACCCTATCTTCATTTATTTGTAAATCAACAGCAGCCATACTTCCAGATGTATCAATACCTAATACAATATTAATTCCCTCACTTATTACTTCAGAAGTAGCTTTAACTTCTTGAGGTCTTGAAATAGTTAGTATTAATAAAGTTATTGTTATTAGTCTTAGAAAGATAGGCAAATGTTTAAAACTTAATTTTCTTTCATTACTAACTGTTTTTAATACTTTAATACTAGAAAATTTAATACTTGGAACTTTTTTTATCTTAAATTCATAATATATCAAAAAAGGAATTAATAATAATAATAAAAGAAAAATAGGTGATTCAAATCTAAAGTTATTTAGCATTACTTTTTTCTTTCTTTATAACAGGTTTTGTATCATCTACAAATTTATTAAGATTATCAATCATAGATAAGCATTCATCATAATCACCATTATTATCTGTATATTTATAAAAATCAGTTTTTTCAATAAAAGAATTAATAAATTGTTTATTTTCTAAAGTTAAATCATTTAAATTGTTAATACTCTTATCTATTTCATCTAAAGTCATTGGTAGAAACTGTATATCAAACCTTTTTGATATATATGTTCTTAATATTTCTGAAAGTCTAAAATAAGTAGGTTTTAAAAGTTTTTTGTTTACACCATCTTTTTTTAAATTTTTTATTTGTTCAAAAGCCCATTCATGAGGTAAAAGTTCCTTTTTATTTCTTCTAAAAAACTTTACTAGTAAAAATATAATTAATAATCCAATTATAAAACTTACTAGATATAAAATTATTTTTTGATAATCATAAACATCAATATTCTCAATATCTTTTATATCATCAATATCTTTATTTTTTTCTTCAGGCTTTAAAACAGACTTTATATCAATATATATTTTTGATGTTTTAGTTGAATTACCCTTAATAAATTTACTTTTCAAATCTTTAGGTATATCATAATTTATAATTACAGGCTTTATAATATAAGAACCAGCTTCTTTTGCTTGAATTTTATAATTAAATACTTGAACTAAGCGATTATCTATATTTTTTTCTGAATGTTTTATTTCTTTAACTATACTAAAATCTTCAAGATACTTTTTTACATCAGGAATATTAGGTTTTACTCTTTTATCATAGTCAATAGATATTTCATATTCAATCATATCACCTATAGTAGCTTGAGTTTTATCTACTTTAGAATATGCAACTACAGGAGTTAATATCTCTTCTGCAATTACTTTATCAATAAATAATATACAAAAAATAAAAGCAATTATTAATCTTTTCATCAATTAAATCAATACAAATAATACTTATTACAAAAATAATATTATAAACCTTAATTATAAAATTATGATATAGAAACGAGTAAAAAGTCACAAGTAAAAAGAGCTATTTATACTTAAACAACAAAGTAGTTGAAAAACAAATATATATATTTAATAGTTAGTGTAATTTATAATTTAAGTTAATTATATTTTGTTTGCTATTACAATAGTATGAATTTCTTTTGGATCTTTCCTAAATTCTATTTCAAAAACGTTTATATCTTTAAAATTTAAACTATATAGATAGTTTTTTATATTCTCCAAATTATGATAATAAAAGTAAACTCTTCCATAGCTAGTACTTTTAAAACCTGAGTTTTCTATATATCCATTTACAAAACTGATATATAAATAACCATTTTCATTTAATAGATTATAAGAGTCTAAGATAAAGTTCTTAGACTCTTTTTCTGATAAATAAGGTAAACAAAAACCAGATAATATAACATCAAATTGTTCCTGTATAGCATTTATTTTCCTACAATCCATAACATAAAATGTGGCATTAGGAATATTTTTTTTTGCTATTTCTATCATATTATGAGATATGTCTACACCATGAATAATAAAATCAGGTCTTTTTGATAAAAGATAGTTAGATATATTAGCTGGGCCACAACCTACATCTAATATTTTAGCTCTATTTTTTGTTAAAGATTCACAAATAAAATCATAGGTATCATTATAGATAGTTAAATTTCCTAGCTTACTTTGATATAAATCAGCTATTTTATTCCAAGTTTCAAAAGTTTCAGAGTTAAAATTATTCTCCATTTTTTTATAAATTTGAATCCTTATCTAAAATAAAATTATAGTTTTGAATTATTTTATCACTTATGTATAATATTTTTAGCTAACTCAAAGTAAAATAAAAGTTTTATTCATTATTTATCTTTTAACACCTCTTGGATTTTCCAATCTTTGATATTTCTGATCTTAGAATCAAAGCTAACACCTACAAGATATATAGGCTTATTTTTTAAAATATACTTTTCATAATATTTCTTTTCTTCTATTTGTTTTAAAGCCTTTTTAGTTGAATCCATTTTAAATTCAAACACATAGATATTATCATTAGTTTCAATAACTGCATCTATTCTTCCTATATTAGTTGATATTTCAACGCTAATTCTAACCCCTATAAGAGTTAAGACTAAATAAATTATTGTATGGTAATACTTCTCCTTATCACTCATAAATATCTCATTTGGTATCTCTGCAAAGACTCTATATTTAAAAATATCAAAAAATCCAGATAAATCATTTTCTTGTATTTTTTCTGTTAAATCATCTATTACTATTTGATCATTTCTATAGCTTGAAATTCCTACTAATATACTAGTTAATAGTGAGTCCTCTACTTCCATATTAGGATAATCTAAAATATATTTTCTATGAGGTGATTTTGGATTTTTTATTTCTTTTATTGTTAAATAACCTGTTTGAAATAATAATGACTCAAATCTTATATTATCTATCTCAAAAGAATCTAGTAAAGCATCTGAGGCAACAAAATTTTGTAAACCTTCTACATTTATTTCTTTTTCTTTTATGAGTTTTATTAAAAGTGTAGGAGTTCCTGACTTAAACCAATAATTATTTATCATTTTATCTTTTAAAACATTTAGTATTGAAAAAGGATTATATACAAAGTTTTTCCCATCCCAAGAATAACCGTTATACCAAAGCTTTAAAATATCTTTTGCTTCTTGGTAATTAACTTCTAACTCTTTAGATAATTCATTTATTCTATCATCAAAATATAATTCTAATTCTTCTTGTGTATAACCTAGCATTGTTGAAAAGTTTTTGTCTAAGGTTAAATCTGTTAGATTATTTAGACTAGAAAAAACTGATACTTTAGAAAACTTGGAAACTCCTGTTAAGAAACAGAATTTTATGTATTCATCACAAGATTTTATTGTTTCATAAAAGCTTTTAAGAATTAATCTATTAGTTTTAGTTAAATCTATATCTTCTATGACTTCAACTATTGGTTTATCATATTCGTCTATAAGTATTACTACTTTATCTATCTTTGACAATTCTATTATTAAATTTTTGAATAGCTCTTTATAATCATTACCTTTAATTTCAATACTATATTTATAAAATATATCTTTTATTGTATTTGTTAATGTCCTTTCAAAACCCTCTGAACCATGAGTATATGTTAAAGCATTAAAATCTATTCTAATAACAGGATACTTTTTCCAATCTATTTTGTCATATATATAAATCTTTAAATAATTTCTGATTACCTAAGAATATTTCTTCTAAAGTACTTGATAAAAGGATTTACCAAATCTCTCTTTGGTCTTGATAAAAAGAAGTATTTATTATATGTAGCTAAAAGATTATATATATCTTTAGTTTTATCTACATAAAGTTTATTAGTATTTACAATATCTTTAAAGCTAGATTCACCTATAGGTAAAATCTTTAACTTATTTTCACTTCTCACTTTTTATCTCTCACTAGATATATATCTTATGATACATTAAAATAACCAACAAAAAGGTCAAATCATAACTAAAATATGAGCATTTTTATTTAAAATATATATATCTTTTTACTCTTATTTGTTTTAAGTAATATAGTTTTATATATGATTTGAGATTATATAGTCTTAATTTAAGGTGTAGATTATGAAAAATAAGTTTATTTTATCTTTTTTATTAATACCTGTATTTGTAGCTTGTCAGAATACAGTTAATGTATCTAATAGTAGTTCACAACAACCTAGTAGTGCTTCACTAAATGTTAATCCATCAATTACAGTATCTAATATACAAGAATCTACAACTCCTATTATTGAGTCTAATATGGAACAAATAATAAAGCCTTCAAATAAACCTATTATATCTGAAGATTATTTTAGAGATATAAGTTTTAGAAGTGTAAAGGGAAAAGTTATTGATATAAGTAACACCCCAATACCAGATGCTATAATTAATATTTATAATTATTCTTCTAATAAAAACTTAAAATACTCTGATATTTTATTTAATTTAAATATAAAATCCGATGAAAAAGGAGAGTTTTGCTTTAAAGTACCTGTTGATATGTTTATCATAGGAAATGCAGAAAAATTTGGTTATTCAAAAAGATGGGAAGATTTTGGTATATTAGATAAAATTAATTTTGGTTATAATTATAAAACTAAATCTTATTTACATAAATCACCAGAAATAAACGAAATATTTATTAATGAAAATAAATTATCAAGATACATTAATAATAAATTTGAAAATATAGATTTATTTAAAATAATATATAATAACTATGGCAATAATGTATTTAAATCATTTATTTATAATCAGGTAAATGAAAACACAGAAATTGCTAGATTTAAGTTAATAAACACAAATAAATTGAAACTAAAACTAATTTTTAATGTTGATATTGATAAAGTTAGTCTAGAAAAGAATATTCTTTTAGAAAGCCTTGATAAAAAAGATAGATATGACAACAAAAATATGTCATTTGAATGGAATAATACAAAATTAGTAATAAATATTAATCTTAATAAGATACAAATCAATACAAAATATAGGTTATCTTTTAAAAATCCTTTTATAGATTTAAAAGAAAATGAAGCTATTAGAGGGGAATATTTTGCTATTCAACCTCCACATATTCACTCTGCCTCATATACAGAATTATCAGAAAATATAGTTTTTGAAATATCAGGAAGTAAATAAAGAAGATAATTGCTGAGAATAAGAAAATCATATAGTTTTATGTTTATCTGAATTATTAAAACCTTGTTTAACTAGTAAAAAATAATTAAACAAAATAAATTATCTACAAAGTTAATAATTTTTCATTTAAAAATATACATTCTACCCAATAAAAAATATATTAAAAATTGCTCATAATTAAGACTTATAAATAATTTTTATCTAAAGATGTAGTATATTTTAATTGATGATTTATAAAAAATATGAGTAAATACATAAAATTGTTTTACTAAAGAAAAAGATATGAAAATTAAAGTAAATAAAGAATCAGTAGAATTAGATTCTGAAATAAAAGAAAAAAGTTATTATGTTCATGATATGTTTTCTAATATAGCAGGAAGATATGATTTTTTTAATGATGTAATAAGCTTTGGTATGCATAGAGCTTGGAAAAACTTTGTTGTTGAAAAAGCCAAATTAAACAAAGGAGATTCTGCATTAGATCTATGCACAGGAACAGGTGATATTGCTTTTAAATTAGCAAAAGAAGTTGGGGTTACAGGTAGAGTAATAGGAGTTGACTTTGTACAAGAAATGCTCAATGTAGCCAATAAAAGATTAGAAAAAGAAAATCCAGATAAAAACCTTTCTTTTAAACTAGGTGATGCAATGTGTTTACCTTTCCAAGATAATCAATTTGATGCAGTTACAGTTGCTTATGGTCTTAGAAATGTACAAGATATACCAACAGCTATTAATGAAATGATTAGAGTTGCAAAACCTCATGGGAGAATTATTTCACTTGATTTAGGTAAACCTAGAATTGCTGGTTATAAAGAATTATATAACTTTTATTTTTATAAAATAATGCCTACAATTACAAGCATGTTTCAAGGTAAAAAAGATGCTTATAATTATTTACCAAATTCTTTAGATGAGTTCCCTGCTCAAGAAGGTTTAATTAAGATAATGAAACAAGCAGGTTTAAAAGATGTAAGATGTTATGAGTTTGCAGGAGGAGCAGCTGCAGTTCATATAGGAGTGAAGCAATGATTAATACAGAAATTGTTACTATAGAAAAACTTAATCATAGAGGTAAAAATACTATGGTTGAGCATCTTGGTATTGAAATAACAAAGGTTGGTGAAAATTTTATTGAAGGTAAAATGCCTGTAGATCATAGAACTAAACAACCAGAAGGTTTATTGCATGGTGGTGCATCTGCTGTTTTATCTGAAACTTTAGGAAGTATAGCAGCTAATTGTTGTATAGATAATTCAAAACAATATTGTGTTGGATTAGAAATTAATGCAAATCATATAAGAAGTGCAAGAGATGGATATGTTTACGGTCGTGCTGAAGCAATACATATAGGTAGAAAAACTCAAGTTTGGGAAACAAAAATATATAATGAAGATAAAAAGCTTATATGTGTTAGTAGATTAACTTTATCTGTTGTTGATAGGTAGTTTATGAAAAAACTAGCTGATAAACCCAAAATAATGCAAAAAAATAATCAATTAATTAATTTAAAAGCCTTTTTTAATACAGCTATAAAAAATAATTTACCTGTAGCTATTTGGCATAGTCCAAATGAAAATAAATCTTATGCAATTACATCAGTTTCTGGAATTGAAACGAACTCTATAGATTTTAATAGTTTTCAAGGTTTTGTTTTTTCTCCATTTTCTAATAAGGAGAGTTATTTAATAAAAAATGACATAATAATAGATGAAAATGGTATATATCAACTAAACAATGATAAATCATATGATTTTATAGAACAATATAAAAATAATGAATTTTCAAATGAGTTTTTTTATAAAAATATTAATAATAATGATATAAATTATGAAAAAGATGAATATATAAGTTTGGTATCAAAAGCTATAAATTTTATAAAATCAGGTAAAGCTCAAAAAGTTGTTACTTCAAGAACTAAAAAAATAAACTTAGATAATAATTTTGATATATTTGATATTTTTAATAGTTTAGTAAATAAATATAATAATGCTTTTGTCTCTTTGGTAAGTATTCCTCAAATTGGAACTTGGATAGGAGCAAGTCCAGAAATACTTTTGAAAATTCAAGATAATAGTTTAACAACTATGTCTCTTGCA
>JAXLXG010000038.1:0-49364 GCA_046328075.1 Candidatus Sericytochromatia bacterium
TTGTTTTTAGTAGTGAAAAAGGTCAACAAGTAGATCCTCATAGTGTCCAAAAGAAAAAAACAAATTACCCTGTTTTTAATATTATTGATAAAACTGCAAAAGAAGTTTCTTTGACAAGAAATACAATTCTTTCAATTTTTAAAGGATTATCAGAAGAAAAGAAAAAGTATATCTTCAGAAATCCTGAAGGGTTCACAACAATATTTATCAATAAAATAAAAGGTGTTTTGGCAGATCAAATTGCAGAAAATATTGAATACTATATAGAAGAAGGATTTATTGAAATTGAAACAGAAGATGTATTTCCAGAAAATAAAAAATTTCCTCAAAAAGAATTAATTGAAGCTGACTCAAAATCTTTATATGACTTTATTCAAATTGACTCAGAAATTGAAAGAAACTTTGTAGAAAAAAGATTAAAAGATGATGATAAAATAGTTCTTTATTTTAAATTTCCCAATCTCTTTAGAATAAACTTACCAAAGATAATAGGTAATTATAATCCTGACTGGGGAATTATAAGGATTGGAATAGACGGTAAATTGAAACTTCAATTAGTAAGAGAAACCAAAGGAAGTTCTGATCCAAACAAATTGAGATTTGATAATGAAAAAAGAAAAATTCTTTGTGCCGATAAACATTTCAAAGCTTTAAGTATTAATTATAAACAGATAAAAGGAACAGAAACTGATATTTGGGATGAAAATCTTATAACTGGATTTTTGGAGAATAAATAAAATGACTGTAATGAATCTTGAAGCTTTTTCTGAAATAATTAGATGTATGAACATTGATAATGATGGTTGTTATGTAGAATATTCAACATGGAAAGAATTTGAGAGTGGAAATACAACTCTTACAAACTTTAATAAAACCTTTTTCAATGGTTCTACAAAACGATTTATCTCCAAAAAAGAACTTTTTAATTTAGCCAAAGATCCAGCAAAAACTCAGGAGTTTATAATATCTACAATTTATTGGGGGTTTTCAGGTAATAATCAAATAATGAATGAATATAGAACAAACTTTTTTAAGACAATTAATAAAATAACTCAAGCTGAAAGTTTAATAAATAATCTTCGTAATAAAAACGTAATAAATTTTAGCTCAGAAATTAGTAATAAATTTTCAAAATTGAATGCAAATTTAGGAGAATCATCATATTCAAAATTACTTTTTTTCTTAAAAACCGAAATAAATGATAACAAATGTATAATCTTAGATAGTAAAATCAAATGCAATTTGAAAATATTTAAAGAGTTTGAATCATTAAATAATAAATATAACTATGAACAATATGTTATTAAAATGAATCAAGTTTCAAAAAATTTAGATGTTGAGCCAGAACAATTAGAAGCTTTTATTTTTAAACTAAAAATATAAATAATTATGATGCAAAACCAAGAAATTAAACTAACTCTCAACTGTATAAAAATTGATTTTGATGATGCTATTGAAATACAAGTTGGTATTCAAGATTATAAAGATAAAGAACAGCTTAGAGAATTAAGAAAAAATTATAAGAATACTCATTTTTTTAAGCGTCAAGGAAATAAAATATTTTCCATATCTCTTGAAAAAAACATTGAACCTATTGGAGATGAAACAAAAACTTTCAAGTTAAATGAGATACCTACTATTGTTTCACAACTGGCTCTTAATTCAATTAAAAACTATTTCGAAACAGTTGAAACAAGCGATGTTATAAAAACATATCCTTTAATTGTTAAAAATAAGAAAAATAATCTATTAGAAAAGATTATACCTAAAGAATCTGAATATTTAGATTGGTTTCAAATTAATAACTCATATACATTTGAAACAAGAGAACTAAAGATTGGGAAGGTAAATAGCATTGTTCTTTCATTTAACTCACATATTAAAATTTCAATTCAAGAAAACTGTAAGAAATTAGTTGAAAAAAATATCAATATAGTTGGTTTATATGTTCAAAAAATATTTTATAATGAAGAAACAAAATCTGAATTTAAAAAATTAGTTGGTAAAGTTGAATCTATAGATAATGATATTATAAAATTAATTGATAATATTGAGGGTATTGAAAAAATACCTCTTGAAGAAGCTTATTTAGAGCCTAGATTTGAAAATTTAAAAATTTGTATTTCAACCCTATTTGGAAATGATTCTCAAACCGAATTACAAAATATTTATGAGTCACGTTCTAAAGGAGAAGCTAAATTTAGCTCTTTAAAAAATCTTGTTAAGTATTTAAAAGCTCAAAATCCTTATAAACTTTTATATGATATTAATTTTAATTTAGGTGATTTTGTAACACAAAATAACTCTAATAATTTTCCAAAGTATGAAATAGTCTATAAACCACAGCTTATATTTGATCCTTCTGGAATGAGAAAAGATACTTGGAATCAAAGAGGGTTAGATGATCATGGTCCATATGATCAAAGTGTTTTTAGTCCTACAAAACCAAGAATAGCTGTTATTTGTCAAAAAAATTTAAAAGGTCGTGTTGAAGAGTTTCTCTCAAAATTTTTTGATGGAATGCCAAATGTTAAAGTTGGTTATGGAGAAAACAAAAAAGCTCCTTATTCCAAAGGATTCATTAAAAGGTTTTGTCTTGATGATGTTGAAGTTGAATATTTTTTAACTGAAAATGAAAGCTCAAATGCTTACTCCTCTGCATGTAAAAAAGCCATAGGTAAATCTGCTGAAACCAATAAAAAATGGGATTTTTCAATCGTACAGATAGAAGATTCTTTTCATTTATTGAATGATAATGAAAACCCATACTTAATAACCAAGTCTTTGTTATTAAAACAACAAATCCCTGTTCAGGAAATTGAAATTGAAACGATGTCAAAATTAGATACTGAATTAGTTTATATACTAAATAACATTAGCTTAGCCTCTTATGCAAAAATGGGTGGTAAGCCTTGGCTTTTACAATCAAATAGAACAATGGCTCATGAATTAATTTTTGGAATAGGAAGTTCTGTTATAAAATCAGGACGATTAGGAGAAAATCAAAAAATTGTTGGAATTACAACTGTTTTTACTGGTGATGGTAACTATTTACTATCAAATAGATCATCTTCTGTACCTTATGAAGAATATTCTCAAGCAATTTTGGATTCTTTAAGAGAAACTATAACAACAGTAAGAGAAGAACAAAATTGGACAAAAAAAGATCCTGTAAGATTAATTTTTCATATTTTTAAACCTTTAAAAAATACTGAAACAGATTCTATTAAAAATGTAATGGAAGAACTAAAAGAATATGACGTTGAGTATGCTTTTTTAACATTTACAGAAGAACACCCATATTATTTATTTGATGAAAATAATAATGGAAATTATGGAAAAGGAAAATTAGCTCCTCCTCGTGGTTTATCTGTAATTCTAAGCTCTAAAGCTTCATTACTTTCTTTTATTTCAAGTAATGAGCTTAAACGTAAAGAAGACGGAATTCCAAAACCTGTATTATTAAAATTACACCACAATTCGACTTTTACAGATTTAACATATCTAGCCAGACAAGCTTTTCATTTTTCTTGCCATTCTTGGCGAATGCTAACACCTTCACATTTACCAATAACAATTTTATATTCTGATTTAATTTCAGGATTACTTGGCAAACTTAATAACATAAATAATTGGGATTCTGATACCATGCTCGGAAGAATTGGAAGAACTAGGTGGTTTTTATGAGTATAGTTATAAGTGAAATTGAAAGAGGACTCACAAAAAAGCTACAAGAATTTGATTTTGAGAATGAAACCAAGCAGATAAAATCTTTTAGTTATTGGATTATTGGTAAAGACAATAATTTTCCATTTGATATAAAACAAATAGCTTCCGAATCTGTTGAGACAAAAGCAGCACAAAGATCTTATCAAGATTTATCATCTATTGGTTTTTCATTAGATTATATTTCAGATAAAGATCCTTTAATTACTTCTCTTAAGGAAGGATTATTATGGATTAAAGGTAGAAAATTTTCTGAAGAGTCAGGTTTTCATTTTGATTCAATCGCAAAGCTTGGTCTATCCATAGGTTTAAGCTTTATTGAAGATGAGTGGAATGAGAAAGTTGAAATAATAAAAATGTTACAGGGTTTTATTGAATATAGTCTACAAAATATCCGAGTAAATGATTTTGATAAATCTCTTCTAAATACATCAAAAATATTTTTGAATAAGATTGAAATTTCACCCTCTCTATTTAACCCAACATTTTTTACTTTTCTTGTTTCAAAAGGAATTGTTAATTCTAATGAAAATTTAGAGGATGAGTTTTTAAAAGAATTACGAAAAATCAATATAGAAAGTTGCTCTTTACCAGAATGTGCAATAAGTTTATCAGCTTTAAAATGGTTACAAAGGGACAAACCTATCATCTTACCAGAACGTGCAACATTAAAAGATGTATGTAATATTTTATCAAGAGTTCAAAATTCTTTTAATAGATGGTGTTGGGAAGAAAAAGCAAGGAGCAAAAAAAAAGGAGCAATTCCTATTAAATGGGAAATTAGTTCTGAATACCATGTTCAAGATCTACTATGGGTAATACTTGCTCCAATTTTTCCTGATTTAATATCTGAAGAAAATTTACCTTCATTTGGACAAAAACACCCAAGGTATGATTTAGGAATACCATCTTTAAAATTAATAATAGAAGTTAAATTCATATATGATGGTACTAAAAGTGAGTTTTCAAATATAATTGAAGGAATAGCCGCTGATACAAGTTTATATTTATCAGATAAAGAAAAATATAGCTCTATAATAGCATTTGTTTGGGATAATTCTAGAAAGACAGAACAATATTCAGAATTCAAACAAGGCTTAGATAAGGTTAATGGACTTTCTGAAGTAATAATAATTCCAAGACCTGGAAAAATGGAAATAAATAAATAATCCTGAAACTCCCGCATTTAACAGGTATTTCTACCAGTTAAATTTGGGCTAGTGATAGGTTATTTTATTTTAGCTAGTTCTTACTAATTATTTTGTGATTATAGCTAAGAGATAAAAGTATAAATTCTAAAAAATAATCTTTATTTCTGAGTAAATTTTTTCCCATTAATAAAAACTTTTTTAAAAGCATAAACAAAAATATCACTTACGCCCCATTCATATTTTTCTATAAGCTCTTGAATTTTAGTAGCAATTTCTTCAGAGACATATATTTGAAATTTTATTTTCTTTATATTTTTAAGTCTAGTGCCAATAGTTGCTTTCATAATAATAGATTAAAAATTAAATACTTACTTTCAAGGGTCGGGGGTTTTTAGTTCCCCCGACTCCTTATGAAATTATTACTCCAAACCAAGATCAAAAGAAATATTGTAAACTGTTTGCTCAAATCCAAACCATGCAAGGAAATTTTTCAAATCACTTTCTATTTTCAAATTCTCTCCTGTTTCTCTTTCATATTCATAACGTAAAGTTTCGATTTCATTATAAAACTTGTCAAAAAAATCATGGGTATCTTTGTAATAAATTAGTTCTGAAACAATTCCAGAAACACAACCATGTTCTAAAATATCTCTAATTGTAGTTTTGATTTCTTCATCATTACCAGACTCTAAAAGATATTCAGCAACATACTTTGTAAGTGCGTTGTCTGTTTGAGCTGTTAACTGCTCAAGTTGTTTTGTAATGTTTGACATAATGAATTGGGTTAAGAAATAAAATTCATTTGTCGTCCTTATTATATATAAGTTAGAAATGTAGTCAATAGAATACTATTAAATTCATATTTACAGATTATAAAAATATTATGAATTAATTTATTCATTTTTCCTTGATTTTAAAAATTTATTAGATTATATATAAAATATACTTTTTAATATTTCAATTTATGGAAACAAAAAAATCAATTGAATCTCTAAAATTTAAAGAGTTAAGTACTGGAGAAATAATTACTCTTTTTAGAGAATCAATGAATTTAAGCAAAATAAATCTAGCTGAAAAATTACTTTTTACAGAAGAATTTATAAACCGATTAGAAAATGATCAAAGTAAACCTACTAAAGAAATTTGTAATCAAATTTCAAAAGTTTTAAATATCCCAGATAGAATATTAGAAATTAAGCTCAGAGAAGAAAAACTAACAAAGAAATTTAATTTATTAGAATCAAAAAGGGAAGAAGTATTAAACAAATTGAATAAATTATGGCAATAAAGGAGCTATAAATTTAACTTATTAAAATTTCTAGCAATATATCTAAGTTAAAACATATAAAAATGGAACTTCTTAAAGATAAATTTGATGTTCTTAATGAAAAAATTCAAGATGATGGAATAGTTTGGTTACATAATAATACTGAGGGAATTTGTCAAACTTGTAATCATTTTAAAAAACTTTTTTATGCTTTTGTTCTTATAAAGTCTAAAAAAGTTTTAACTATTGAATGTGAAGACTGCTTCGCAGAACATTATTAATAACCCATTTTAAAAATGTACAATTTTGAAGACTATGATTCAAATGATAGAAAAATGTCCGAGTTTCAAGAAGATTTTCTTAGAGAAGAAAAAGATATGGAAAAATTATTTGATATTATTAAAAACTATGATTACACTAAGGAATCAAATAATTTTGAGTTTATAGATTTATCGGAAGAAAATAGGAATAAGTTTGATTCTTTTGTAGAAACATCTCTTTTGTACAAAAAAAGATCAGAAAAAGGAGTATCAGAAATTCAATTTATAATAAAGTTTTTTGGAAATGGGGATAAAGAATTTAATTCTGATATAGTTGTACCTGAAATAGTTTTAAATACTGTTTCTCAAATATCAGAACTATATGATAAATATCTTGAATCAGAATATCAAAATGATTACTTTATGTTAGAAACTGAAGATATAAAAAAATCATTTCAAGGAATATTTTAATTATTCCTTAGATAAACGATCAAAATATTCAACTATTTTTGATTGTGAATTATAGTCAGCCTGAATATCACTAACTTTCAAAGAATAATCTTTGGAGTTTTTTACTTTATTGTATTCACAAAAAGGATCAAACATAGTATTTACTTCATAAATTGAATGTTTTGTTACAGGACGATTATATTTACCAAATGCACCGATAACTAAAGTATCAATATCACTTCTTTCAAGTAAATTCCTTCCTGATTCTAAAGACATACCACTAGTTGTAAAATCATCTATAAGAATTAAGGCTTTATCCCTTATTTTTTCCTTTGTATCTAAACAAAGACTATTGAACTCATCTTTGAAATTAGCTTTATAATAAAACTTAGCTAATCTTACACTACTCTTATCTAAACACTCTTCCCATCTATAAATAGCATTTGGTAAAAATTTTAAATCAAAGCTTTTTACAACATCAGAAAGATTTTGATTAATCACATTATTATATAGTTTTGGTAAATGAGATGGGTAAACAAGTAATTTTGATTTATTTGATATCAGTTCTTCTTGAAATAATTGCTGAAAAAATAATTCTGTAATTACTGTACTTGCAGAAAATGATTTTTTTGTACCTATTTTTATAGGTATCTGATAATTAAATATGTCTTTTAATCCAAATGTATTTTCATTATCAGATTTTAGTTTTACAAGGGAATTTAAAAGAACTCTATAATAAACTTTTAAACCTCCAACTGTCTTATAATCAAGTGAATAAGTCCATAGAGCTTTATCATCTAAATCTTTAACTATAGACTTTGGAACTAATGAATTTAGAGTATTAATAGTATAAAAATTAATGTTTAGAAGAAAATATGTTATGTTTGAAATATTATTTTGTAAAGCTTATTTATAAAGTTTGCTACAGCAAACTTTATAAAACTAGAATTTCTATGTTATTTATGTTATATTTATTATATAAGTTATAAAAGGTTTTATATATGGATATAATAATAACTGAGTGGGCATTAAATTCTTACTTGGATCTAAAACATAATAGAGTTTTTTCAAGAGATGAATATAAAAATATTCTAAAACCTGATGTAATGCTTTTAAAAAACTACCCAAATAACCCAAAATTTCAATTACAACAATTTTGGTCTTTTGCAGAGTCTCCATCAGGTCAAAAAATAACTAATGGTTTCAAAATGAAATGGGATTCTTTAGGTAATGGAAATGTTGAATTAAGATTACCAGTTGGAATTATTTCTGATGCAATTTTATTTGAGGCATATGTAAAATCTGATGCTAAAAAAGATCGAAGAATGTTAGCAAGATTTAAAACTCATATGCAACTTGTATTACAAAATAGTTATACAGAAAGAGGTAAATTATAATGATTGATTCTTTAACTCAAATTAATCGTGAAATGGAATTATATGAAATTGCTGTAAAAATGAAAGCATCAAATCTTTCATTAACATTTATTACACATGCTGTAAGAACAGCAATAAAATTTGAAGGTGTCTATGATTTAATGAAATTTTGGGATGAAGAAAGTGATAGCAAAGAAAGAGAAGAAATCGTTGCTGACATACAAGATATGATAGATGATTGTTCTCAACATGAGAAACTTGAAGCTCCTTATATCAGATTTGATGATATTGATAAAATAGCACAAAATATTAGAGTGTTTAAAGATAATTTAAGGCTTATTGTTGATAATAACGGAGGAATTAAAAGTCTTTCTGAATTAAGTGGAATACCTCAGCCTTCTTTATCAAGGTTCTTTACTTCAAACACAATGCCAAAAAGAATTACCTTATTGAAAATAGCAAAAGCTTTAAACCTTAGTGCTGTTGA
Organism: Candidatus Sericytochromatia bacterium; assembly: GCA_046328075.1. GTDB lineage: Bacteria > Cyanobacteriota > Sericytochromatia > UBA7694 > JACMQJ01 > JAXLXG01. The sequence goes on from JAXLXG010000038.1 coordinate 8,718, forward strand.
AATAGCTACAGAGTGGACTAGAGAATAAAAAACTTGACATTTTTAAAATATGGATTAAATTAATTTACCAAACTAAAAATACAAAGAAACAATTTTATCTCTTTGTATTTTTCAAAATGATTGACTTAGATTCAACTAATTTAAAATTTCAAGTGATATATGCAGACCCACCTTGGGAATATGCAAAAGGTTCTACAACAAAAAATAGAAGAATAGAGAATCATTATTCTACTATGACTTTAGAAGAAATAAAAAATTTAAAAATACCTTCATCTAAAAATTCTGTTCTTTTATTATGGTCAACTTCTCCTAAGTTGGAAGAAGCTTTAGAAGTACTCAAATCTTGGGGTTTTAAGTATAAAACATCATGTATTTGGGATAAAAAACTATTAGGTATGGGTTATTGGTTTAGAATACAACATGAAATCCTTCTAGTTGGAGTAAAAGGAAAATTCAAAGCTCCAATACCACAAAATAGGTTCAAATCTATTTATTCTGAAAAAAGAACTTTCCATAGTAAAAAACCTGATTATTTTTATCAAATGATTGAGAAAATGTTTCCAGATACTTTAAGAATAGAACTCTTTGCAAGAAATAAAAGAGATGGATGGTACTCATGGGGAAATGAAATAGTATAAAATTTAAAATGATTGCTTATATAAAAACTTTTAAAGATTATATATAAAGGGGTTTAAGAAATTTAGTAATGTTTAGTAATTTTAGGGATTATGTACCTGAGTATCAAACAACACAAAATTATATGGATGGAATGACTGCTCTACTTAATAATAATTTAGAGGAAGCAGTAAAAATTTTACAGCAAGAACCTGAATTTTCACCTTGTTATTCTTTAGCTATAGGTAATTCAGCTTTAGCTCTACTAAGATTAGAAAAATTTGAAGAAGCTGAAAAATGGGGGATTAAAACTTTAGAAGAACTTAATAAAGATAAATATTTTTGTCCTCATGTACCTTCTGGAATTCAATTTTTCCGAAACTTAGGTGAATCAATAATGAAGCAGGGAAGATATATTGAGTCTATTCGTTTCTTAAATCAAACTATTGGACTAGCTACAAATTTCATTGAAAAACTAACAAAGTTTGGAAATCAAGAAGACCTTATTAAACAACTTGAACTTGAAAAAGCACATGCTTTTAATTCTTGGGGTGTAGGATTAATTAATATTGGAAATTGGGAAGCTTCTATAGATTGCTTAAATTCAGCAAGAGAGATTTACAAAAAATATAAGCCATTCACTACTAATACATATATTGATGCTTTAATAAATATTTCCTATTCATACCGTTCTTTAAAGAAAGATATTGAAGCTGAAAATGCTCTCAAAGAAGCTAAAGATATTGCAATAGAAACAAATTATATTGAGCAGTTACACAGAATAAATATTGGATTAATTCAATTAGGATCTGAATTAATTTCTATAAATAATTATTCAAGACTGATAGAGGAAGCTGCTACTCATTCTATTAAAGAAAAACATTTCAGTACTGCTTATTTAAGATATTCAATTGGTGCTAGCTTAGTTGAGAATGATAATAATATTAAACAAAGTAAATTTTTTATTTCAAAGGCAAAAGAGTTAGAAATTTATTTAGATAAATTTGATTTAAATATTGCTAAATTACGCAAAATAGAGGCAATGGTTTTAGCAATGGAAAATCACTCAACAGAAGAAATTGTAGAAACATTAATAGATGGAGCAAATAGATGGTTTGAAATTATTAAAAATTTAAAATTACTTGAAGATTTTCATATTTATAGTCATGAAATTCACAATCACTTCCGACTACTAACTTTTCATCTAATAAAATTAAATAGAATTAATGAGGCAATTATTTCTTTTGAAGCAGGAAGAGCCTTAAGTTACTCTATTGAAGTTGACAAAAATTTGTTTTTTAAAAGATTAAATAATAAAGAATTTTCAAAGGATGGGAGAAATATCGATATTTCTTATCTTAAAGAGGTTCAAAAAAAACTACAAGAACATGAAGTTTGTATAATTTTTTCAATTTTACCACCTAATTTAGTTAGTTTTATTATTGGAAAAAATTCTGTTTTTTATGAAGAAGTTGATATTACTGATAAAAAAGAAAATGTCTTAAAATTTATAGAAGAAATATCAATGACTCCTATAAGATTAGGTGAAAAAGTAGAAGAAAGAAGTATTCCTAAAAAAATTACTGATTTATCTCAAAAAGTATTAGAAAAAATTGTTAGTAAAAAAATAGTACGAATAATTCCACATTCAGTTTTACATTCAATACCTTGGAGAGGTGTTTTTAATTATTTAGGTATGGATTTATTATCTCTACCTTATTCAATAAATTTTAGTCTATATCTCTTTGATAAAGGAAATGAATATTATTATAAAAAAGAACACAAAATATCATCATTTAGTAATGGATTCTCAGGATCAATTAATTTAAATACTCTAGCGAAAGCTTTTTCAAATAATTTTTCAAATAATATTTATACCTATTTAAATTGTAGCCCTGAGGTTTTTAAAAACTCTTTCATAAATAATAATGATATTATTTTTATATGTTGTCATGGTAGAAGTAGGGGAAAAAACCTACATGGAGTAAACTTAACTTTAGAATTTAATAATAAAGAACATTATGTTTTTAATGACTTACCAGAAAAGATAAAATCACAAGTTGTGATTTTATCTGCCTGTGAATCAGGTGTTTATGAAGTAGATCATGGAGATTATCCAATAGGAGCAGCTCCACTATTAATAAAACTAGGAGTTAAACATTGTATTGTAAGCAGATATCCAATACCAACTTTATTCGCAAATAATTTTTTTAGTACTTTAGCAAGTAATTTAGCAAGTGGAATAATAATAAATGAAGCTTTTATTTTATCTCTAGATTATATGAAAAATAATAACTCAGATTTATGGTCTGAATTATCTTGTGTTGAATTAATAAGTTATGGATAATTATTACTTTAGTTTTATTACAAGAAGTTTGCTATGATAATATATCTGGATTAAATAATATGATTAAAATTAAAATATGTTTCTAAAAAAAATAGAAATTAAAAGCTTCAGATGCCTAGATAACATTAAACTTTCTTTTGATAGCGAAAAATCAATTAGAAAACAAACCATATTACTTGGTGAAAATGATACAGGTAAAACAAATCTTTTAAAAGCAATAGCTTTAATTACTGCTGGTAGTAATGCTTTAGGAGAATTACTTGGAAATCCTGATGATTGGATTCAGTATGGGAAAGATTTTTGTGAAATAAAAGCAGAATTAATTACAAAGAAATTTGAAGAAAAAAGCGTATCAATTACGATAAAAAGAGGTGACACTCTAAAAGATATAATTATATGGAATCAAAAATCTCTTACAGAAATTGATGATGCAATTAACAATGAAACAATGAATTACTTTGTTATTGCTTATGGTTCTTATAGAAGATTAGGCAAAGAAAGAAATGGAAAATATTTTGAAGATATAAGGGCAAGAAATATATCAAGTCTTTTTAATAAGGATAGTGTTTTAAATCATCTTGAATCATGGGTAATAGATTTAGATTATAGAGAACAAAATGAAGGGTTAGAAGTTGTTAGACAAACTTTAAATTCTTTTCTTACAGATATAACATTTAAAGAAATTGATAAAAAGAAGAAACAATTACTTTTTAATACCAAAGATGGTGTTATTCCTTTAAATTACCTAAGTGATGGCTATCAAAATATAGCTGTATGGATAGGGGATTTACTTTATAAAATAACAAGTACTTTTGAAGATTATAAATCACCATTAACAGCAAGAGGTTTACTATTAGTTGATGAAATAGATCTACATTTACATCCTAAATGGCAAAGAATAATTTTAGATTTTATCTCCAAAAATTTACCAAATTTTCAGTTAATTGCTACAACACATTTGCCTTTTATTGCTCAACAATCTGATAAAAATGAATTATTTTATTTCCAAAGAGATAATGAACTAATTAAGCTAAAAGATTTTAACGAAAATAATAAATCTTTTGATAACATAATTGGATATTTTGAAAAAAATTAATTTTCTCTTGAAATAATTTTAGTTTTAAAGTAAGTTTCTAACAAATACAAATTAACAACCATTTCTATGGCTTACAACAAAACAATTCAAGACATCTCTGAATACACTGGATTAAAATATGACTATATCAGAAGAGCTATATTCAAAATGGAAGCAATATTTGAACCCTATATAAATAGAGGTAACAAAAATACTATATTATTCGATTCAGATAGATTAGAGATTTTTGATAGAATAAAAAACTTAAAATCTCAAGGTCTAACTTTAAAAAGCATAAAAAAACATTTAGAAAAAGAACTGAATATAAGTAATACTGTTATTGAAACATCAATCATTACAGAAAATAATTCAGATATGAAAATTATACTTAAAGAATTTCAAGAAGTTACTAAAGTTGCCTTACATTCAAAAGAGCAAACTATCATAGCTCAAAATCTCTATATAAAAGAATTAGAAGATAAACTTTCATATTTTTCTATTCAAAATAAACAGATTGAAAATAATAAAGGTGAAATTCTAGAAGAACAACTAAGTAAAATACTTGAATTACAAAATACACTCCGAGATAAAGAAAGTGAAATTATAGTACTAAAAAAACAAATACAACCAGTAAAAAAATCTTTAACTAATAAGCTAAAACTTATCTTTACTAAAACATCATGATAATAGAACTTGAGTACAATAAATTTATTAAAAAGGAAGGTTTTGATTCTATAAAAAAAAGTGTGCTTATAAGAATAAGCGAAGAGATTCAAGAGCTGATAAAAGAAACTGGTCCAGATCCAATTGTAAAAGCAACGGTATCATTGAAAAAATATCCAATGAAATTAGAATATATTCAAAAAGCTAAAATTAATGATGTATCAGTGATAATAGTTGATACAGAGGATGCTATTAATTGGATGATTGACTAATACTATCTAACAAATCAGTTAACTTCAAAAGTTGTTCTTTATGTTTTTCAGAGGACATTTTTTTTATATTACTTAATTTCCAAGAAACTGATGGTAATTTAGAAGAATCAGGATATTTAGATAAACTCCAATCAGGATTACCTTTTTTAAAAGATAATAAAAATTCTTTATCATCTTTTGTTAAGCTGTTCTTTATTATATCAACAAGTTCTAACCTTGTATTTATTAAATCTTCTAATGAAATATCATAATTAGTCATACCTTTAAATTCCCTTTCAAACATATTCTTTATATCTGAAAAATTAGGGTTCAACATTTCATTTAAAGGGCGATTATGGCTTATAAGATAGATAATAAAAATATCTAATATATCTCTAGTTAAACCTTCTGATTCGATAAGTAATTTAACATCAAATAAATCCCTTGGGTGTTGTCTATCAAGAGCTGCACATATTTTTCCTGCATATAACTCATTAAAATTTAAAACATTTATAGAAGCTGACATACTAAAAATATCTGAAACAGCTTTTACAACTCTCTTTTTTTCTACTGGTAAAACTGTTCCTCTCAAAAGATAATTTGGCTCTATTTTTATACTTGTTCTATCTTTATCATAAACATTTAACTTCTTTAAACCTTGAGCATTGATTTTTTCTGAAAAATTTAAACCTAAAGAACTTATTTTATTAGATATTCTAGAAAGACCTTCATTTATATTTAAAATAGATAATTCTCTTGATTCTAAAGGTATATAAGTTAAATCAATATCTACAGATAATCTTGGTAAATCACGAATAAAAAAATTAATAGCAGTACCACCTTTAAGAGCAAAAATTTTTTCAGTAGCTACAATTGGCAAAACTTTTAAAAGTAATCTAACTTGCTTTTCATAAAAATCATATTTCATTATCTAAATCCTTTGGAACAGTTATAAGGTATTTTTTATCCAAAATACCATTTTTATAAATTTCTCTTTTACCACTACCTAAATTGATTCTGCTTAAATCAAGATCTTCAAACCAAAAATGATCTGATTTTTCTGAAAAGTATAAAAAAAGTCTCTTAACTTTTATAGATTCACACTTAGAAAGTAATTCATTTAATAATTCAGGTCTTAAATTATATAAGTTCTCGAATATTTTATAAGTTTCATAGAAAGATATTCTATTATTCAAATTATTCAATAACTCAAAAATAGCTCTTTCTGGAGATGAAATTAATATAGAAACAGATGATATATCCTTTCTCTCAAGACCTATAATTTCTTTACCAAAAAGATTTGAAGTAGAATAAATGATTTCTGTTTCCCAATTATATTCTAAAAACCAATTTGGTAATCTTGAAGAATTTAAAGAATATAATTCAATATACGGAATATTATCATTGATATAATGACCTAAACCTTGAATAAGAAGAGCTGTTTTACCTCCAATATAAATTGGTAATTCTAATTGTTCTTGAATAGCATTTAAAGCTCCAAATAAATCTATCTTATCTCCTTTTTTTATATAAGCTCCTTTTCCTATACGCTCTAACCAATTTGAATGAACATACTTATTTAAAAGTTGTCTATAAAAACCATTAGACTCAAGATAATTACTTGTAAAAACAGTATTAGGCTTCCAGCTCTGAAAAATTTGGTTTATTTTTTTCATTATAAGTAAACTCCTAGTTTACATTCTATCAAAAATATAAACCAATTGCTAATAATAAAAAACAAAAAATATTACTGAATTTGTAATAATGATTACATTGACTTTACGCTTTTATGGTATAAACTAAAAAATAATAACATTATAATATTTATTTTTATATTCTTTAGAATAGAAGCGTAACAAATGAGAGCAGGAAAAGTACTAAAAATATTAGAGGTAGCAAAACCTACACTACTAAGAAAAGTTGAAGAGAACTTTCCTGATATTGATAAAACAGTATCAGGTGAAAATATATTTAGATGGAAACATATAACTAAACTTAGTTATTTAAAAAAATATGGTGCTAAGTTACCAAACAACAATGTAATATCAATAGCTCAAAATAAGGGTGGTGTTGGTAAAACTAGTAGTGTAATTAACTTAGCTCATTTATTCTCTTATCTCGGAAGAACTTTGGTTATAGACTTAGATTCTCAATCTAATTTATCACAATCATTTGGGATATATTTAACAGAAAAAGACTTAAGTTTATCTGATGTATTTGAAAACCCTGAAGTAATAAAAGATACTTTAAAAAATATACAACCAAATCTTGATCTCTTACCAAATCATTTAAAATTTGAAAAATGGCTAAAAAATAATAAAGATAAAAAACATAAGCCATTCACTCTAAAAAAAGCTTTAAAATCTATTAAAGATGACTATGATTTTATTATCATAGATACTCCTCCATCACTAGCATTTGCTTTAGAAATGGGTCTATATGCTTCAAATTACTGTATTATACCTTTCCAAGCTCATCCTTTTGCAATGGATGGTATTATCAATATTATTGATGAAATCAAAACAATTTCTAAAAAAGATGAAACTGGTAATTTTGATTTGGAGATTTTAGGTGTTTTTGTTAATAACTATGAGGAAAATGTACTTTTTAACCAAATAGCAGGACACATTGAAAACAGTAATAAATTTAACGTTTTTAAAACTAAAATACGTAAAACTGTTGCTATACCTCAAAGCCAAGCAGTTAAGCAATCTGTATTTGACTTTGATGAAAATGCAAAAGTTTGTTACGAATACTTTGATCTATTCTTTGAAATTTTAAATAAAATAATTAAATAACTATGGCAAAAAAAGACTTCACATCCAGTATCTCTAATCAATGGGAAGCTAAAACAGGATCTGTTTTAGAAACAAAATTACATCAAGCAGAAGATGAAAATACTCTATTAAAAGAAAAAATAAAAGAGCTTGAATCATCCAAAACTTCTGATTTATCAATTATGGAAATTGGTAATATAAAGTTACTGACAAATATTAGAGATACTTTAGAATATGAGGATATTGATTCTTTAGCTGAAGATATTAAAAAGCATGGACAATTACAACCTGTATTACTTTCTCAAGATAATTACTTAATAGCTGGATATAGAAGATACCATGCTATTAAATTGTTGGCAGAAAAAGATACTGAAGATAGTAATATTATTTGCTACAAACTAAAAAGAAACCATGATGAAATTCCTGAAGATGAATTACAAGAAATTCAGTTAGCAGAAAACGATCAAAGAAGAAATATAGATTACTTTCAATTAAGTAAACTCTACAACAGCTATAAAGAAAATGTAGGATCACAAAAAGAACTTACAAGTATTTTTAAAAAAAGTAAGGGAACTATATCAGCAATATTGAAAATAAATAATATTGATCCTGTATTAGTTAATTATTTAAAACAGTTTCAAATCTATGCTTGGTCAAAAAACAAATTTGATAAGTTTGCTGTAGCAAACTTTGATGAGTTAAATGAAAAAGATGCTCGTTTCTATAATGATAATAAAGGAATTATAGGTTGGAGACCTCTTTATGAAATTGCTAAAAATGATGATATAAATATTCAAAAAAAGGTATTTTTGAAATTATACAAAAACAGATTAACTGAAGAAGAGTTAGATGATTTTTCTATTGATACTGAAGAAGATAAAAAAAGTTCAAAAGAAGCTCTTAAGAAAACATCTAAACAAATTGATTCAATACTAAAAAACTTAGATAAAAACATTGATACTGATTTCAAAAAGTCTTCATTTTTTGAAGAAATTAATTATAAATTTCAAGAAATAAAAGAATTAATTACTAAGCAACTTAATCATGACTAATATAAAAGAACTATTGGATTTTCAAATATATCCTTCAATCTATAATAGATTAGATAGTATTTTTCCTGAGTTTGGATTTAAAAGAATAGGGAATGGATACTTATCAACAACAAAATTAAAAATTGATGGAACTGAAGGTAAAGAAGGTAAAGTATATGTTTATGACAATAATATTAGCTGTTTAATTGATTATACAAGAGGTACAACTTCTATATGGAACTATGTTCAAGAACAGAAGGGATTAAGCAATTTTGAAACATTAAAATACTTAGCTGAATTAGCTGGAGTAACTTTATCTTTTGATTATAAGGCTGATGATATAGAGGCTATAAAAGAAAACTCTAGAAATGCTGAAATATGGGAAGAAGCTAATAATTTTTTTATTGAATGTTTAAATGATAAAAATAATGCATATTTCAATACTGTAGAATGTAACGAGTTAAGAGCATATATCAAAGATCGTGGCTATAATGAGAATGATTTAAAAGTACCCCAAAAAGAAAATATTTCTTCATCAATGGAACTTGGATATATACCTTCCCAAGAACTATTATTTAAATATCTTGAAAATAAAGGTTTTTCAAAAGAGGAAGTTTCTAAAAAAATACAACTCAACATTAATATTGGAAGAACTCACAAGCTTACTATTCCATATAGAGATAATTTAGGAAGAATAAGAGGTATTATTTGTAGAAATATCAATCATAAAAATACTGATGAAAGTCCTAAGTATCTATATTCAACTGGATTAAAAAGAGATGATATTCTTTTTAATTTAAAATTTCTCAAAGGAAATAAAGATCTAATAATAGTAGAAGGTATTCTAGATTGCCTTATAGCTGAAACTAGGGGAATAGAAAATATTGTTGCGTTAGGTGGAACAAGTCTAAATAGTAAACAAGTAGAGTTAGCTAAAAAGTATGGTGCTAAAAAAGTTACTCTTTGTCTTGATAATGATGATGCTGGAAAAAAAGCAACTCTAAAAGCAATAGAAATACTTAAAAATTCTGGTTTAAAAATATATGTCTCATCATTACCTGAAGCAATAAAAGATCCTGATCAATTAATTAAAGAATGTGGTATAGAAGCTTTTAAAGAAAAGATTTCTCAAGCACAAAGCTATTATATGTATATGATAGATAAAATAACTGAGCCATATAACGGAAAAGAGTATTTTACAGACAAAGATAGAGATGAAATTATTGAAGCTAGTTATGAACTTTTTGAAGGTTTAACAGATCCATTAGAAAGAGAAATATTCTATTCAGTATTAAAAGCAGTTTCAAATGATCAGATAACTGAACAGGGATTTAAAAACAAATCTGAAGAGTTAAAAATAAGAAGACAAGAGTATATTCAAAAACTAAAACTTGAGAGTGCTTTAAATGAATCATCAAAATTATTAAAAATTGGTAATTTAAGAGGTGCAATTCAGACAATAAATGAATCAACTGATGAAATACAAATAAGCCAAGCTGAAAGCTTAATAGATAAATATTCTTACTCAAATTTCCTTGAAGATTTAAGAAATACACCTTTAACTTTAAAAACTGGAATAAAATCTCTGGATTTATTTGCAGGAATACCTCATGGAGCAATTACTTTAATTGCAGGAAGACCTTCTCATGGTAAAACTACCTTTATGTTTAATCTTTTAATAAATCTGAGTAAAATATATACAAATAAAAAATTCTACTTTTTTAGTTATGAAGAGCAGAAAAAATTTATCTTAGCAAAAATATTAAATAAATTAATTAATAAAGAGATTTATTTACCTGAATATCCTGATTGTAGAACAAATTTAGAGTTTTTAAAAGCATATATTAAAGAAAATCGTACAGATAATAAAATGATAGAATCTGGAAAAGAATCTTTAAAGTATTTACTAGAATCTGGAAAAATAGAAATAATTGATAGATCATATTCAGTAGAAGAATTAAGTCTAGTAATAAATCATTTACATTCAAAAGAGAACTTAGGTGCTATTTTTATAGATTATGTTCAAAGAATAAGAACAGATTCAAAAACACAAGATAAGAGAAATGAAATTGCATATATATCAGATTATATTTTAAATAACATAGCTAAAAAAACAGGCTTACCAGTAATATTAGGTGCTCAATTTAATAGAGGAGCAGGAGAAAGTCCAAGGTTAGAGCATTTAAAAGAAGCTGGAAATTTAGAAGAAGATGCAAACCTTGTATTATCTGTATATCAAGAAGCTAGAGAAAATGAAGCTTTAGCATCTAGTAAAAAAGTAACCTTAGAAATAAAAGCATTAAAGAATAGAGATGGAGAAGTTAATAGAAAAACAATTTTAGACTTTTATAAGCATATAGGAAATATAGAAGATCCTATTTCATCATACATCAGAAGTGGAAAGTAGTTAGATGATTGACTTTAAATTCAACTTAGAGAAGACTCTAAAAGAAATAGAAGAAAATGAATACTTAAGAAAAACAGGTTTTAAAGAACTAATTCATACCTCTGCAATTATAGTTTTTAAAAAGCTAAAACTAGTTAACAAAGAATTTAATCCTCTAAAAGAACAAAATGTATTATTAAAATTTGAAATGTCTGATTTTTCTAAGAATATTACTCAAGTTGAATCTACCAGTAATTTATCTGTAGAAGTTTACAAAAAAGCTTTGATATTTGTTGCTTTAAAAAGACTTAAAGGTACTAGATATACTTATTTTTATAAAGAAAAAGACTTTCAATTAAGATTAGAATTCAATTTTTTAAAAACAATAAGTACAACATTTCCTATTGAAATCAATATACAAATTAAAAACTTACCTGAAAATAAAGAAATTCAAAACCTATTAATTGAAGACTTTATATTTGCAATTTATAACCAAATTGATATGCCTAAAAGGATTTCAGAAGAGATTGCTACAAGAACTCCAACTTATATACAATCAGGTCACTATGGTGATATGAAGTTAAAACATAGGTATAAAGAATTAAAAAAAGGTGTTGATACTACTTTAGAATTTGAGGATCAAGGTTTGGCTAAATTTATAAAAGAAGAAAAAATAGTTCTTGGAATAAGATTAAGTGTTTCAGAAGATAGAATTTTAAATTCAATTTTAAAACTATTACATGATAAAAGTGATAGAAATTTAGGAAGTGAAAATTTTTTTAAAGGAAATTTACCAGCAGAAAAAGATAGATATGGTGGTCAAATGGTTGATTTTCCTGTTTTGAGTTTTTCACCTTCTGAATTATACAAAGAATATATTGGTAAAAATGATTATTCTGGGGCAGAAGCAATTCATGTCAAAGATACTCTAATAAATTTGGCTTCAAAAAACTTTCTCTTTATTTATAAGAGACATAAGTTTGATGATAAAGGTAACGAGTTAATTGACAGAATAGAAGAATATAGACCTTTATTACAAATAAGACAATACTATGAAAATATAACTCCTGAAGAAGATTTAGAGTTAGATAATACAAAAAATGGATCTGAAAAAGGTACTATTGTTGTTAGTCTTAATCATATATTTATAGACCAAATAGATACAAAATTTATTGAATATCCTAGTGATATAAACCAAAGAACTGTAATTGCATCAGGTGGAGTAAGAAAAGTTACTGAAAGTAATACAAGAATAAGAGATTATTTTTTAAGAGAGCTTAGTAATGGTCATCATTATTGTGAAATAAATGATGATAAATTACCTTATGTTTTAGGTTTAGATAACTTTATTAAGGCTGGTAAGAAAAAAAGAATTGAGAAGAAAATACAAGAGACTCTTGATTTTGCATTAAAGTTAAAAATCATAACAGGTTTTGAAATAATAGATGGTTCTCAAGGTCAATCTAAATACAAATTTTATCTAAATACAAATTTTTAATTTTTGGCTGGACTCGGAATAATTGTTTTTTTGATAAAGAAAAAATTCTCAAAATTTTTTTCTTTATCCTTATTATAATATCTTCTAAGATATTATAAGATCTTCCGATCAAAAACGATCTCTAAAACCCTTATAAATAGTAGGTTTTAGAAAGTGCCTTCTGCCCTGAGTTACGGTAAAACTGCCCTGAGTTACGGTAAAACTGCCCTGAATTACGGTAAAACTGCCCTGAATTACGGTACTTAATAATAATAAAAATTTATGAAAACTTTTTTCTGTAATTTAGTATTTAAAATAGTTTTATTATGTTACTAAAGTGTTATCTTACTGCCCTGAATTACGGTCAACTTTTTTGATAAATTTTCCTTACTGCCCTGAATTACGGTACTTGATATAACATAGATTATAAAAGGGTTTTAGTCTAGTTGATTGAAAAAAAATCAACATTTCATACCTTAGAAACCTAAAATTACTGCCCTGAATTACGGTACTTTATCGTTTGTCAAAAATATAACTTTATAATCCTTACTATTATTATGTTTTACTTATTTTTTGATTTTTAATTATTTAGAAATTTACCGCATACTATTACGGTAAAAATTTTTTTTATGCCAAATAGTAGTTTTTTTGATAACTTCTAAAAATTAAAATTTTTAGCTCCAAAATAGGCAAAGATACATTCGCATCTTGCACTATTTTGAATAAATTAATAATTCTTAATACCATTACTATTCTAGTTGTAGAGTTACTTTGAAGGTTATTTTAGTCATTGATTTAGATGATGTTTTATTAGATAAAGCATAGTCTAAAGTATTTTGTTAGGTTATATAAAATACAATAAGGTTTATTTGTTTAATTACCCCTAAATCCCCTAAAATAGGGGACTTATTTGTGGGGGGTGTCGGGGAACGGAACATTAAATAATATATTTAATAGGAAATGTTCCTAACCCCCGACGGCAATCCTTTTATCCTACGGACTCCATTTCATCAGAAACTAAAGCTTCTGACTCATTACGGTCTCCTTTCAGGAGACTAAAACGATTGCCGTCGGAACTTAGCTCTGAGTAGCAGTCTCTTCAGTCTTCGCTTAAAAGCTCGACTTCAGAGGCTACTCAGGCGTTCCCGACACCCCCCACAAATTATTATGAATTCGCTTCGCTCATATTCTATCAAATAGCAAAAATCTTAGTATTTTTGCTATAATCAAATTATTACTTCATAACCTAATTTAGCTATGCTAGAAAAGGATAAGTTCGATGTTGTTAGTGAGAGTACTCAGAAGGTAAATTTCTATAATTTATTGATGGAGTATTTAGAACTAATTAGTAATAGTGTTTATTCTTCAAGAAGTGAAGTAATAGAGTTAGAGAAAAGACTTGTGGTTTTCCATAATGATTTTTCTAATCTCAGTGTAGAAATCAAATTAATCAAATATTGGTTAGTTTTAATTTCTATAATTCTTACAGGGATTTTATTATTCAATGTAGGAATGTTTATTTTTTAAACTGTTTTATTATGAAAACAGAAAAAGGTCATCTGCTTTTTGTAAAGGCAGGAGAATTTGAAAAAATCCTCATCAGCGGAGTAAATCATCTGGATAAGAAGATTGATACGCTGGACGCTCTAGTTAAGGAATCATTGCAGAATAACAGAGAAAAAAACAAAAAAACCTTAGTATGGTATAGTTTTGGACTCTTAGCATTCTTCAATCTTGTACAGATTATCATAAGTCATTTGGTAATCAACTAGAGAAAAAACATAAGTCGTGGCTAAAGCAAAAACTTTAGCCACAAACTTTCAAAAACCTTGTTTTTGATAAGTAATTTTGTTTATATGAGGAAAATTAAGGATTCTATATGACTGAAAGTACAAAAGTTAAGAGAGCAAGGTATAAAATACCTGAAAACAAAGAAATAAAAAATATCAATTTTTCTAAAACACCACGATATCAGAGAATTATTTACTGGATATACTTTTATAAATACCTCACAGCATATAATATTGCTTCTTTACTCTTTTTAGATGAAAAGAATGGTGATTTAAGTTTCTCTGGTAAAACAAGACGTAGTGAATTAAAAGAAGTAAATTTTACTGGTATACAAAAGAACATTTCACATCTTTGGCAACATGGTTATTTACAAAAATGGTCTGTAAGGAATCCAATGTACTATCAAAATGGTTCTGTAGCAGATGTTTATACTTTGGGTAAGGAATCAATTCCTATTCTTGCAGATATGCTTGGTAAATTTCCTGATGAATTAAATATTCCGCAGTTTGCAAGAAAAGATAAAGTTCATAAAGGTCAACCAATTGGTTTATATAACTATCTTAGTCATAATGTAGAGATTTCAAATCTCTTAATTTCTTTGAAGCTATTCTCATATTTTTCTTATGGAACTTATAAAGTAATTTATTCTGCTTATGATAAGCAAATTAAAGAGAAAATCTCTTATTATGACTCTCAAGGTAAATTTATTAGAACAAATTTAATCCCAGATGGTCTTATTATCATTGAAAATGAAATTACTGGAGATAGAAGTAACTTTTTCATTGAGATTGACAGGCAAACAGAAAGTTTACCTGTTTGGCTTGAAAAGATGAATAAGTATAGTAATTTTTATAGAGATGGCAAATCGTTAGAATTTTTTCAAAAATTTTATGAAAATAATCCTGAACTTACAAATAATGGTCAAGTAGCTGAAAAATGGACTAAGAATTTTAGAGTTATTTGTGCTACTACTTCATTAAAACGCATCGAAAATATGGTTGAAAAAACCATCCAAAATTTTAGAGGTGGTAAGGGAACTAATATGTTCTTATATACATTGTTAGATAATTTCAATGTATCAGTTTTAAAAACTACTTATTCCAAATCAGGAAACAAGTATTCATACAATGATGTCAATTTTGATAAGTCCAGAATACTTTCTCATTCTGTATTTTATGCAGGTCATGAAAAGTATAATAAGCAACCATTCAAGATTTTTGATGTTTAGCAATTGGAGATCATTGTCAAATGTTATTTTTTCTATACGATCCGATCGAAATCACTAGCCGTGGTGGGCGTTTAACTGTTACTGGAGCTATAGCTGAAGGCTATAAGAGATCTGAAAAAGATTTTCCAGCGGTAACCGATAAAAAAATATCTGGATTACTGTTAAAGGCTATCACCAATATGCTTTTATTGGCAGTTGAAATTGATGTGATTTTAAAAAATTTGAGAAACTTCTTATCGAGTAAAGAAATTTTCTTGGTAGGAAGTTTTTTATTTAGAAAATATTAGAATCTTTTAGAATAAAAGAGAGGTATTTATTTTATGTCAACAGAGCTTGATAGACCAAGGAAAACAGGTGAAGCTTATTTTGAAGATGTAAAAAATAAGGCTTTAGAAAAGAATATATCTTTAACAGAAGAGCAAAATCATTTAGATCTTAAATCTAAAGAAACTATGCAAAAATGTATAGATATTAGCAAAGTAGTAATGATTAAGACTTTTCAAATTACATCTGTAATCAACGTTGAGTATTTCAAGTTACTTTCCAAAACCAAAGATTCTTCTGAAAGAATGTCTTTAATTGTGTTTTATGTTTTAGTTGTTGGATCTATTTCTCTAATACCAGTAATGTTAGGCTTTTACATTGGAATAGTTTGTTTACTCTTTGGTGCAGTAACTTTGGCAGCAAATATTTATAAAAAAAAGAAATTTGAAGAAGAGAAAGAGTCAAATTTAATTCAGGTTCAAAACGAGAAAATTTCAATAATTGATAAAAGATCTGAATTAAGAACAAAAAATAGTCTCAAAGTTCAAGAATATATCTCTTTTTTAGAAGATGAAAATGAATTAGAACTTGAAGGATATAAATTATTATTTGAATCAAATGATTTGGATGATATTGATTTTTCAGTAATTGAAAAGCATTTAAAAGATGAGTTGGAATTTGTAACTGATTTTTTTGTAGATAATGAAAAAGAAGCTATAGTATTTGTAACAGATTTTGATGATCATTTTGAAGAAGCTAAAAAGATAATATCTAATTTAAAATTCTATCGACAAAGTACTTTGATTAAAAATTTCATTAAAATCAATAAAAAATTTTCAAAAGTACCTGATATTAATCAAGTAAAGCATTTAGTATTACTAGAAAAATCAGAAATAGAAGAAAGATATAATAAGGTTTGTTCTGGAGATATTTCTCATATTCTTTATTCTGAAGGTTTTGTTATGTATGATCCTGAAAATTATTATAAGAATCTATATTATGATTATATGAATATTTCTCCTCCAGAAGAAGAAAAAGAAACTTCAGAGAAAATTGATGATGATAATATTGATGATTTTGAACTGTAGTTAAAATTTCTAGAAGCTAGAATTAAATTCATGTCCATATAAACGTTCAATTCCTTGTAAAACATCAGAGTTTTTTTTATAAGTTATAGTATTTCTATCTTCTAGTAGTTCTTTATAATTTATCCATCTATATTTTAGACCTTCAGATCCATTAAACTCAATATTTCCCATCATTAATAGCTCATCATCCGTAGAATCTTTTTTATAAAATTTTATTGTGTAAAATATGAAGCAAAATAGATTTTTATGATCGTAGATAGGATCTTGCTTGTAAGTAAGTAAGTATTTATTAATATCAAGTTCTATTTCTATGTCATAATCTCTATTTAATAATTCAAAATCAGATTCAGATAAAGATTTTTTAAAATATGAGATATTATCTTTTTTTAACTCATCAAAACTGTAACTAAGATTATGTACATGCCTTCCAGGAAAGAGCCAACAATCTTTATTTTCTTTTGTGTACATTAGATTTATAGTTCCTTGAGGTAAGTTAGTATTAAATTTATTCTTTTTCACAGATATGATAAATATCTGATCTAAAACCAAATTTATACTTTTTTGATTTTCTAAATAGTTTTTATCATTGTTAGAATAGATAGGGTTTTCATAATAGAAACCATTAAACGCTATTTTATCAAGTTTATTATTTTGAATCATTTCTTTTATTTGTTTACCAATTTGATTACTATTTAATCCTATACTAGACAAATATTTAATAATTTCATCATAATTTTCAATTATTATTGAATCTTTATTTTTTTGTTCTCGGTTTAACACTTCTAAACTATCATGAGAGTATAATATCTGAGATAAGATGTTATTATATGCAAGGTATTTGTTAACAAAAGATATATTTCCTGTTGTGTTTTCTAATAGGCACAATATGTTAGATTTTATAATATCTTTCTTTTCTGTAGTAAGACTATATTTAGTTAATCCCTTTATATGAAAATCATCAAATAATTTTTCAAATTCAGATAACTTAATTTTTGAAGCCTTCATTTCATTGAAGTTTAAAGAATTATTATCATCAATTTTAAAAAGAACTATTTTTTTTGAAGTTGATACTTTTTGAGATGTTGAATAGAAAGTATTTATTCCAATTATAGTATCAAAATTATCAGTAATATTTTCTCCATTACATACAACAAAGGATTTTTCATTTCCATTTTGAGAAATGAGAGAAAAATATAAAGAACCTTCTCCAATTATCATTTCTCCAGTATATATTCTTCCTATTTCATCACCTTCATAATTACTTGATTTTAGTCTGACTATATATTTTTCTTGGCTTTTGGATATTTCTAAAATTTCTTTATTTATTAAAAAATCAGGATTAGAACTACTATAATTTACAAAGTAATATAATCCAGTAAACTTGTCTTTTTTAAGGTTATCATTAGTAAAGTTTATATCTAATGTATAAGGAGATATTTCATCACTAACTTTTTTACTTAATTCATTTTCAACTTCAACACAAAAAGAAAGTACTTTTTGTGTTGTGCTATTTTTTTCAACAGATTCTTTGAAGCTATCGAATAATATTTTATTATCTAAAAATAACTTAGAAAGAAATTCTTTGATTGATTTTTTCCATTCCTTTTGGTTTTCTAAGTCTATAGAAACTTTATTAGTTCTAAAATTCAGAAATTCACTTTTTAGCTTATATTTAGTAGTGAAGCTTTTTACGGTAGATTTATTTTTTTCATCTACTTGTATAGTACGTTCTTCAGATTTTTCCTTTTCTAAAAGAAAAGAATTTAACTCTATTTCAATATTACCAATATGCTCAGATATTCTTTTGTTATTAGTTAATTGCTCAGATGTACTTGTGCTAGGAAAATTTTTAATTAGATTTGAAAGTATATTATTATTTTCATTTTTTTTTATTAACGTAAAACCTTTGTTATTAACAAGGTTACATATATTGGAGGCATCAACATAAATTAAAGAATCTATGGTTGTATCATTATAATTTTTTTTGTTACTTGACTCAATAAAGTAAATAATAGCTTTAATTTCAGGTTCGTATAACAACATTTTAACCTCAATTTATAAAAAATTCCTAAAAACTTTTCTCTATTAAATATAGTAGCACTAAAAAAATTGTAAAAATTTCTAAACTTCAATTTGATTCGATTCCATAAATCTTTTTTATTTTTAACCTCGATAAAGCATAGTTGTTATCAATGTTTAAATTTTTTCATTTAGAAAGCATTCCATAGAACATTTCTTATAAGGTTTTTATATTGGAATGCATACAAATAAAATCGAAAAACTATGGAACACATCCAAAATAGATATTTATATAACTTTTTATGGTTAAAAATTTATTTATTTAAAAGGAGTTTTTACAATGAGTATAAAAAAATCTCGTTATAGTAAGAGCAAAATAATAGATTCAAATATTTCAGTAAATAGTTCTTCAAGTTCATTAGCTAGTACTACAGTTGATCAAATCCTGAAAAGTACTATAAATTTTGGTACAGATACAAGTGGAAATCCGATAAATGTTACTGTCAAGGCAATGATTCAAGGAACAAGAATTGTTGGTTTACCAGGAAGCGGAAAATCAACATTGATGGAGCATTTAATTTTACAATTAGTAGAGGCAAATTGTGGAATGATGCTTATTGATCCTCACGGAAGCCTATTTGATGCTGTAAAAAATTTTTTAATAAAAAATGGTTTTGGAGATAGAATCATTGAAATAAATCCAAATATGTCGGATTTATTTATAACAGCACTCCAACCATTTAAACTTGAAAAAAATGATGATATAGATGTAATAGCAGATAAAATTATTTCAGTTATTGCAAAAGCCAACAAGACAGATATTACAAGTACTCCGAGATTAAGTAGATATCTATATAATGCTATTTATGTAATGTTAGAGCAGGATTTAACAATATATGAGCTAAATTCACTAATAACAAGCAGTGATAGTCCAAAAAGAAAAGAAATAATTAATAATATCAAAAATAGATCAATAAAAGAAGAATGGCAACAATATGATAGATTAGATGTCAAAAAAAGAAAAGAACTAATAGAAGCGACAGAAAATAGGCTTATAAATTTAATTAGATCCAAGTTTATTAGATTAGTGACATCTCAAAAAGGTAAATCAGTAGACTTTAAGAAAGCAATGGATCTACAAAAAGTAGTCCTAGTCAACCTTTCTGAAGGTAAGAATAAAATAGGGGAGTTTGGTGGTAGATTTCTTGCTTCAATTTTACTCAATCATATATTTCAAGTAGGAAAAACAAGAGAAATTGATAAAAGTCGTCCATTTTTTATTTTAATAGACGAATGCCATAGATATCTTAGCAAGACTTTGGCAGATATTCTTTATGAGCTTAGAAAGTACCACATCGGAGAAATCCTCATTCATCAAAGTCTTACACAAATTGATACAGAAGATTCAGGTGAGATTATAAAAGAAGCCTTGAATCTTATGAATATTCAGGTAACGATAGGAGCACTTTTCATAAATGAAAGCGATTTTTTCGCTAAAGCCTTTTTCTCAAAACGCTTTGATCCATATGAAATATTTTACCAAAGACTTAAGATATCTCAAAGAAGTATTTTGAAGAACGTCGAAAGAATTCGCATAAGCGAAGATACAGCGGAATATCATCTAAAAAGTAATAAAAAAACTAATAGTGATATAAAAGAGCTTATTAGAATATCAGAAAACTCAAATATCTTGCAAAATAATAACAAACAAATCTTTTCTAGTGAAAAATTTGATAAAAATCAAAATGAAGATAGAAATGGAGTTAAACAAGATCCTAATTCGACTAAGTGGGGTGAAAAGTCACCACAAGAGTTAGAATATGAGTTCAGGCTTAAAAATATAGAACCACATGTTTCAGAAGAAACAACGGGTGTTTATACCCGCTGGTCTGATTACCACCAGAAAGTAATTACAGATGTTATTAAAAAGAAGAATTATCCTAAAACTGATGAAGAATTTAAACAAGCAGTTAGAAGTTCTTTAGGCTCATATCCAATTGTCAAAGTTCCTAATCTTGATCCTACACCTTATAAAGATAATTCACAAACTGTATCTAATGGTAAAAATAATTCCATTTTTGATGTATCTGAGAAATCAAAGAATGATTTATTGAAAAATTCAAATAGTAATCAAAGTAGAAAAATAGATAATAATTCAGTAGAGTTATCAAAAAATACAGTTAAATCGAAAAAAGTTGAAAAAATAAATGATTTGATGATAGTGCCAGAAGATTATGAAGAAATTGCAGAACAAAAGTTAATGTCTTATGAGACATTTATTCAGATTCATTCTAAAAAAATTCAAAATTGCACCGTAGGACAAGGTTTTATAAATATTTCAGATCAAGGTTTAGATGAAAATTCAACCTTTAGAATAGATTTCCCAGTGGAAGCCAGATTTCATAAGCCTTTACCAAGAGTAACCATATCTAAACTGGAATATCTTGATTTTGTTAAATCAATGTCTAAGAGATATTCATTTTTTGTGTGGAAAAAAGACATTGTAGATGATTTATAAGAGTAATATTAGGAGGTTTAAGATGAAAGAATCTGAAAAAATACTGATAAACTCTTCTTTGCTTCTTGAAGAGCTTATTTTAAGACAAAAAGGTATTATACCTAAAGGCAAAGAGAAGAAAGAAATTAATTCAGAAAAGAAAGATTTTGAAGAGCTATATCTCAAGGAAAAAACAGAAAAAGAGGAATCTAAGCTTAAAATTAAAGAATTAACAAAGAAAAAAGATCTTCTTTATAGCGATATAGAAAAACTTAAGAAAATAGAAAATGCTTTAAATACTAAAGTAGAGTCACTATCTAAAAAAATTGAAACTCTTGTAAAAGAACTTCAAAATATTTTTGATGAGTCGAAATTGACAGCAACTTCTTTAAACAAGGAGATAGCATTAAAAGTACTTGGATTAGAAGATACAGCATCAAAAGAAGAAATAAAAGAAGTATATAAGAGACTTTTAAAGATATATCATCCAGATCACCTTAAAGTAGCTTTAAATTATAAAGCACGTAACATAGTACTTGCTTATGAATTTTTGGAAAAAAATAATTTTATTTAGATTTTATAGGTGAATTTTATGAATAAAAAAAGGAATTTTAAAAAAATAGCATTTTTAATGCTAATAGGTATTTTCTTATCATTATTATCTTGCTCTGGCATTACTAAACAGCCAGTAGGAAGATATATTATTCTTGGCTGTGATAAATCCGCGAGTAATATAAATTTTTCTGAGAATAATATTACTCATGGTTATAATATGTGCCAAGATCTTTTAGTTAAATTAACAAAGACTCTACGCAGTAATGTGGATAAGATGGAATTTCTTGCTTTTGATGGTGAAGGAGATACATCTGAGCTAGAATTAAATAAAAGCTCATATAATGCTAAGCTTCTTAAAGAAGAACTAAAAAAATCACTAAAAATTAAACAAAAAGGTAATATTGGAACAGCTACTGGTTCTTTTATTCGTTCTGTTACAGAAAAAATAAAAAAATATCATCAAAGAAAATCAGAACAAGAAATCTATATTGTTATTAACTCTGATTTTTTTGATGAGTCATTATCAAATAAGAGAAATAAAAAAACTAACTTAACTAATTCTGATTTAGTTGAGTTTGGAAAAACCTTAGCTTCTATTAAAGGTTCAAAATTAGCTATAGTAAACATTTCAAAGCAAAATGAAGATAAGGTTGATCTTTTATTCAGATATTTAGGTAAAAACTTCTTTTTAGCTAATCAAAACCATTCAAAATTAGAGTCTGAAAGACAAATAGTAAACAGATTATTAATGAGTTTTAATATGGGAGGTATATAAAATCATGGTTGATACAAAAAAAAGCTTTTTTGGTCCTGAATTTGATGAAGAGAATGAAAGATTAAGAAAATCTTCAATAAATACTAATCCGATTTTGAATTATGAAAAATTAATTCTTAAACAGATTTCTTCTTTTATTCTCTTTATATCAGTAATAGTTATATTGATAATAATGATTAATCTTTATTTATTTAATGGTTTTTCAACAAATGAAAAAGAAGTTCTAACAGGAGTTTTTGTTACTGTTATCTTTTTCATAATATTCTTATCTTTGTCTAAACAAATTGGTAATGCTATTTTGTACGAAGAAATCAAATCTAAATATAGAATAGCTTATAACCTTTTAAAAAAATCGGCTTCAGAAGATGAAATGGAAGAACTTCTTCCTTTTGATAAGAGTTCATTAAAAAAAGATGATGAAGAAAAAGAAGATGATGAAGAAGATGATTATGATAGTAATCAAGAATTCTTTTGCAAAATTGAAAATAATAAAGATAATAAACAAACATTCAAAGATAAGATTATTATTAAGTTTGCAGTAATTTTCACTATAATTTACTTTTTTAATATGCTAATTTCTCTTAGTAAAGAAGTTATCATTATGTCTATTACCAATATTCTTTTTCTTTTTATGCTAAGTATCTTTTCTTATTATATTTATCATCTTAATAAAATACATTCATCTATTAAAGACAGATGCTATGTAATAATTTCTGAAAAAAAGCATTTTATTGTAAACCTACAAAGATTATTGGAAGTAAAAACTCATGATAAAGAATACTATAGAAGTATTATCAAGCGAAGTATAACAATAATAACTTTTGAAATATTAGCTTCTTTTATTTCTGCAAATATTTTAGGTTTTATTGGTGGTAAGGCAATAGCAGATGATAGAGACTTTGGTTTTTCTTATGCATATGGGACTCAAATTAGTTATCTAGGTCAAATAATTTCAGTTTTTGTAATATTATCATGTGAAGTTTTCTTCTCTTTGTTTGTTTACAGTACCCTTGAAAAAAATTACTATCTTTCTTTAATGGAAAAAGGTTACTCTATAGATGATTATAAACTTGGTAGAGGTATTTATATTCCAAATATTATTCCTAAAAATTATACCTTTATTGTTATTTCATTAGCTTTTTTCATCTTTGATATTGTTGTAAATTTAGCATATCAAATGAATATTCTTGGTTCAGAATTCTCATTCTTTTTACTAATAACTTGCATGGTTCCTTGCTTAGCATCATACGGATTTGGTTTTTTCCTAGCAAGTAAAATTTTTAAAGTAAAATGTAATCGTTTATTTGTAAAACATACAAATTTATAATTTAAGTTTACTTTTTAGATAAAAAAGCTGGCTAAAACCAGCTTTTTTTATTATCTTATATCAAAAATCACTAGTTTAATATAACTATCACTATTATTAGTTAGTTTTATCTTATCACTTCCATCAATTTTCATAATATATAAGTTACTTACAGAAGAATCAGCAACAGCTTCACTTAATGTGAAAATAATACTTTTACCATCAGGAGAAAATTTTGGAGCTGAACCACTGCCAAAGTCTTTCAAATTACTTCCATCACTATTCATGGTATTTATTCTTTCATTTTTTTGAAAAAGAATTTTTTGGTTATCAGGTGAAAAAGATAAGTTTGAAAAATAGCCTCCAGAATTATCAGTAAGTAACTCTTTTTGATTACTTCCATCAGAATTTATCACTGATATACTTTGATTACCATCTTTATTTGAAATGAAAAGAATTTTTTGAGAGTCATTTGAAAACTCATAATTAGAGTTACTAGGATTATTTGAAGCTATTTTTTTCATATTGCTTCCATCAGAATTTACTATATATAGATCCTCAAAGTTATTATTACTTCTTGTAAATATTAATTTACTTCCATCAGGAGAAAATTTGAGTTTTTGGAAAATATCACTTTCTTCTGTATTTAATTTTGTTTTATTATTGGTATTTAAATCAATGGAAAATATTCCAGGATCACCGTTGTTATAAGAAGTGAATAGAACTTTTGTTCCATCTGGTGAAAATATCGGTTCAATATCAGAAGCACGATCATTTGTTATGTTTTTTTCATTTTTACCATTTTTATCAGTAATATATACTTCCCAATTTCCACTCTTTCTTGATGAAAAAATAAATTTTTCTCCATCAGCAGACAATTGAAGACTAGCAATACCTTTACGATCCATTATTTCTAGTTCTTCATTAGTAAGTATATTTTTTGAGTATATTTTTCCTTCATCGGTACTAACATTAGTAAAAGAATAAAATACATTAAAATTACCTAAGTTTACTTTTGGAGCTTCTGGTATAGGTGTTGGAGATGATGTTAAATTACTATTAGTATTTGAGTCTCCTAGTGTAGCACATCCTAAATTTACTAGATTATCTGAAAAAGACATGATTTTTGATTTTGCATCTAAAGCTATAGCCTTTGTCCATGAAACTTCAGGCATAAAAGAGTATAGTTCTTTAGTCGAATCAAATGTTTTTTTTAAATTTTTATCAGTTGTTTTAGATGATGCACATTCAAGTAAAGCAACATAATCTCTTCTTGTTATCATAGGATCTGATGTTATTTTTATTATTTGACTTTTTTGAGGTACTGTAATTGGAGCATTTGTATCATTCATATTCGGTGTTTTACTATTAAGAGGGTTTTTAATAGAAATAGAACTATCAATATCCGTTAGATTTACTTCAGATGCTTCTTTTAGAGAAGAAGACCATCCAAGAGCCAAGTTATTACCAGAGTTTACTTTAGTTTCTCCTGTTCCATCAGAATTAAAAGTGTAACTGTTTATGCTTGCTCCAGCTCCTCCGGTTGGAATTGACACAATAACTTTTTTAGAGTCAGGCGAGAAATAGGCTGTAAACATTTCAGAAGTTAAAGCAGTTATCTTTTTTTCATTACTCCCATCAGCGTTTATAGTGTATAGACTTGGATCTTTGTAATTAGCTAATATAAGTTTAGAACTATCATTTGACCAAACATTTGATAAAGGATTTATTTTCCCATTAATTGAAATTTCTTTTAACCCTGTCAAATCTGAATTTACTACCATTGTTTTAAAAGCACGACTTTCAGGGTCTGAAGGCATTGAAAAAACTATTTTTTTGCCATCAGGAGACCAAGACGCAAAAGGTTTTGAAAAATCATTTACATCATATAATGCTTCAAACTCTAGGCTTTTATGGTCTGTTCCATCAGTATTAACAATATGAATGTGTGCTTTTGTAGATTTTTGGGTGCTAAGAGGTAGTATCTCTTTTTCAACAAAAGCTATTTTATCTCCATTTGGTGATAGTGAAATTTGTATAGGTCTAAAAGGACTCATAGGAGTTAGTTTTGTTTTAGAAAATTTTTTAACTGTTTTATTCTCTAGATCAAAAGTAAATATACTTACTTCATCCATACCTGTTAACATGCAAAAAGAAACAACTTTTTTATTTAAAGACCATGTTGGCGGTGACATAATTTGTGTTATAGGTATTCCGATAGAAGTAGGAAACTCAAAAAGTTTGATTCTTGAATGGTTTTGTAAATCATAAGCTATAATATCAAAACTCCTCATAGATTCTGAGTTTACTGGGAAATAGATTAGTTTTGAAAAATCAGGAGAAAATCCAACAGAAGCTAAAGGATTATTTGATATTTCAGTTAATATTTTATGGCTTTGAACCAAAGACTTTTTATTTTCACCTTTTGTATCAAGTGAAAATATTTCTGGATTACTAAAACCACCATTTGAATTTAAACCAGATATAAAGACAAGTCTTTCTCCAGGAAGAGTATTACTTTTTGACTTATCTTCTATTAATATTTTTGTGTCTGTATTATTAGTTATAGTATTAGATGTAGAACATCCTGATACAATTAAAGTGCTTATAAAAAGACATAATATTTTTTTCATTTTTTTACTCCTTAATCTATATAAAAACTTTCTTTAGGTAGAAGCTCTGAAATATATCTATTAAAAATCAAAGATGAGTATTTACCAGCTCCGACTTTATCTTTACTAAGAAAATCACTTGAAAAAGTAGATCCTGAAGATGAAAAATGTATTTCATCAAAATTCAATACTTTGTCTTTATTTTTATCTATTTTTGAAAAAATAAATGATGTAAGATTTCTTAATCTTATTTGGAAATTAGAACGAATAGAATCATTAGATTTTGTAAAAAATGCTTTTCTGTATTCTTCTTTAGTTATTTCTTTGTTATTATCAGTGTCGAATATACCAAATTCAAATGAATTAATATCTTCCTTTAAACTACGTTCAGATATTCCGTTCGGAAACCTGATTGAAAATTCATCATACCAGACACCATCAACTGTTTTGTATGGTTTTGTAATAAAACTATCTAAATAACCTATTAGAAACATAGATGTACTATTTTTTACCTCACTATGTCTAGAAATACCGGTAGTCGTACCTGTGGTGTCTGGATTAGAAATTGGTTTAGGATTATTAGGGTCACATCCAAGTTTTTGGGCTTCTGTTATATAAGGAGAATATGAAATTAGAGAAGAATTAAGAACGGTTTGATCTATATTTGCAGGTATAGCTCTAAGTGAAGAAACAATAGTCGCAAATGGTTTTTCTGCTGTAGACTTACCAGCAGCACATTCAAATAATTTTATAAGTTCAGTAAGCCTAGAATCATTTGAAGAAGAATTTTGAGCAATATTAATAGGATTTTTGATAACAATTGATTCATCTATATCAGATAATTTTATTTCGGAAATTTCTTTAACAGAAGAAGCCCATCCAATTGCAGCGTTAGTACCTGAACTAACTATTTTATCTCCAGTACCATCAGAGTTAAAAGTATAAGTTGTTGCATTTGATTGACTTACTGATTCTGACACCAATACTTTTTTACCATCAGGAGATAAGTAAATAGGAAGCATAGGTGATGAACTTTTCAAGTCCATTATTTTGTTTTTATTGCTACCATCTGAATTTATTGTATATATACTTTGAGAATCATATAGAACTACTTTTGAAGCATCCAAAGACCAAACATTAGAGATTAAAGATATATTTCCACTACTTGATAACTCTTTTAACCCTGTTAGATCTGAATTTACAATCATAGTTTTAAAATTACTTTTTTCAGACTTGGAATTTATGGAAAAAATGATTTTAGTTCCATCGGGAGACCAACTGGTAATTGTTTTAGAAACATCATAATCATCATTTGTAAAGTCTAGTTTTAATGTTTTTTCATCAGTACCATCAGTTTTGATAGTAGTTAAATATGCTTCTGAATTACTATATTTAACAGGTTTCCCAGCCTCATTATTACGACTACGGCTATATTTGTATTTTATATATGATATTTTAGTTCCATCAGGAGAAAGACTAAATATACTTTTGGTCTCAATTTCTTTATCTATTTCAGCAATATTTAGATTTTTTTCTTGATTTGATTTGACAGAGAATTTCTTAACTTCTTTTTTTTCTAAGTCAAATGTGAAAAAAGTTGATTCATCTTGTGTTGTTTTTAAAGAAAAAGAGATTTTTTTGCTATCAAAAGACCAAGATATTGACTCAATATCAGTAGCCTCATTTATATCCTGAATAATTTTTATTCTTGATGAGCCATCAGAATTAGAAACAATAACATCATTTTTACCAGATGAATTTTTTGTTATGTACATTAATTTTGAAAAATCAGGTGAAAAAGCTTGAAATATAAAAGAAGAATTAATACTTGAAATTTCATTTAGTAGAACGTCACTTTTAAGTAGAGGTTTTTTATCTTCACCCTTATTATTTAACATGAAAAAATCAGCTTTGGTGCTACTTCCATTATTTGTTACTGATAAAAAAACTAGTCTTTCTTGTGCTGGATTAAGATTCTTTAATTTATCAGATATTAATATTTTAGTATCAGTATTACCAGTTATATTAGTAGATGTGGAACACCCAACTAATACTAGAGTACTTATTAGAATACATAATGTTTTTTTCATTATTTAACTCCTTTATTATTTTAATTTATTCTGCACATCCCAATGAGATTAGGATAGATGATAAAGATAAGACTTGAGATTTAAGTCCCTTTGAAACATCTTGAGTCCATAAATTATCAGGAATAGTTGTTGCTAATAATTTATGTTGTAAAAATGAATTTTTTCTTTCATGTTCTTTGCTTGAAGCACATTCAAAAAGAGCAATATAGTCTTTCTTACTTATATATGGATCAGATGTTATTTTTATTAATCCTAAGTTAGTATTATTCTTAGTTGTTCCACTATCAAATTTTATTTGAAGTTTATCTGTACTATCAAAAGCCGTGTTATTACAACAATAGAAACTAGACGAAAAGTATAAATTATCAATATTACCTATAGAATTAAGAGGTACTTTTAACTCATAAGTTTCACCTTTTTTTGCTTCAGAATCTGGAACAGAAGGGTATTTACTATTAAAACCTTCATGATTTCCATTAATGAATTTTGAGAGCCAGATACCATTTCTTCTTTCAAAATATCTGAATTCCAAATCACCTTCATTATTACCTGTAGTTTCTTTTTTTAATTTGAATGTAAATCCTGAATCTAACTCACTGGAAGAATAATTAGAAGAAGTATAGTTACCTCTAATATAGAAATATTTTGAATCTTTAGCTACATAAATCTCTTTTAAATCTATTGTTTTCCCATTTAATGTGTTTGAATCTCCTGAAGGATCATAAATTACTACAGGTATATCTTTCCAATCATTTGGATTACCATCTACTATTATTGTTCCATCAGGAACTGATTTTACAATAATAACTTTTGATGGATTTATAACCTCTAGTTCTAAATCAGCATTATTTGTTTGATTAGCTTTAACTGTTATAACTTTACCTTGTTCATTTTCTTTTATATTAGATCCAAGAAAAGTATTATTTTGACCAATAGCTTCTATAAAAACTTTTACTTGACCTTCAGGTATTCCAGAAAAAGATACATTTTCATTAGTACTCTGAGGAATTATATTTTTTTCTTGAGAATAAGTACCACCAAATGATTTATTTTCTACTAATAGATTTAATCCTTTTATAAAACTTGTCGATTCTGCTTTTGTATTAAACTCTTTTTGTGAATTATATTCAGGTAAATTAATTTTTAGATTGAGTGAGCCTGTTTGTTCTTGTTTTATAATATTGCTTTCAGGCACATTATCAGAGTTACAAGAAGTTAAAATGATTGTTGGTAATGTTAGTAATGCAACTAAGTAATTCTTTATTTTCATTATCTTTACCACCTAATTTGAAAAATTACTAAAATATATTTTTCCAGCTCTTACATAACCTATTTTTTTATCAAAAGGGATCATAAATGGACTTGATTCATTCCCAATATTTGTTAGTTTTGTCAAATATAGAGTATGAAAATTAGTTATATAAATATTGCTTGTGTTTGAGTCTTTTGTTGTACTTGAAAAAAGTATTAAATTTGAATCATTACTCCAAGATGGTTCTGAAGGTCTATCAATAATATCAATTTTTTTATCTGTTCCAGTTAAATTAAACTTATTACTTCCATCTGCATTCATTATATAAATATCATTGTTATAAGTTTTTGTAGTAGTAGGATTTTCAATCTTTCTTTGAGAAATGTATGCGATATATTCTCCGCTGGGTGAATATGATGGAGCTATATCAATATGTACATCGTTAGTAATATTTTGCTCATTATTTCCATCTGCATCTACAGTGAAAATATCACTTTGAGCATTTTTTACTTTAGAAAAAGCTATTTTTTTGCCATCAGGTGACCATGAAAGTGAAGTTAAATCTATACTGTTATCAGCAACAATTCTTTTTAAATCAGAACCATCTTGGTTAATAGTATAGATACCTCTTAGATTATTTTTTTCATCAATGAAAGCTACTTTACCATCAGGTGAAATACTAGCTTTTGACCATCTAACATCAGGTTTTAATATTTTTGTATTTGTTCCACTGATATTTGAAATGTACATATCGAAATTATCAAAATATACTATTTTATTACCATCTGGAGAAACTGTAGATTTAGAACCTTGTTTGAAAAGAACTTCATTATTTGTAGAAAAAGTAGGTTTTACTTCTTTAGGTATTTCTGTAGAATTAGGAATATTTGCTTCTTTTATTGGTTTAGTGGTTATTTTGTTTGTTTCTTTTAAGTTTACTGATACATTTAGGTTTGTTATTTGATTATCAAAATTAAAATGTTCTATTAAATCACTATTATTTTTTTCACCAGCATTTGTAATTAAATTAGAATCTAATATTTCAAACTGTTCTTCAGAGTATACACCTTCTCTATTTCCGATTAAACCTGAAAATTTAAATGAAATACGTGCATTTTCTTTTAAAGATGGATTAGATATTAACCATTTATTATTTTTAATTAAATAACTTCTAATATTTCCATATATTTTTTCTTCTTTTACTTCTGTTTTAATACCTGGAAGAATAGGAGTAAATGTAATTATTTCACTTGATAAAGGTTTAAGAGTAATTATTTCCTCACTTTTATATTTAATAGAAGTATTTTTTATTTTACCAATGCTATTAATTGAGATAAGGTAGTCTATAAAGCTTAAATAATCATTTCCTAGAGGTGAGTGTATATCTAGAATTTCATAGGTAGATTTAAAAGAATTACTTTTTTGATTTATAAAAAAATCTTTTATTATATCCTTACTGTATTTATTTTGCATGAAAACCCAAAACTGTTCATTTTGATATGTTAAACCATTTAATGGAACTTGAATTGGATATGGATATTTTTCAAAATGAGATTGACTTGGATAAGGTTTACCATTTATATAAAAACCAGCCATTGCATCAGCGGTACTTTCAATCATCCATTTAACGCTAGAAAGCCATGACTCGAAAAGTTTTTCACTTTTCAACTCTTCTTTTTTTTCCATATATTTCATATAGTTATATTGCACAGCATGAAATAACTCATGTGAAACATTTTGCTTTATATAATAATCAGATTTAATATTCTTAGTGTAAATATTTAAGTAAGGATGAGAAAAATTTCCTATTCCTGAATATGTATCTCCAGTTCTAAAATATACTCCTAAAACATTATGTCTGTTCTCAATTCCCCTATAAGTTTGTCTTTTAGCGAAAGATTCACCGGAATCTAAATAAATTACATATGTATCTTTTGAAGCAACTTCTCTATTTACTAATGTTGTTAAAAATGGTTTTTCAAATCCATTATTTACGTAGAAATTAAAAGATTTTTCAAACTCAATTAAATATTTTTCAGCATCTTTTTTTTCTATAACTGAAAAATCTCTAGGTATACATATAGAATTATTTTCATAACACCAAGGATCTTCTCTATTTAAATATTTTACTCTTTCTTTTTCTTCAGCTCTATATCTTTCAATTTCTTTCTCATTACTTGGGAAAACTACAACAAATTCATTATTTTTACTATAGGCACTATCTTTTATAGAGAAATTATCTGAGGATAAATAAGATAAATTATTATTGCTAGTAACAAAAAATTTAATACTTTCATTATTGCTTGGCAAATTAATGTTTGTATTGAAGGTTTGATCTTTAGTACTGATAGATCCAAAAATTGGTATCCATTCCATCCCATTCCAAAACATTGCATAAGTGTTTGCAATATTTTGTCTTTCTGTAGGTATTTTCTTTAAGTTAATTGGTATTGATAATTCAATAGGTTCAGATGAAAGAGATTTAGAATCAATTTTTATTCCAATAACATCAGTAATTGCTTGTTCCTTAATATCATTTTTTTCAGGAACATCTTCCCTAAAAATTTCTATATCTGTTGATTTATTTTCTGTTTTTTCTGTAGAAAATTTTATATTAACTAATTCGGATTCAACTTTAATATCTTTATCACTAGAGATAGGAATATTTGTTTTGAGTATGGTCTTATGATTCTTACCTAATTTTTGATTAGAACTAGAAAGATTTGTAATATCACCTAAAAAACTGCAACTTGCCAGAAGAACAGCTACAGTTAAAAGTCCAGACAATCTAAATTTTATCATTATGCACTCTTCTCAAGTTCAAAAAATGAGACATTTTTGTTGCAATTGTTAAAATACTTGCAACATTATTGAAAATATTTTTTACAGATTAAATAAAAATTTATATTAAAAGCTTTCTATTAAAAGGTTTAAGTATATTTTTTCTTGAAAAAAGATTGCTAAAAAATATACTTTTAGTAGTATTTTTTTAGTGTTGCATAGTTTTTAACATATAAAACAGGTTATGAATACTTATTTTTATGGAAATATTTTGAAAAATATGAATTTAATTGGTTATGTAAGAATATCGACGGTAAAACAGGATTCAGGCTTCTCTATAGAGTCGCAGAAAGAAAGTATTTTGTCATATTGTTCTTTATATAATCATAATCTTTTAGAGTTTTACGAAGATAGAGCTTCAGGAACAACTAGAAATAAAGGTTTATTAAATGCTTTAGAAAAGCTTTATAACGGAAATTTTCAAGGGAATTATAGTCGATAAATTGAATCGCTTGTTTAGAAATACTAGAGATCTACTTTTAAATGAAGATTGAAGAATTTAAAAAGCGTGGAAAGGTTCTTATATCAATAAAAAGAACAATTCGATCTTTCCAAGTCAACTGAAGCTTTTTGTTTAATAATTTGTCTGGTTTTGCTAGATTTGAAAGAAATAGAATTAAAAGAAAGAGTATTAACAGGGAAAAAAACTCAAAGCGTAAATTAGGTGCTTTTACTGGTGGAACTATAAAATATAGTTTATCAAAGTGTTAGTAAGTAAAAGGAAAAAATATTAAAATTCTTGTTGAAAACTCTAAAGAACAAAGTTATTTCCACTATGAGAGCTGAAAGAAAAGGGTAAAAGTTTTAAATATCAGATATTTTTTAAATAATAAAGGAATAAAAACAAGAAGAAGAAAACAGTTTTGTGGATCAACTGTTTTTAGAATAATTAATAGTTTATAAGGATTACTTCTATTATAAACAAGATGTTTTTTATCAGTTATTTTTCAGGGAAATTAAGGAAGATAAAAAACATCTTGTTTAAGAAAATACTTGAATAATTTCAAAAAAGAATATAATTACTTTAGTTTTATTCTTAATTCATATTTATATGAATGATTCTAAAAGTTATACTTTTAATCTTTTTAAAAGCTATGAAGTTTTTGTGCCAGAAGCTTCAGTTAATTCAGATACTTGGAGCAAGGCATATATTCAATCTCAGATTAATAATTTACTTTTAAGTTTGGACGCTTCTTTTGAAATTTATGGATATGTTTCTAAAAACTTATTTAACTATGTTAATTCATGTTTAGATAATGCTTTAGATTCAGATATTTATCAAAGTAATGCTTCAGTTAGTTCATTAAAGGATAGAATTTATAATTTGTATGGTAATTACTTAAAATAGTAATTTAAAAAATCTAAAATTCAGTATGTAAAGAGTTTCTTTGTAAAGAGGCTCTTTTTTTGATTATTTAAGGATTTATGACGGCGAAATATAATCATTCCCTTTCCCTACGAATTTTTTTCTAAAAAACTTCTACCCTTTTCCTGCTTATATTTCGCCTTTGGATCATAAATCTTTTATGTTTTCCATAACAATAAAAATTTTCTATTGGAGCATAGAGTAACTTTGTATCTTCCGACAAGGGGCAAGATGTATTGTGCAGTAGCACAACCCCTTGTCCTCAGCTTCAAAATTACTCTGTTTATACTCCATAAAATTTTTATTTATTATGGAGGTTATATGTCTCTAAGTTTTTTACTTACTAAAACAAAGACATTAGGTTTTTCTGGTTCAGTTGATAAGTTTAATCAAGAACATTATGATATTTTTAAATCAATTAAGAATAATATTTCAGAAAAAGCCTTTATTTCTATAGGTTCACTATCTAAATTTGATTATTTTATTCAAGAACAATTTTCAACTTCTTTAGATTCTTATTCAAGATTAAATATCTTTAATGTATTTTCTGGTAAATATGGTTCTGGAAAACAAGCTTTTATTCGTTGTACAGAAGATAAAGTTCTTTCTGTTGATAGCTCATCAGGAGTTTGGATTTCATTTCCTTCTAAACCAGCTCCTTCGGGAATAAAACCTTCAGATAAAGCATATAAATGTTTTTATGAAAATGAAGATGTTTGGGCTTCAATAGCATTTGCTTTAGGTCTTGGCTTAAAAACCATTATTTTTTTACCAGAATATGTATCTTTACCATTTTCTTGGAAATCTAAAGCCAAAAAGATAGATAAAAATATCTATTTCTTTGATTCTTCCGCATTTCATAAATTTAATTTTTAAAATTCTCTTGAAAGGAGTGAAAATATGTGTTTAATACCGATCAGTAATCTATTACCTAATCCAAGTTCTATGAAAAATGTATCCACTGAAAATGATTTTAAGGAAGTATTACCAGAAGAAACCTTAGAATCTGTTGAAGATAATAATGATTCTTCAGAACAAGTAATAAATGGTTTTATTAAAAAAATTAATAAGAAAATTAGAGAAAAGCTTAGACAAGCTTTCCCCAAAGAAGCTCTTAAAAAGATTGAACATAATAATCATACATCAATTAAATCTCCATATATTCTTGAGAGGTTAAATGATTGCTTTGGTATAGGTAATTGGAGTTTTAATCATAAAATAGTTGAAACTACAGAGAGAGAAGTAACAGCCTTGGGTACTCTAACTATACCTGAATATGGTATTTCAATTACTCAATATGGTGGAATGAAAGGAAACTCTACTACTACAAGGGGTGATGTCTATAAAGGAGCTGTTACTAATGCTTTATCAAAATGTTGTAGTTATCTTGAGATTGGTCTTGATGTTTATAAAGGTATTCAGACTCATAATTCAAATAATAATGTAAGTACTGATAGTCCTAAAAATGATAAAAAAAATATTCAAAATAACGGATATAAAGGTAAAAGAGATTTTAAGGTTTTACCTGAAAAAGAGTCAGAAAATGAAATTATAGCTACTGATAATAAAGAAGTTATAGAGTTAAAATCAAAGTCAGAATTAATAGCTGATTGTAAAAAATGTGAAAATCTTAATGATCTTGAAAAAGTTAAAAGTTCTTTTAAAAATGAGTTAGAAAATACAGAATATCTTAATATTTATCAGAAATTTGAAACATCAGTTCTTATAAAAAACACTTTCAAATATTGTAATACCATTCAAGAATGGCAAAAAATTCATAAAAGCTATTCTGAATATCATAATAATGATTTTTACCAAAAAATAGCTAAAAGAAGATATGCTGAATTAAAAAATAATCCCAAGTCTAATAATTTACCTAGTTTTGATGAACAACAGGAAATGAGACATATTCTTGAAGAAGATTTGAAACAAGAAATTGATAGTGAGTACATAACGGCTTGAATTTAATCCTAGTAGACCTGAGTAAGTCTTTAAACTGCTCTTTTTTGATATTTATGTTTTTAAGGAGTTTATTATGTCATACAAAGAAGTTTGTGAAAAAATTACAAGTTTAATAGTAGAAAAGCTAGAAGAAGGTTCAGTTCCTTGGCGTAAACCTTGGCGAGTCAATGATAATCAAATGCCTAAAAATCTTGTTTCTGATAAATCTTATAGCGGAATAAATTTTTTTATGCTTCTCGTTTTTGGTAGTAATTATAGAAGTCCATATTGGATTACATACAAACAAGCAAGAGAAAGAGGTGGTTTTGTAAAAAAAGGAGAAAAAGGATTACCTATTATCTATTGGAATTTTGTAGAAAATTTAGTCGAAAATTCTAAGGGTGATTTTGATTTGGAAAAAGTACCTTTTTTAAAAACATATACTGTTTTTAATGTAGAACAGTGTGAGGGTATTAATTATCCAGAGATAAAAGAAGTAGAAAAACTTCAATTTGAACCAATTGAAAAAGCTGAAAAAATTATCTCTTGTTATATAGATAAACCAAAAGTTATTTTTGGAGGTAATAGAGCCTGTTATTCATCGTTAAAGGATTTAATTAAGTTACCAGATAAAGGTAACTTTTTTAGTATAGAGGAGTTCTATGCTACATATTTTCATGAATTAGTTCATAGTACAGGTCATGAAAGCAGACTTAATAGAGATACTATGAAAATTTCATCATATTTTGATAATCAAGAGTATTCCAAAGAAGAGTTAATAGCAGAAATGGGAGCTTCCATGTTAAGTGGTCTTAGTGATGTTATTAATCCTGTTATTGAAAATTCAGTTTCATATCTTGATGGCTGGATTAAAGCTCTAAAAGAAGATAGTCGTTTACTTATTCAAGCAGGTGCTCAAGCACAAAAAGCCGTTGAATATATTATTGCTTCAGATATTGAAAACTTTTAGTTTTTTATCTCCTAAGCATGAGAATAAAAGGCTTTTAAATTATATTTATGGAGGTTTTATAATGCTTACGTTACATGAAATTAAAGATACATATTTTGCTTTATTAGATATCTTAGATAGTATAGATGACTCTGATGAAGAACAAAAAATCTTACTTAAAGAAGGTCTTAAAATAAATGAAGAGAACTTTTTTGATAAAGTTCATAATTATGTTAGATTCATTCATACTCAAGAAAAAGATATAGAAATAATTGAGTCAGAAATTAAAAGACTGAATGCTTTAAAAAAATCAAAACAAGGAAAAATAGATTATTTAAAGTTAAATCTTATTTCTGCTATGCAAACATTTCAAAAATCAAAAATAGAGTTTCCTACTATCAAATTATCTCTGAAAAAGAGTTCTGTTATAGAAATAATTGATATTGATAAAATTCCTGAAGCTTATGTAAAGGTAAAAAAAGAACTTCAACCTGATAAGAACTTGATAAAAGAAGCTTTGAAAAATGGTGAAAGCATATCAGGTATTCTTTTGATAGAAAAAGATAATCTTTTAATCAAGTAGTTTTAGAAAGTTTGCTCCAGCAAACTTTTTTTATTTTAAAAAATTTATTTTATAGAAGTCAGTATATTTACTGGCTTTTTTGTTTATAAAGGAGAATTTATTATGTTTGATAAAAACTTTTACCCAACACCCAAAGCAGTTATTTCTAAAATGATAGAAGGTATTAACTTATCTGATCAATTAATACTAGAGCCTAGTGCAGGTAAGGGTGATATTCTTGATTTTATTTTAGATAGATTGTTAGAGAAATGCCCATCTTATCTTAATAAAGATAATATTAAGCCTGATTTATTAGATAATTTTTACTGTATTGAAAAAAATCCAGATTTACAAAATGTTTTAAAAGGTAAAGGCTACAATGTAATTGATAGTGATTTCTTAAGTCATATTTCTGAGAGAACATATGATCTTATTATCTTGAATCCGCCTTATGATAATGCAGTTAAACATTTTTTAAAAGCTTTTGAAATAAGTAACGGAGCTGAAATTGTATGTTTATTTAACTCTCAAACTATTGATAACCCTTTTACAAAAGATAGAGAGTTATTATTAGAGATAATGAGACAACATAATGTTAAACCAGAAAATCTAGGTAAATGCTTTAGTAATAGTGAACATAAAACCTATGTTGATGTTACTTTAGTAAGAATTCCAAAAAGGGAAAGAGAAGTAAAATTTAATTTTACAGGAAATAGCTTTGGAGAAAAACTTTATACTGTAGGAGATATACAAAATAATCAACTTGAACATACTGATGTATTTGAAAGCTTAGTACATAGATACACTAAAGTTAAAGAAACTGCTTCTAAAATATTAACTTTAAATAAAGAACTTGAATTTTACTCAAGAGGTTTAATATATTCAGATTCTTCAATTGTTTCAACCTTATTTAGTTGTATTGAAAAATCAAATAATTATGAAAAAGCTTATGAAAGGTTTATTCGTAGTGTAAGAAACTTTGCTTGGAATAATATCTTAAATCAAACAAAAGTAAGTAATTATGTTACATCTTCAGTTAGGCAAGATATAGAAAAAGCTAAAGGTAAACAAGCATCAATATCTTTTACTGTTGAGAATATAGAAAATCTTTTGGAGTCATTATTATTAAGTCTTAAAAGTATTAAACAGAATTGTATTATAGAAGCTTTTGATATTCTTACAAAATACCATAAAGATAATAGAGTTCATACTGAAGGCTGGTGTACTAATGATATGTGGAAAGTTAATAAAAAATGTATTTTACCTTATGCTTGTGAAAATTGGCTTGGTAAACCTTCAATTCATTACTCTACAAGAGAAAAGCTATTAGACATTGAAAAAGCACTTTGTTTTGTTTCAGGTAAAAAATTCACTGATATTAAAAATAATAGTATTGAATCTGTTGTGAGTAGAATGAGAAATAGTGATCTGGCTTTTGGTAATTGGTATGATAGCGAGTTTTTTAAATTTAAAATCTTTAAAAAAGGTACTTTACATTTAGAGTTCAAAGATAAATTTCTTTATGAACAGTTTAATATTATTGCCTGTAAAGGGAAAAACTGGTTACCAGATACTTATGGTCATTCTACTACTCAAGGTAAATCACAAGCTCATCCTAAAGCAAAAGCTTATTCTTTTTCAGAAAATAATAATAAATCTACATCTGCTGAGTCTTGTAACTCTTTAATTAAAGCTTCAGTTTTTCAGCTTAGTATTATTGATAGTCAAATATAATTAGAGGTAAGTAAAAATGTCTAATTATTCTGAAAGTTTATGTTTAGCTTTTAAACAATGGCATTATAATGCAATGCAAGGTTATTCAAAACGTTATGGTTTTAGTGTTTATCTTTATTATTCAGAGTTTAGGACTTTGAGTTTTAATGAGTCTTTGAAAAAGATAGAAAAAGAATCTCCTAAGTTATTTTCTCGATTGGAAAGAATATCTAATAATATTGATCAGGATGTTGCAAAAAATAAATAACTTATCTAAATAACAAAAATAGAATATAATGCAAAAATTTGGAATTCTAGTATTTAAATTTTTGTATTGTATTTGAAAAAACTTCCCTCAGTATCAGGGTTAAGATTAATTCTACCTTTTACTTTTGAATAAACAAAAATTCCTAAAGAAGGCTCTTTAAAAAAATCTCCTCCAATGATTAATAATAAGCATTCAGGACAATTAACTTTTTCATTATTTGAAATATCAAATTGTGAATTATCATCAATATTGCTAGGAATACTGTAATAGTCTGGGTGTGAATGCCATTCACCAATATAGTGTTGGTTTTGCGTTGATTTAAGCTGTGAGAAGAATTTTTTTAACCCCTTAGTTCCCCTTATAAAACGGTTATTAGTTCCCTTTGAATCATTAGAAATTTCTACAATATTTGTAATATAAGCATCGAAACCATCTTTTGAGTAGTAACCAATTAATGATGAGCCTATTTCTTTAGGATGAGCTGATTTTGCTATGTTAATTATTTTAATTAAGCAATCTGATGTTATATTCACTGTATAAGTTCCACAATTGGATTTCCATTTTAAGGGAATTTTTACGGATGATTTTTTGACCATAAAATTTCAACAATACTTCCTGGTTGTAATAAATTAATCTCATTTCGTTTTAAAATAACTGAGAAAGCATCAGTATTTTTAATTTGGTTACTAATAATATCAATTCCCGTTGCTACTAATATATTTATATGATTATTTAATGCTGGAAAAGTTGGATGCCAGCAACCAGGACCTTCAACAATTAATCCAATTTCATCCATTGTAGATAAATATTTTTCTTTTAAAAATTGTAATTCGCCTCCCATAACCTGATCTTTTAAATCATCTAGCAAAAATAAACATGAGGTTTTTTTGCCTGAAATACCTAAAGTC
>JAXLXG010000039.1:0-43653 GCA_046328075.1 Candidatus Sericytochromatia bacterium
AGTTTTTATAAAACCAATCTTTAGTTAATTCTTTAGATGAAAAATTTTTAATAATAGATTCTTCCGCAAGTAAATTTCCATATTTAGTTCCTAGTAATTTAGGCCAATAATCCAACCCTACATCTTTTCTTGGATCTCTTTCCATAATAAATGATATAGCTAAGTCTCTAACCTCTTTATTTTCATGATTTATAAGCTCAATAACTTGATTTAAAGGTAAATCTTTTGCATAAGTTCTTGCATAAGTTGATGCAAAATTTAAAGCTGATGAATTAGTTGATTTAAAAAGTTCAATAATTGCATCATGCAACCCCAATTCTTTTAATTTTGATTGTTCAAATCTTGGTACTGTGTTAAATATCCAAACACAAAACTCATCAACTTCTGGGTTTTGTTTTTTTAATAGTCTTAATAATGTTATTTCGCTGATATCTCTTAAGCTAATTAGATGTTCATTTTTTAATAAAGAAACTGCAAATTTAAAAATATAAGAAGATTGTGATTCTTCTAAAAGTCTTATCAATGGATTAGGAGATCTTTTCCATAAGTCAGGAAATGCTTTATATTTATTAAAATCATCAAATTTTATATTGTATTTAAAGTTTTTAGAATTATATTTTTTTGATTTATGAAAAAATATATGATTTAATATCCATGTATTTTTCCAATTAATATTCTCTGGATAAGCTTTTAAAAAATCAACTACTGATTGACAATAAAAACTAGGAAAGTTTTTTCCAATATTTCTTAAATAACGCCATGCTCTTCTAACTAAATAAATAATTGTTCCACGTCCAACCTCACTATTATGTTGTTGTTCTGAATAAGCAATATCTAGTCTTGCAGAAATTGCACCTAATATATCAGTATCATTTTTAGCTTCTGCTTCTTTAAATATTTTTTTTATTGCTTTCCATACACCAAAAAGTAAAGGAGCCTGTGAAATTATTAATTTTAAATGTTTTCTATCATTGAGAGAGTTATTTTTCCACATTTTTAACATAACCCTATAAAGTTTATATCTTTCTGGAATATTAACTGTATCTTCTGCTTCTATTAGTTTAAATTGTTGAATACTAAATCTTGCCTTTTCTATATTTGATAATTTTTTAAAATCATCACTATTTACCATATCAAAATATTTTGTTAATGGTGTTTCTGTAACTGACTCATCTATATTTTTGCAATAATCAGAACATGCTATTAGCATAAATAAATTCGAAAAATCTATCTCATTTATGTCATAAGCATTTGAAATATCATCTATAGTAAATTGCATATTTTTCTCCTAAGATTTATTTTTTCTGATCCCCAAATATTAATATAGAAATAGTATAAGATTTTATGTTATCTTTAGAATTTGAATTATAACGTAAGTTTGTTATAAAAATGTATTAATATCTTTTCTAAAAATAACAAAAAGGTTATTTAGATTTATTATTCAATTAAGTTTAATCCCATTTTAGTTCCTTTTAGGAGTATCAATAATGATTTATATTTTTATAAATCATTATTGATAACTGAGGTTATCTACTTCATTCTCGGTACACGGAAAGCTCACTGAATTTGCCGTACAGTAGGTACTTACTGTTTAAAGTGAAACCCGAAGGGTTGGTTCAGCTCACTTTTAATAGTAAGTACCTACTGTACGAAGCAAATTCTGGAATAGCTTTCCTTGTGCTCTACATAATAAGATTATTCTCGGTTGACGCAACATCAACCACGGTGAAAAACACCAAGCTAGATCATCCTCAAATTTAATGAATATCTAATTTATATTGTATTTAATATTAATTCAAACATTCAATTGTTAGAAATTATAACTACTTTTTTTTTTAATGTCAAAAAAATTTATGAAGATATTTTTATATAAAAAACTGTTTCATATTTAAATTATTTAACTTTAACAATATAGAAAATTTTTTTGTAATAAATACATGATATAAATTATCAATAGAATATTATAGGAAGAAATTATGACATCTTTTAACCTGCTAAATGATAAAGTAAAAAAGTTTATAACTAATGATCTAAAGTGGAATAAACTAACTGATATACAAGAATCTGTAATACCAGAAGTTTTACAAGGTAAAAATATTATAGCTCTTGCTCCTACTGCTGGAGGTAAAACTGAGTCAGTTTTTTTCCCTGTTTTAAATACTATATATGATGAAAAAATAACAGGGGTAACAACTTTATATATTTCACCAATAAAAGCTTTATTAAATAATCAAGAAATAAGATTAAAAAAACTTTCAAAAGCTATATATCAAGATGCTTTTAAGTGGCATGGAGATGTAAGTAAATCTCAAAAAGTAAAATTTTGCAAAAATCCTTGTTCAATTCTTATGATAACTCCTGAATCTTTGGAAGTTATTTTATTAAGTGATAGTTATGATAAAGGTGATTTATTTGGAAATTTAAGATTTATTATTATTGATGAAATCCATTCTTTTGCTGATAGTGACAGAGGTTATCATTTAATATCAATTATAGAAAGATTACAAACATACTCGAAATTTGATATTCAAAGATTAG
Organism: Candidatus Sericytochromatia bacterium; assembly: GCA_046328075.1. GTDB lineage: Bacteria > Cyanobacteriota > Sericytochromatia > UBA7694 > JACMQJ01 > JAXLXG01. The sequence continues at coordinate 2,539 of JAXLXG010000039.1, forward strand.
GTCTTTCTGCTACTGTTGGTAACCCAAGTATTATAGGAACATGGCTAAAAGGAAGTAGTAAAAGAAAAGGAATTGTTATTAATCCTTTAAGCAATAAAAAAACAGATAGGAATTTAAATATTTTTGTTTATAACCAAGAAGAAGAATTTATAGAGAATATTTATCAAAGTTTTGGAGATAAAAAAACTATTTTCTTTGTAAATGGAAGAAGAGATGCAGAAAGAATACATACAATGTTAAAATCTGTAATGGAAAATACTTATGTTCACCACTCTTCTATGGATAAAACATTTAGAAATCTTGCAGAAGAATCATTTAGATTAAAATCAGAACCTTCATGTATAATCTGTACAAGTACTATGGAATTAGGAATTGATATTGGAGATTTAGACTCTGTATTACAATTAGATTCTCCTAGTACAGTTTCTTCATATTTACAAAGAATTGGTAGAAGTGGAAGAAGAGCAAATACAAAATCAGAGATGACATTTTATGTTTCTGAAAAAGAGAAATTTATTTTAGCTCTTGCTATAAAGTCTTTATCTAATCAAGGCTGGGTTGAAAATATAACTGTTTCAAAAAGAGCTTATCATATATATTTTCATCAAATAATTTCTTTAATTGTTCAAGAAGCTGGTATTTACCAAGATAATTTATTTGATCTTTTGCATGATGTTTATTGCTTTTCTGGTATAGATAAAGAGTCTTATGAAAAACTAATTAATCATTTAATTACTATGAAAATTTTAGAAAAAAATAGCAGAACAAAATTATACTTAGGTTTAGAAGGTGAAAAAAGATTTCAATTTCAGCATTTTAAAAAATTGTATTCAGTATTTGAAACTGTTGAAGAATTTTCAATAAAGTATAAAAATAAAGAAATAGGTACACTTCAGGCATGGTTTGTTTTTAGTATGGGTAATAATCCTACATTTTATTTATCTGGTAATAGTTGGGAAGTAATTGATATTGATGAAAAAAATAAAGTAATTCATGTTGAAAAAGCAGAAAAAGCAAGTCTTCCAAAATGGAGTGGTCAACCAATACTTTTAACTTATGAAATATGTCAAGAGTATATAAAAATAATTTCAGGTGAATTAGAAATCACTAATCTAAATCCAAAAGAGTTAAATTATTTAAAAGGTTTTCAAGCTCAAGAAATAGATTCAATACAAAAATCAGGTGAAATTATAATTAAAGAAACAGAACGTAAAACATTAATATTTACATTTTGTGGAAATAAGGTTAATTATACAATAGCATTAATGTTGAAATATTATCTAAAGTTTGAAACTTTTGAAGTAAATGGTTATCAAATAGTTATACACAAAGAAATTAAATCTAGTGAAATATTAGAATATATAGAAAAGTTCAAAAAGAATCCAAAGTATTATTTTTCAGAAACATTTATTGAAAGAATATCAAGATTTTTTCCTAAAATAGAGTATTCAAAATTTCAATCATATTTACCAGAAGAGTTATCAAATGAATATTTATCAGATTTGATACTTGATCCAGAAAAAACAGAATATGTCATAAATAATTTTAAATTTAAATGATTTTTATAATCTACTATATTTTGAATCTATTTTCAGAACCAATCCAATTATATTTTCCTAAAAGCATCATAAAACTTGGTACTAAAACTAATCTAACTATAGTTGCATCTATTAATATTGCTGCACTTATACCTAAGCATATTTCTTTTACCAAAGGAGAATTTGAAAAGATTCCAGGTACAAAAACACCAAGTAAAATTAAGGCTGCACCTGTAATTATCTGACTGCTTTTTGCAATACCTTCTACAACAGATTCTTTAACATCACCTGTTTTGTGATAATGTTCTGTAATACGACTTAAAATCAAAACCTCATAATCCATACTTAAACCAAATATCACACAAAATAATATTAATGGAATCATATTAGAAACAGAACCATTATGAGGTGTTCCTAAAATATCACTTAGGTAACCATATTGAAAAACCATAGTAAGAACACCAAAAGAACTTAATATTGGAATAAAATTCATTATCGAAGCTTTTAATGGTAATATTGGAGTTTTCATATAAAGAAATAGAATTATAAAAATTCCTAATATAACAATAGAAATCATCAATTTTAAAGGTCTATAAAGTTCTCTTGTAAAATCTTTTGCTCTTGCAACAATACCACCTGTATATATTTTATAAGCTGGGTTATTTTTTGAATAGTTTATTGAAAAATCTATGATATTAGTTATCTCAGACATATTCATTAAATTTCTTGCGTTAACAAAAATTAGTGTAGTATTTGATTTTTTATTTATTAATTGAGATAAATTATTATTTTGAAAAATAGTGAAAGGATAAATACTTGTATAAAAATTTATATATTCCTCAGACTTAAAATCTTTATTCCAAGAAGTTAAGCTATTAACTGAACTTACTTCGGGTAATTTTTCTAATTCGCTTGTAAATCTATATAAATACTTAATAAAATCTTGACTATAAAAATTACCCTTATTATTTTATACAGCAATTATTACAGGAACTAACTCACCACCCCAACCATCATTTTTTAAAATATTATATGCAATTCTAGACTCTGAGTTTGCAGGAGCCATAGACTGCATAGGCTCTAATATTTTTATATTAAGTAATGGGTAAGCCAAGAATATTAGAATAGATATAGAAAGTAAAAAATATCTTTTAGGATGATTTACTATATGAAAGGCATATTTTCTCCAAAAATGGTATCTATCATATTTTTTTATTAAATTAGTTAAAAATTTAGGTTTATCTAAGAATCTATTAGAGAAGGCTAAAAATGCAGGTAAATAAAACAAAGATGCAAATGAAGAAACAAGAACAACAGATAATATACTTTTTACAACAGTTCTACTAGATGATACATCTGGTATTAATAAAACACTTATACTTATAAGCATTATTAATGATGAAAAAAAGATTGTTTTTCCTGCACTAGTTAGAGTCTTTGTTAACGCTTGTTGTAAATCATTTTTATCCTTTTCCTCCCTGAATCTGCTAATAATAAATAAAGAATAATCAATTGCTAACCCTAAGCCTATAAGACTATTTAATGTTTGAGATAGAGTATTATTTTCTAAACCAAATATACTTATAAAACCATTTAAATATATTAAAGTTGTTGCTCCTATAATTAAAGGTAAAAAAGCTGTTAAAATCCCTCCAAAAGTATATATAAGAATAAAAAATGATATTAATAAAGCTATTCTTTCATTACGTTTAGAATCATTTTCTCCTCCTGTATTAGTATCATAAAAAAATGCAGAATCGCCTGTAATATAAACTTTAGTATTATTTTTAGATTCCCAATCTTTAGTAGTTTTTCTTATTTCTCCTATTAATATTTGAGCTTCTCTTGGTGAAAAATCAGCTTTAAATCTTACATGATATAGAGAATAATCATGCTTTCTACCATCATCTATTGTATTAAATCTATCAATACTTAAATATCTTGCTAAAAGCTCTTTTTTTAGAGAATCTATATTCTTTTTGCCTTCAACTAATAAAGCAAATGATGCTTCTTGGTTAATATTAAAATCATCTTTTAAAAGCTTTTCAACATAAGCAGCATCAGTATTTGGTACACCATCAACTTTTGATTCAATAATATTATTTTGACTACTAAGAATATAAATAAATACAATTAAACTAATAAACCATATTGATGAAATAATTGATTTATTTTTATAAATAAAATGAGATAGTAATTCTAATATCTTAGTCATATTTTATATTTTGTCCAATTGAGATATGATAATGATTTGTTATTTTCTATAATCTGTATTTCTTTAATATTATCATCTATATTTTTTATATCTGTAAAATATGGTTTAACTTTATTTATTTTAAAATAATTATCAACTTTTACGATCTCAATAGAATATAAAATACCTTGAGTATATATTTTTTCAGTCATTTCTGGATCATTTATAAAATTACCACAGCTATATAAACATAATGAGTCATTTTTATCTTTTTCTTGATTCAATCTAAAACCCTGAATTATATGTGAGTGATGACCATATAATATATCAATACCAAATTCATTTAAAAGTTTAAAACACTCTTTTTGTATACTAGATGGAAAGTATTCAGATTCATACCCCCAATGATAAGATAGAATTAATAAATCTACTTTTTGTTTATAATTTGATATTAAAAACTTTATTTCATCTTGTTTAGATTTATTACTAATAATTTCCTCTGGTTTAACCGTTTTTACAAACTTATTTTTTCTCCAAAAGAAATTATTAGCAAAAGTTAAGGCAAAAAAACCTATTTTTAAATTATTTACCTCTTTTATATATAATTCTGAGTTAAAAAACTCTATATTATTTAATTTTAATAATTCTAGATTTTTATTATAATTCTCTACACCTAGATCTAAAACATGATTATTAACAAAAGAAATTAAATTAAAATTTATACTTTCTCTATTTCCTATAATATTATTAAATAAATCCTCTGAGATATTATGAGAAAAATTACTATTTTTATCAAAATTACCTGATAAACCTTCTAAATTGATAATTCTTAAATCATGTTCTTTTAATAAAACTTTTAAATCATTACTTAATTTATGATTATAATTAGAGGGACAAAAATCACCAGTAAAAATTATTTTTACAGATTTTTCATATTTTATATTGCTTTCAAAGCTATCAAATAAATAATCTTTTAAAATATCTTTTTCAGGAATTAAACATGGGTTACGATGTTTTCTAAAAAGCTTGTAAAGGGTAATAAACCCAATAAAAGGGATTAATTTTTCAGCTCTTGTATTATGTTCAGATAATAAAATTATCCTTATAAAAGGAATAAACATAATTAGAATTATTACCCAAATTCCTGATACACCTATAGTTGCTAAAAATGCACCTATAACCATTGCAGGATCTGTTATTAAATTAAATAATGCAAACTCTCTAAGACTTGTTGTTTTAAGACTAAAATTTAGATAACCAAGAAAAGCTAACATAGAGTGTATAAAACAAGCTAAATAAATGAAATTGATACTTTGAGTATAAAAAAACAAAGATAATGAAATTGCTAATAAAACAGGTAAATATACTTCTAAATGTTCTTTTGGAAATTTTTTTATAATATTTTCAATAATAATTTGACCAATAACAAAAATAAAAGCTGATAATAAAATAATTTTTGAAATAGATATTTGTTCTTTTATATATACAAGTAAAAAAGAAGGAATAGAAGTTAATAAGAAACCATAAAAAGATTTTGCTAAAAACATTGTAGAGAATTTTCCAAAACTGTCTTTACTTATCAAAATATTTTTTAAACTAGTTTCTTCATTTAATGTTAAGTCTGGTTCAGGTGTTTTATAAAAACTAAATATTGAGGAAATTATTATAAATATTAATGCAAAAATTACTAAACAAATTTTATAAGGAATATTATTAATTAATTCTGATATAACTAAAGGCCCTAAAACAAAACCAATAGCTGTTAAAGAATTAAAGATTGCTAATCTTTTTGATTCTGTATAAATATCTTTTAAATTAATAATTAAACTAAATAATAAAGGAGTAGATAAACCAGCAAAAAGACCTTCTAAAAGTCTACCAATATTAAACCCTAGTTTATTACTAAATATAGACATAAAGAGTAAAGAGAAACCGAATAAGGTTTCATAGATAAAAAAAAGTTTTAAAGTATAACTTAATTTTGTATACTTATAAATTAAAGATTGTCCTAATAAGATTCCTAAAAAATATAGAGCAAAAGGAAATGAAGACTCTAATCCTAGTTCTTTATTTAAAATAGGCATAAAACCTGTAGAAAAAATTCCATGTAAAAAAGTTAAAATAACTACTATAAGAGCTATTCTTTTTTGATTAAAAATAGTAGTTTTACTTAATATTTCGCTCAAAAAACTTAATGTGTATTTTCTCCATGACCATGATGTTCTGTTTTAACCCAAGCTGTTTTTTTCCAAGAAAATAATATTTTAAAACTAACAACAGGCATAACAATTAGCCAATGACTATTAAATAATGCACTTCTAATAGTTCTATAAAATAAAGATCTTTTCTTTTTTACACCTGCTTTTTTTAATCCACTAAATGTATTAATCATCATAACAAAAGCAAAGAGAATAAAGAAATAAACAACAAGAGCAATTTTTAACTCCCCTGATTGTATTGTTCCTATAATTGTAAACATTAAACCAATAAAAAACCAAACAGGAAAGTAGAAAGATAAAAAGAATGAAATCATATCAATCTTTTTTAAAATAGGGGTTTTTGCTTCTAAAAAATATGGCATATAATCTAAATATCTTCTTATGCCACCCTCAGCCCATCTTTTTCTTTGTTTATAAAGAGCTTTAAGAGTAGTTACAGCTTCTTCCCTAACATCTATATCTGGACAATATCTAATATCCCAATTATTAAGATGTAACCTTGCACTCATATCTAAATCTTCAGTTAAAGCATCTTCATTCCATAAGCCAACATCTTTAACAGCAGAGCGTTTAACAATCATTCCATTTCCACGCATATCAACAGCACCTTCTGCTAAATCTTGATTCTCACCTAAAGACATTAGCATAATCATTTCATCATCTTGAGCACTGCCTGTTAATTCGTTAATATCTGGATTTGAAATTTTCTTTTGTGCTTGTACACCTCCAACTTTTGGATCATAAAGATAAGGAACAATCCTTTGTAAAAATTAGGTGATATTCTTGCATCTGCATCAAAAATAGCTTGTATTTCACCTTTACATTTATCTATTATGTCATTTAAAACACTTGCTTTACTAGGATGTGGCACTTGCTCTCTATGATGAACTCTAAGATTTGGATATTCTGTTTGTAATTCTTGTAATATTTGCAATGTAGAATCTGTAGAGGCATCATCAACAACCATTAATTCATAATTAGGAGTTCCATCATCATTATGATAAACAACTTTCATAAGTTCTCTTTCAGTTTCTGCTATTACTTTCTCTTCATTTTTTGCAGGAACTATCATACTTACAAAAGGTCTAAAGTCTGGTGCATAAGGTTGTTTTCTGGCTTTATATTTAAGTTTTGCTCTAGTCATATATAAGACATTTAATCCAATAATTAACATACAAGCAATAACAATAGAATAACCTTTAGAAAGATAATAATTATAATATTCTATTGCACATAAAATACCAACAATCAAGAAAAATAATATTCTTGCTTTCATATAATTTTTAATCTATCCCATACCCTTTCTTTTTATAGAAAAGGAAAATAATTTGCCATAATAAAAATATAATATTTTATAATCTATAAAATACTAATACAAATTAGTTTAAAATTTAAGTGATATTTGTAAAACTATTTAACTTTATCAATTAAAATCATCAGGATTTAGTTCATCTAAAAATTTATCAGGGTTATATACAAACCTTCCTGCATCTGATTTTAAAAATATTTATATTTATATGTTAAGAGTAGTTGGCAAAATTCCTGTTGAATCGTCCATTAATAGTAACTTATATTTTTGGCAAAGTTTAACTATAAGTGTAAAAAAGAGGTTTACTTGTAATCTTAAATCAGTTCTAAAACTAAATTTTTATATAGTTATTTTTATTAAATTCTATTTCAGCATCATGATCTTCTTCTTTTCATTAAAACTTTTCCATGATTGCCAATTTTCATTCTCAGTATTTCCATAAGGTCTAGATAATAGTGCATCAAAGATATAGAAAAATTCTGATTTATCAATATAAATATCTTTCCACCAATCAATAGTATAAGCATCTTCAAAATTAGGTTTTAAAATATCATCTTCATTTATTTCATCATTAAAAAATTTTCCATAACTAGCTAAATATTCTTGAGTTTTATAAAAATCAGACCAGCCTTGTTTATTAATATATAATTTTTCAGGTATTCTCGAAAAAATATATGTAATGACAAGTGAAGGAAAAAATAAAACACCTATAATTGATAGAAGTATAAATATAAGAGATTTTAAGTACTCAAGAAATTAGATTAATTCTTCTGAAACAGATTAATTATTTTTAAATATTTTTGATATTTATCATGAGAAAATTCTTCTTTTAAATTAAGTGTTTCAATAATAATATCTTTATAATCATCTTTGTTTAAGTTTTTACTTAAAAAATTACTTAATATTTTGGTATTTTCAGGATTATTATTTATTTGTAACTCTGTTAAGCTAAGAATAGTTTCTTTAGATAAGTAATTAGGAATTTTATTACTATTAATAGCTAATATAATTTCTTTTGTTAGATAAAGTCTTAATATATTATCACTAAATAAATCATTGATAAGATCTTTAGTAAGAAAACTAGGATTAGCTCTAATCTCATCTTTTAAAATTTTAGATAAGTCACTTAGGAAGTCAAAGCCTGTGATATTATCATCATTTTCATTGTAACCCCTAAAAAGCATTACAAGCCCAATACCGTTTGACATAACTTGCTCATTATATAGTAATTCTTTAAGTTTTTGTTTTAGAACAGGTGTTAATAAATCCCAATGTTTATAAATAATTATTTTTTCTGATAAATTACTTTCCGAAAAAACTAGATTGTTATCAAAGCCTTGATTTTTAACTTTATCAGCATAAATTATATCAATTTTAGATTTAATTTCATTAAAGTATTTAGAATATTTTTCATCTAAATTTTCTATGAAAAATTCACTTTTTGTAAATTGTAAAATAAAATAGTCATAAACTAAGTTTTTATCGTTAAAAATATCATCAAGGAAATTTTTATATAATATAATATTATTTTTACTTTTTTCTTGAATAAATATATTATTAAAACTTTTTTGTTTAATCAGTTGAAATAAAGTACTTTTTAAATCATTATCCAAATCTAAATAGTTTTTAGTTAATAATCTTATATATACATCTTGATGATTTTTAATTTGTCCAAGTTTTTTTATGAAATCAAATTTAAAGTCTTTATCTACACTTATATCTTTTATAAGCAAAGCTTTTGCAATATCTTTTGATAAATACACATCATTAGTAGAATTAATTAACTCTTTTTTCATAAGCTCTGATAAATTATGATAATTATATATCATTGAGTAAATTAAATATTGTTTATTATTTTCATTAGCTCTAAACCATAATTTACTTAATAAAGTATTAAATTCTTCTTTATTCATTGAGTTTAAGTTATTTAATAATATTAGTGAATTAACCTTTTTTTAGTTTAAAAAAGGTTGTAATAAAATGTATAAAAATATTATTACAACCAAGTGAAACAGATAGATATGATAGCAGAAAAAATATTTGATAGCTTTATAAAACCCAATTTATCAAAAAATAAAAGAGGATTTGCAATAACATATCCATTATTAGGGATATTTAATTGCATTTGTTATAAATTGAAAACAGGATGTCAATGGAGAGAATTACCAATAAGACAATTTTTTGAAGGAGATTGTCCTAGTTAGCAAACTATTTATTACCATTTTAATAGATGGTCAAATAATGGAGATTTTAAAGCATTATGAGAAAAGTATAATAAAGTTTAATTCTATATTAGATTTAGATGGAGGTTGTTTAACCTTTCATAATATTTTTAAAAAAGATAATAGAAAAAGCCAAATAATTAAGTTGTAGCCAATTTATAGATTTAACTTCATATCGAACTAATAAAGCTTTATAACTATCTAACCAAGCAAAAAATCTTTCTACTACAAATCTTTCCTTATATATCTGTTTATATTTTATTTTAACAATATCTTTATTTTTATTGTTTCTAACATTTTTATAAACATTTAAGATAATACCTTTTTCAATACAAAACTCCTTTAATATATCATTATCAAAACCACTATCTGCATTTAAAGCTGGAAATCTTGATATTTTAGAAATAAATGGAGTCAAAGTAAATTTAGACTATAAGACTAAATTATAGCTATCATGATGATTTCCACTTTCTGGCTCACTACAACCCAAAAGGTAAGCCGTTTCTATCTGTTAAATAAAGCATATTTGTTGTTTGGGCTTTCTTTCTAGTTTGAAAGTCTACTTTCTCCCCCACCTCTTTTGCAATTGGCATGGCTACCATCTAAATTTATTACATCTAAATCTAATATAGAATTAAACTTTATTAATACCTTTTCCCATAATGCTTTAAAAATCTCCATTATTTGACCATCTATTAAAATGGTAATAAATAGTTTGCCAACTAGGACAATCTCCTTCAAAAAATTGTCTTATTGGTAATTCTCTCCATTGACATCCTGTTTTTAACCTATAACAAATGCAATTAAATATCCCTAATAATGGATATGTTATTGCAAATCCTCTTTTATTTTGATAAATTGGGTTTTTATAAAGCTATCAAATGTTTTTCTGCTATCATATCTATCTGTTTCACTTGGTTGTAATAATATTTTTATACATTTTATTACAACTTTTTTTAAGCAAAAAAGGTTAAACAACCTCAATAATATTAGTATGAATTTAAAATATCAAATTTATTATCTTTTAAAGCAAAGTCGATAAAATTAATTTTTTTTTCATCAAAAGAATTATAGTTTAACATTATATATGTTAATGTTTTATCAATATTTTTATTTAATATTTCACTAATATATTTATTATCCTTATTTTGATTAAATATTTTAGCTAAACCAAATATTTTGATAAGAATGTTCTTTTTCTTTTAATAGTCTTTGTACTAATAATTCTTTTATATATTCTGAATTTTTAGATGAAAATTCTTCTCTATTTGATAAGTATGAAAATAAATTGTTTAATTTTTTTATATCAGCACTATTTATAGTATTTTTTATAATATTTTTAAATGAGTTACTTAAGTATTTATCTTCAATACTTAACATATTAGATAAGAAAAAATATATTAAATTCTCTTTTTTAGAATAATCACTATTTAAACTATTAACTATATATTTTTCTAAAATTTCCTGAAGATTATGTACTCTTTTAATAAAATCAGCATCTGTTTTATCAACTAAGTTAATTATATCTGTTTTATTTTTTATCATAAAATTTATAATTGTTGATTTACCATCATTTGTATTTAGTAAGTTTTCTAAAAATTTATCTCTTTGCTTTACTTCCATAAACTCTAAAAAGTCAATTGCACACATATAAAAGTCATTATTTGCGAAAGAAATATTTTTTGTATATAAGATAGATTCTAATAAATCTTTTTGTTTTAAATTTAACTTATCTTGATGCTTTAATATTGATGCAACAAAATAAAATTCTTTTGGATTTGGTCTTAATGTTGTTCTTAAATTACTAATCGTTTGCCCTACCTTAGAATTATTTTCAAAATTTCCAAAAGTTATATTTGACTCTTCATTTAATGTATCTTCAATCTCTTTTGACATTGATTTGTTAATATAGTTTTGATATTCTGGACTTGTTAAGTCATTATTAGGAGGAGTTTTAGATGATATTTCTGTAAGATAAGAATCAATATAATCATTTAATATATTTTTAGGTATTTTATCAAAATGTTCAAACATTAAAGAACTTATAAATACATTATTCTTCCTTTCTTTATAAATTAAATCTATAATTGTATTTCTTATATCTAAAGGTATATTATCAAACTTAGTTAGTAATAGATAAGCTAAGTAAGATGTATCAAATTTTTTATCTTTTAGAATAGACTTTATAATATGATTCCTTTCATTATCACTAAAAGAGTCAAACTTATCATTGATTAAGACTAATATACTATTTATAAACTTATTTTCTTTTATAAAAAAATCAATTATTTCAAGCTTTTGTTTATGGGGTAAATTACTATCATTGAAATCTGAAAAACGATTAAATGATTTAGATAATGATTCATTTTTATTAGTTTTAGGTATTTTAGTTAGTATCTTATCAATAAGTTTATCATTGTCAAATAAACTTCTATATTCTTCAAATTTTTCTGATACTATAAAATCTTCTTGACCTTCTTCATAATCTACATGATACTGTCCTTTAATATCATTTCTTTTTACTAATTCATTCAAAATAATATTTTTTTCATTATCATTAAGGCTATAATCTACTTCAAACAATGTTATTAAGATACTTTCTGTTGAAATTTTATTAATATTTTTTAGTAGATAATTTGATAACTTATCATTAATTCTTTTATTTAATAAATGCCTAAAAGCTTTATCTAAACCAATATTTTTTTCAAGTAGTGTTAAAAGAATTTGTTTTGAGCTTTTATCAAGAATTTCATAATTTTTTATCAATGCTGATGAAATGTAGGTTTGATAATCTTTATTCTTATAATATTGATTTATTATTTTGGTTCTATATTTTTCAGGGATTGCTCTATAAACATATTCAAATGCTTGAAAAAAATTCTTAAATTTATTTTTTTCCTTGATTTTATTTTCAATTTGTTCAATTTCTTTGTCTGAGAAAAATGATATATTACTTAAATAACTGAAAAAAATATCAAATTTTTCATCATTTAGGATAAATTTATTAAAAATAATATTTTTTATATCTTTGTCTATTTTATTATATGTTCTTATTATATAATCTGGATAAACAGAATCTATTTTTTTAGACTCTAAAAATTTTTTAAATATTTTCTTTTGTTCTTTAGATAAAGAATCATATCTTTCAATATAATAAAACACATGATTAAAATTATATTTAAATGGAGAATCAGATTTATTAGAAACTAAATTTTCAAAAACCATATAATTGATTTGGTTTATCTTTTCTATAGGTATTTTTTTATATAAATGTAAATCACTATCTTTAAGATTTGAAAGATAGTCAATAAAAATAAAGTTATTTGGACTACTAATCGACTTGTCTAATAAATTTATATACTTATGAGGTAATTTTGAATAGTTAAAGAAAATAAAGCTTATCATTTTTTCACTAATTGTATTTTGATTACTTTTTATATCTATATCTGAAAATAGCTTATCTTCAATATCTCTATCTAAAGAAAAGTATAACTTTGTTAATAATTCATCAGGATTATATTTATATTCTTGATTGTGATTTTGATAAATGTATTTTTCAAGATTTTTTTTATCATATTCTAAAATCAATATATTTTCTAATGAACATTCTTTACAAGTTTTAATTATTATTGAAACTAGTTCTTTTCTATCCTCAGAAGGAATAAAGTTATAGTATTTTATAAAATTATAATTATATTCACCATATAAATTCTCATTAGATTTAAACTTATTTTTTATTTCAGTAGTTATATTTTCATCTAATAGATTATAGAATCTGAGATAAAAAGATAACTTGTTTCTAAAACTTACTTTATTGTCTTTTTCTAAAACTTTTAAAAAATCTTTAATCTGTTCATCTTTGATTTTTAAATTTTTGTCTTTTAGAAAGCTTTCAATACTTGTAACTTCTAAACTTTCATATGATAAATCTTTTAAAATATTCTCTGATATTATTTTTTCATCTTTAAGGTAATTAGTATACATTTGATTTTCCATAGAGTACGAGTATGAACAATAAGATAAAGATATAAGAAAAGAAATTATTATTTTTTTCAACATTTTTATGATCTTTCCTATATCATTTATAATCTGAAAATATGATAAGTTATTTTAACATAATTAAATATTATTACGTTTCAATTTAAGTGATATTTGTAAAACTATTCTATAAGAGATTATTATTTTGAGAAAAAACTTAAGAAAGTATTAGTTTTTTTTCTCTATAAAAATATTATAATATCAGAGATTTAGATTTTTTATTATAGAGGCAATTATGTGTAATTTTAGTGTAAGCAGAAATCAAAATAATGATTTAAAAATTACACCCAAAAATCAACAAAATATAAACGCAACAAGTGTTACTTCAAAAATAAGCACAAGTAATAATTTTGCCTTTAAGACATTAGATAAATTTCTTACATCTAAACCAGAAGTATCAAATAATCAAGCTTTTACTAAATCATTAGAGTTTAAAACTAAAGGCAGTGATATAAAATCTATAATTGATTATAAAAGTAATATAGATGAAGCTCAAAATTGGAGAGCAGGTGAGGTCGGTTTAACAGGTGTTCAGGCTAATAAAATTATTAATAAAACCTATTCTCAAACAGATAAGTTATTTACTGAGTATATAAATACTAAAGAACCTGTTGCAAATTGGATGACTTTTGGTAAATATGCTTCAACTGAAGCAGGTTATCAGATAAAAACTGTTGAAGGAACAATAGAGGCTCTAAAAACACTTAAAGAAGGTAATAAAACCTATAGTGATAATACAAAAGCTGTTAAAGCCTTTTCTCAAATATTGTCAAACCCTGACTCTAGAATACAAGGTCTAATAATGGGTGTACAAATTGCTAAAAACATTAGTAGTAATAGCTTTGTTCAAGACTTATTAATTAGTAGTTTTAAAGACTTAGCTAAAACTGGTGATAATACTTTAGTTACAGGAGCAATGAGCTTAGGTATATTTTCTCTTCCTGGAATAAACAAAGCTATAGATAAAGCTATAAATGAGATGAATATTTTACATTCTGGTCTAGTTGAAGGAAATACTTTAATATATAAAAATATAGTACCTGCGTTTGAAATATATTTAAATGCCGAGAAATCTGGTAAGGATGGGGTTAAAGCTTTAAAAGAAAATGGTTATGGAAAACCAGTAGCACCAAACGATAAAAAAATATTTGTTGATAAAGATACAAAAGATCCTCAAGGGTATTTATTAGAAGGGTTCACCTGTTATAAAAAAGCTAAGGAAGCCTATAAAAAAGGTGATAAAGCTAAAGGTGATGCTTTAATTCATAAAGGAAATTTACTTTTAGGGTGTCAAGAACAATTTTGTATCTTGCAAAAACCTACTATCTATGGTGGTAAAATGTCTTCTATGGTAGATGCTATGAGTGGTACAATGAGCATCACAGATGGTGGAGGTAAAAAAAATCCACTTCTTAACTCAAAATTTGATGCAAATGGTAAACAGTCAATAGAAGAACAATTTGCGATTATTAAAAATATTATTGATAATAAAACACCAAATAAAAAAGGTTGGTCAGATTTTGAAACAAGAATGGGGTTAAAAGAAGTTCCTAAAGGTACTCCTAATTCTGTTGAGATGAGAGTCCCATCAAAAGATAATCCACAAGGACAGATTAAATATTATGCTCAAAGGGATATAACAGATCCTTTAGCACAAGGAACAATATCTAAATATTTTACAGATAATCTTCTTGGTGATAATGCAAGAAGAAATATAGCTGATAAACCTAGAGAAATGAATCAAATATATACTTCTACTGATATGAAAATTGGAAATAGTAATTTTCAATTAGATAAAGTAGTTTCTGGACCTTTTTCAAGTGAAGAGGATGCTTTAAATAAAGCAAAAGAGATACAAAAGAAAGAAAAAAGTAGTTGGTTTGGTAATGTTCAAGATTTTGCTGTATCTAAGGTTTATGAAAATAATACCTATAAATACTATGTAAAAAGTATTGATTCTTTAAATGAAGATGATAGAGACATTCAAGGTATTGGAGAATTAAGGGTTTTAAAGTTTATTGGTCAAGCTGCAGATAATATTTATGCAATAGTGGCAGATAACGGAGAAGTAATGAAAAATCCTATTTATAAAAAGGATATTTAATCTTAATAGAGAAGAAGCGTTAAGTTACGAGTAAAAAGTGAAAAGTAATGAGAAAATAAGATAATAGTTAGTAAGCTCAATACTTCTACTTCAATATTTTTCTCAAATCAATTTGCTTAAACTTAAATTTAGTTCTATTTTATTTGAATAGTTTATTTTCTAGTCATTGCTTTTCATTAAGTATAATTATAGGTTAATTTTTGATTAATCATAGAATGATTGCAAAATAAGGAAACATAACTAAAAAGCTTGTAAATTCAAAGAAATAAACTTATCCAATCTTTAAATTTATAGAACGATTTAATATGCTAGAATACATAAAATTATATTTATTAGTTTAATAGGCAAAATAATTTATGAGCCAAGTGCAAGAATCAACAGTAGAAGTTACTGAAAATAATTTAACAAATAAAAATCTTGATACATTAGTACAAGAAATAAAAACTTATAAGGAAAGATCTGCTGTAAGTTTTTATGAAATAGGATCAAGATTGAAGTTTATAAAATCAGAAGAACTATATAGAGAAAAAGGTTTTTCAAGTTTCATTGATTTTTTAAGAACTCCTGAAATTGATTTATCAACAACTATTGCTGATAGATTTATTATGTTAAGTGAAGATGAAGATTTAAGTAAATCACTTTATTTAGGTTCTGCAAAAGTAACAGAGATTTTAAAACTTGAACCTGAACATAGAAAACGTATATTAACAAATCCTGTTGAAATAAACGGTAATAAAAAAAATATTGATGATTTATCTTTAAGTGAACTTAGGAAAGTATCACAAGATTTTAAAAGAGAAGGAAAATTAAAGTGTGATAGATGTGGAAGATGGGTTGATCATCTTAAAGAATTAGATGGTAAATTTTATGGTGCTGGTAGCAAAGATAGTTGTTATGATAAGGAGTTGGAAGAGAGAAGAACCCTTGAGGAAAGAGCAATTCCTATAGCTCAATTTGATAATGTCCTAAATGATCTAAAAAGCACAGTTAAGCCTATTGATGAAAGTCAAAAGATAGAAGAAACACCAACTATTAATTGGCTTCCTGAAAGTATCTATCAGATATATGGTCAATTTTTGCACCAGTATCAAAAAAATTCTGAAGAACTATCTCTTGAACAACTTGAAAAAGAAGAAGAGGTTATAAATAAACTTATGAATCTTCTAAAAAGTAGACTAAAAGATATAAAAGATACAAGTAACTTACTAAAACAAGAATCTACAAATTAATTTAATAAATATCAATATTTATATATAGGTTGTAAAATACTAGAATAAGTAAAAAGAGAAGAAATGAATAAAAAAAAACAAGGTTTTTATATATTTTTTTTATTACTTTTTTAAAACCAATTTTGTTTAAGTACAAATAAACCTATATTATTATATATTAGGAATTTAAAGTTAAGTAATATTAAAAAATATTAATACAACTTATGTTTTATATTAAAAACTTCATATTTTTTATGATAAAAAGTTGTGTAAAAGTCATATAGTATGAAGTAGAATAGAAATATAAGATCAAATAAAATAATATTTTTCAAAGAGATTAAACTTTATGTGGATGTGGATTTATTGTTTATTAGCAACAGCTTATTTTCTTCATTTTAAGGATTATTTACTTTTTGTAAGAGATAGTATTTATCGTAATATGATATGGAGCACAGATAGTTTCCTTAGTGTAGACATGGATTCAATTAATGAGTATTTAAATAATAACTACTCAGCTTCAGAACGCATAATATCAAAGGTCTTTTTTGTATTTATTTCACCTATTTATTTATTATACGTTTTGTACTATGTTATAAATCGTCTTGACTACTAAGTTGTAACTGTAACTTTTCTCTTTTATGGAATCCATAAGCTATAGCAAATAGTGAAGCCCAAACTAGTGTAATTATAGCTATTGTTATTGCTTTATCATTCGAAAAACTTTGTGAAATTACCATTGGAATTATATAACAGTATATAATTATTTGTGGTATACAACCTATTATTGTTCCTTTAATATAATCTTTTGTTCTTATTGATGTTATTCCTGAACCATAGCATATAACAGAGAATGGAAATATTGATGTTGAACGTATTAAAGCTAAGTAAAAAAAACCATCTTCTTCTAATTTTTGATTAAATTTATCCCATTTATTACCTAATTTTGCTTTTATACCATGTAGATTAATTCTTCTTGCCATGAAAAATAAAATGAAACTTGCAAGATAACAACCTATAATTCCCCATACAGACCCCCAACCAGGTCCAAGAAGTGTTCCTATTGTTACCAAAAATATAGACGCAGGTACGTAAAACATCATACCTAAAGTAAATATAACAATATAAATAAAAGGAATCCAATAACCAAAAGGCTTTAAGAATGCTTCTACACTCTCTCTAGTTAGGTATTTTTTTATATCTAGTTCGTTATAGTAATATATAGTTAATAAAACTAATGTAAAAATAAATGTAAATCTGATTACAGCTTTTACATTAAATTTTTTCTCTTCATCATTCATAATTCAGTTTTTAAAGATTTATTCCAAAGTCATTTACATAATTAAGTTATTTATATCATAAAACAGAATACATCAAGTATAAAATTAAATGAATATTTTTGCTACAGTGCATCAAAACTGATATTATATATTGTTATTAAAATTTTTATTGAAAGGAATTTGTAGTTTATGAGTAGCTCTGAAACGACTCATCCAAGTAATTTTATTAGACATATAATAGATAATGATTTAGAACAGAATAAAAATCAGGGTAAAGTAGCTACAAGATTTCCTCCAGAGCCTAATGGTTATATTCATATAGGTCATGCTAAATCTATTTGTCTTAACTTTGGTTTGGCAAAAGATTATAAAGGTATCTGTAATTTAAGATTTGATGATACAAATCCAGCTAAAGAAGATGTTGAATATGTAGATTCAATAAAAGAAGATATAGAATGGCTTGGTTTTAAATGGGATAATTTATTTTTTGCATCAGATTATTTTGATAAATTATATGAATGTGCTGTTCAATTAATAAAAGCTGGTAAAGCTTATGTTGATCATTTAACAGCAGAACAAATAAGAGAATATAGAGGGACATTAAAAGAAGCTGGTAAAAATAGTCCTTATAGAGATAGAAGTGTTGAAGAAAATCTTGAACTATTTGAAAAAATGAAAAATGGTGAATTTGAAGAAGGTACTTGTATCCTAAGAGCTAAAATTGATATGGCTTCTCCTAATATTAATATGCGTGATCCTGCTATTTATCGTATCAAAAAAGTTCATCATCATAGAACAGGTAATAAATGGTGTATATATCCAATGTACGATTATGCTCATGGTATTTCTGATGCTATTGAAGGAATCACACATTCAATTTGTACTCTTGAATTTGAAGATCATCGACCTCTTTATGACTGGTTTTTAGATGAATTAAAATTTGAAAATCACCCTCAACAAATAGAATTTGCAAAGCTTGGTCTTAACTATATTGTAATGGGTAAAAGATATCTGCGTGAAATGGTTGAAACAAAACTTGTTTCAGGTTGGGATGATCCTAGAATGCCAACAGTTTCAGCATTTAGAAGAAAAGGTTATACACCTGAGTCTATAAGACATTTTTGTGAAATAATTGGTGTTGCTAAAAGCCATAATGTTGTTGATATGGGACAACTTGAGTTTTGTATTAGAGAAGATCTCAATAAAAAAGCAAAAAGAGTTATGGCTGTTTTAAAACCTATTAAATTAATAATAGATAATTATCCTGAAGATAAAATAGAATGGCTTGATATGGAAAATAATCCAGAAGATGAGAATGCTGGTAATAGACAAATACCGTTTTCAAGAGAGCTTTATATAGAAGAAGAAGATTTTATGGAAGAACCACCTAAAGGATATTTTAGACTTTCGGTAGGTAAAGAGGTAAGGTTAAAAGGTGCTTATTATGTACTTTGTAATTCTATTGTAAAAGATGAAAATGGAAAAGTAACAGAAATTCATTGTACTTATGATCCTGAAACAAAAAGTGGTTCTAATAATCCAAATATGCGTAAGGTGAAAGGTACTATTCACTGGGTTTGTGCAAAACATTCTGTTAATGCAGAGATAAGACTTTATAATCATCTATTCACTGTTCCAAATCCTAATGATGTTGAAGAAGGCTATCAATCTGTTTTAAATCCTGAATCTTTAATTATCATAAAAGGTGCTAAGTTAGAGCCTTCTTTAAAAGATGCAAAGTTGGGACAAGGATTTCAGTTTATTAGAAATGGTTATTTTTGCTTAGATAAAGACTCTAAAGAAGATAACCTTGTATTTAATAGAACTGTAACACTTAAAGATTCATGGGCTAAAGAAAAGGCTAAAAGTTAGAGGTTATTGAGCATGACAGATTTAAATAAACTAGCAGATATTGTTTTTCCTAATATAGATAAAACTCCTGAATATTATTATGAAAAATATCCAAAAAGGAATTTAATAGAAGGAGCAAAAGTTACAAGATTTGCTCCTAGTCCTACAGGTTTTGTTCATATTGGAGGATTATTTTCTGCTCTAATTTCGGAAAGACTAGCACATCTTAGTGATGGTGTTTTTTATCTTAGAATAGAAGATACAGATAAAAAAAGAGAGATTGAAAATGGAATAGAAGGTATTGTAAACTCTCTGCAAAATTTTAATATCATTAATGATGAAGGCTATTTTAGCGAAACAGAAGAAAAAGGTGATTATAAACCATATAAACAAAGTGAACGTATGGAAATTTATAAAACCTTTGCTAAAAATCTTATAAAAGAAGGTAAAGCTTATCCATGTTTTGCAACCACAGAAGAATTAGAAGAATTAAGGAATAAGCAAGAATCCTTAAACATAACAGCTGGTTATTATGGTGAATGGGCAACATTTAGAGATAAATCATTTGAAGAAATTCAAGATTTAATAAATCAAAATAAATCTTTTGTTGTTCGTTTAAAATCTGTTGGTAGTCAAGATAAAAAAATAAAGCATAAAGATATTATCAGGGGTGATATAGAAATGCCTGAAAATATTCAAGATATTGTTATTTGTAAATCAGATGGTTTACCTACTTATCATTTTGCTCATGCTGTTGATGATTATCTAATGGGTACAACTCATGTTGTAAGAGGTGAAGAATGGCTTCCATCTGTTCCAACACATTTACAATTATTTTATACTCTTGGCTGGAAATCTCCTAAATATGCTCATATACCAACTATATTAAAGCAGGAAGGAACTTCAAAAAGAAAGCTTAGTAAAAGAAAAGATCCAGAAGCTGCTGTAAGCTTTTATCATGAAGAAGGTTATCCTGTAGAGTCTGTAATAGAATATCTTATGAACCTTGCTAATTCTAACTTTGAAGAATGGAGAAAACAAAATCCAACAAAAAGTTATAAGGAGTTTCCTTTTAAGAGTGAGAAGATAGGTGTTAGTGGTGCTTTATTTGATCTTATTAAATTAACAGATATTAGTAAAAATGTTATTTCATTAATGAAAGCAGATACTGTTTATTCTAATCTTGAAGAATGGTCTAAAAGTTTTGATAATGAATATAATCAATTAATTTCAAAGGACAAAGAATATACAACTAAGTTTTTGAATATTGAAAGAGAGAATAAAAAACCTAGGAGAGATATTTCTAAATGGTCAGATATAAAAGATTATTATAATTATATGTTCGATGAACTTTTTATTAATACAAAAGATTTTCCTGAAAATCTTGATTCAGAAGATATTAAATTAATTCTAAATGGTTATTCTGAGCTCTATAATCATGAAGATACAAAAGAAGAATGGTTTAATAGAGTTAAAGATTTTTCAGAAAAATTAGGTTTTGCAACAGATATGAAAGCATATAAAGCAAACCCAGAAAACTTTAAAGGTTCTATAACCGATACAACAACTGTTATAAGAGTTGCAGTAACAGGTAAAAGACAAACACCTGATATATACGAAATAATGCAGGTTTTAGGAAAAGATAGAGTAATTCAAAGGCTTAAAAATAACTAAAATGATAATAAATAATAAATACTACAATCAAATAGAGATATTTAATTTATGGCTTGAAGAAAATAAAGATAAATTTATTAATAAGCCTATAATTTTTGAGGAATCTGATTCATATTTAACTTTAAAATATGAAAATATAATAGATGATATTTTAATTAGAATTGATAATAATTCAGCTATTAGTGTTATATATGAAAATTCATTTGAAAATGAGTCTAAAAATTTAATTTCAGATTTTTTTGTTGTATTAAAAGAAAATGAAAATAATAAATATTTTAATGAAGGATTATCGGAAGAAAATAGAGTTTATTATCATATCCCTGAGCTGGTTTATTATGATGAATATAATTTGTTTTTAAAATGGTCTAATGATTTTATATTAAAAGATAATTACATTTGTATAGATAAAGAAAACAAATCTCAAGTTAAAATTATCTCACATGAAGAATATAATAAGTTGAGTATAGATAAAACTAATTTAGAAAATTTAAAAATATTATCTTTATTAAAAAGTTAAATAAATCTGTAAAAAGATATTAATTACTTAAATTTATTGATATAATTAATAAAATTATTCAATATTATCTAGGTTTATAATATGAGAACAAATGATTTAACAAAAGTTTCCTTTTCTATTTTAACTTCTTTGGCTTTATTACTATCTTGTTCTATACCAAATAATTCTAGTAATAAATTAAATAAAAGCACTTCTGCTAATATTAGGAATCATATAATAACAGGAAAAGTAGAGTTTCCTAAAACAAATAAATTAAATGATAATAATTTAAACTATAAAGTTCAAGCAACATTAAGTCAGATTGGAGATAGAGCAACTATCTCTCTAATTTATCCACCTGATGATGAAACAAATCCAAATGTAACAATAGCAACAGGTTTAAGTGATTCTAATGGAGCTTTTTCTATTTCTACTCCTAATTTTGAGCCTATAACAAGTAAAGTATATATACTTGAAGCTATAAAAAGAATAGGTGCAAGTGGTAATGATTTGATTTCAGTTAGAACATATTTAAGACATAATGGAACTAATTGGGAAAGTATTACTTCTCCAAGTATAAGTATTAATAAAGAAACTACTGCTATAACAATAATTGATAAGAATGATAATTCAATAACTTCAAGCGACACTATTGGTAAAATAATTAATGGGAATATTAATAATATTGGTAATGTCTCTATTTCTACAATTAATAATGTTTCAAATATGGTTAATTCACTTCTAATAGATAACTTGGACCCAACTAGATTTATAGATTATAAAAATGGTAAATACTTTATTCTTAAAGAAATACCAGCCAATAAAAACTATTTAATTTCAAATAAGATTTGCCAAAGCTGTGATTTAGCAGATGAAGATTTAAGTAATTTAGATTTAAGTTCTAGTGATTTAAGTAATGCAGATTTAAAAAATGTAGATTTAACAAATACTAATTTAAGTAATGCAGATTTAAGTAATGTTAATCTAACAAATGCTAAATTGAACAATACAAACTTTTCTGGCTCAAAATGGATAAATGGAACAACAATATGTCAAAATAACTCAATTGATTTATGTATGTTTCCTGATTTTCTTGTTAATACTTATACTACATATAATCAAAATAACCCAGCAATAATAATGGATAATTCAGGAAATTATTTTGTTACTTGGCAATCCGAAAATCAAGATGGAAGTGGATTTGGTGTCTATTCTAAAAGATTTAATAGTTTAGGAGAATCTATAAGTTCTGAATTTAGAATTAATGAATATATAACCAATAATCAAGGTAAACCATCAATAGCATTAAATAATAATACAGGTAATATTGTAGTTTCTTGGGAGTCTTTTAATCAATCTGGAGCAGGTTCTCAAACAGATCCTAGTGGTAATGGCATTTTTAGAGAAATTTTTAATAATTCTGGAAACTCACAAAACTTTGAATTGAGAGTAAATTCATATACTACAAATAATCAATCGAATCCATCGATAGTAATGGATAATATAGGCAATTACCTAATAACTTGGCAATCCGAAAATCAAGATGGCAGTGGTTACGGAGTTTATTCTCAGAGATTTTATAGCTTTGATTTTCCAAGAAGATCTGAGTTTAGAGTTAATACTTATACAACTAATAATCAGATAAACCCATCAGTTGCTATGAATAAAACATTGGGTGATTTTATAATAACTTGGCAATCCGAAAATCAAGATGGTAGCGGTTATGGTATTTATGCTCAAAGAGCTATGAGTGATGGATTTTTTCTAGAACCTGAGTTTAAGATTAATACTTATACTACAAATAATCAAACCAATCCATCAGTATCAATTAATAATAGTAATGGTGATTTTATAATAACTTGGCAATCCGAAAATCAAGATGGGAGTGGTTTTGGAATTTATGCTCAAAGATATAATAGTCTAGGTAATAAAAATGGGAATGAATTTAGGGTTAACACATATACTACAAATAATCAAACTAATCCATCAGTGTTAATTAATAGTAGTAATGGTGATTTTGTAATAACTTGGCAATCAGAAAATCAAGATGGAAGTTATAGTGGAATCTTTGCTAAAAGATATAATAGTTTAGGACAATTACAAGGATCAGAGTTTAGAGTTAATAGTTACATTACATATAATCAAACCAACCCATCGGTATCAATTAATAGTAGTAATGGTGATTTTATAATAACTTGGCAATCCGAAAATCAAGATGGGAGTAATTCTGGAGTTTATTTAAAAAGATATGATAGTAATGGAAATCAAAAGTAAAATGATAAAAAACTCAACTAAATTCAAGTTAAAAGCATTATTCCTTTTATCTTTGATGAGTTCATGTACTAATTCGTTTCAATATTCAAATAATAAATCATTTATTCAAAATAATGAGATAAAAAGTACAATAACAGGAAAAGTAGAGTTTCCTAAAACAAATAAATTAAATGATAATAATTTAAACTATAAAGTTCAAGCAACATTAAGTCAGGTTGGAGATAGAGCAACTATCTCTCTAATTTATCCACCTGATGATGAAACAAATCCAAATGTAACAATAGCAACAGGTTTAAGTGATTCTAATGGAGCCTTTTCTATTTCTACTCCTAATTTTGAACCTATAACAAGTAAAGTATATATACTTGAAGCTATAAAAAGAATAGGTGCAAGTAGTAATGATTTGATTTCAGTTAGAACATATTTAAGACATAATGGAACTAATTGGGAAAGTATAACATCTCCAAGTATTAATATTAATAAAGAAACTACTGCTATAACAATAATTGATAAGAATGATAATTCAATCACTTCAAGCGATACTATAGGTAAAATAATTAATGGGAATATTAATTCTATTAATAATGTGTCTGTTTCTACAATTAATAATGTTGCAAAAATAACAGATTTTTTATTAATTTCAAATTTAGATCCAAATCGATTCATTGAATATAAAAATAATAATTATTATATTACCAAAGAAATATCAGCAAATAAAAATTACTTGATTAGTTATAAAGATTGTCCTAATTGTGATTTAACAAATGAAGATTTAAGTAATAAGGATTTAAGTTCTAGTGATTTAAGTAATGCTAATCTTAAAAATACAGATTTAACAAATACTGATTTAAGTAATGCAGATTTAAGCAATGCTGATCTAACAAATGCTAAATTGAATAATACAAACTTTTCTGGAGCAAAATGGGTAAATGGTATAACTGTTTGTTCTACAAGTTCTATAGGATTATGTATGTATCCAGATGTATTAGTAAATAATTTTACAACTGGTAATCAAATCAATCCATCTATAAATGAAGATTTTATTATTTGGCAATCAGAAAATCAAGATGGTAGTGGAAGTGGTATTTATGCTCAAAGGTATAACTCTTATAGTAATATACCTGAAGTTAGCGAGTTCAGAGTTAATGATTATACTCTAAATGATCAAACTAATCCTTCAATATCATCAAATAATAAAGGTGATATTGTAATAGCTTGGAAGTCTGAAAATCAAGATGGTAGTGGGAGTGGTATTTATAGAAAAAGGTACAATTATTCAGGAATAGAACAAGATTTTGAGCTTAAGGTTAATCAATATACAACAAGTAATCAATTAAATCCATCTGTCGCTTTAGATAATTTAGGAAACTATGTAATAACTTGGCAATCTAATCAAGATAATGGATATGAAATTTATTCTCGAAGATTTAATAGTATTGGAATTCCAGTAAATTCAGAATTCAGAGTTAATACTTATACTATAAATCATCAAATAAATCCATCAATAGCAATGAATAGTAATACAGGGACTTTTGTAATTACTTGGGAATCTATTAACCAAGATGGTAATAGTAGTGGTATATATGCTCAAAGATATAGAAATGATGGTTTTCCCATAAGTTCAGAATTTAAAGTTAATACTTATACTACATTTTCTCAAAGAAATCCAGCAGTAGCAATGGATACTATTGGAAACTTTATTATTACTTGGGTTTCAGATAATCAAGATCTAGGTGGTAATGTTGGAGCTAATATATATGCTCAAAGATATAATAGTTTAGGTATAGCTCAAGGTTCTGAATTTAGAGTAAATTCTTATACTACAAATATGAAAGACAATCCATCAGTGTCAATGAGTAACTCTGGTAATTTTGTTATAACATGGGAATCTCAAGATGAAAACTATAGTGGAATATTTGCTCAAAGGTATAACAGTTTAGGTATAGCTCAAGGCAATGAGTTTAGAGTAAATTCTTATACAACTAATAATCAAAGTAATCCAAATGTATCTGTAGATCCTATTGGCAGTTTTATAATTACTTGGGAATCTGAAAGTCAAGATGGAAATGGAAGCGGAGTTTATTTAAAAAGATACTATAGTGATGGAAGTCAATTATTCTATCAGTAAATTAAGTTATATTGGTTATTCTAATGAGATAAGACCTTCAAGGCATTTAACATTAAATACTACTCAATTTTTTAAAATTATTGCA
This sequence comes from Candidatus Sericytochromatia bacterium, assembly GCA_046328075.1. Lineage (GTDB taxonomy): Bacteria > Cyanobacteriota > Sericytochromatia > UBA7694 > JACMQJ01 > JAXLXG01. Next base: position 29,156 of record JAXLXG010000039.1, read on the forward strand.
TATTGACATTAACCTTACTGTAATCTTTTAAACTTTATTAGTATTAATAGGAATTCAGATTTTTAATCTGTAGTTTACCCAAAATAATTTGGGATTGGGTTTTAACCCAAAGTTTATACTAACAGGGTTCCATTTTAGGAATTTCTTTTGAAAGGATAATGTTTATGGAAAATAATTTATTAATAAAAGAATTAGCTCAGAAACTTGATATAACAACTAAAACTATAAGATTTTATGAAGATGAAGGTGTTATCCCAAAAGCTAAAAGAGCAGATAATAATTATAGATATTATACAGAAGATGATTATAAAAGACTTAAGTTCATAAAAAAAGCAAGAGCTTTGGGAATGTCAATTGAAGAAATAAAGAAAATCTTTGAAATAAGAGAAAAAGGCAATATGCCATGTTGTACAGTTGTTTCTATGTTAGAAAGGCATTTAATAGAAACTGAAAAGAAAATACAAGAACTAACAGAGTTCAAAAATAACTTATCCAATACTATAGATAAATTCAAAAATAATATGAATGTAGGTGAAAAAGGTGAAGTTTGTGGGCTTATAGAAGATTTGTTTGAATAATAAAGTTATTGAGAAGTAAAAAATGAGAATTGAAAAAATAAAATTAATTATAAATAATGTCCTTTCTTCATTGTTTTTTGAAAACCAATTTTTTTTAAGTATATTACTAATTACTATTTTTTTATTACCTAATGAATCTTTTGCTCATGGGGGTGAAGATCACAGTGAAAATAATTCAACAAAAAGTATAGAGTCAGTATCAAACTCTGTTAAAACTAAATTTTTTAGATCTAATAATAAAGAAATTTTATTAAAATATGATGATTTAGATGCAAATAAAGTAAATAATTTTGATTTATTTATAACAGATACTAATAATAAAGGAATTATTTTAGCTAAGACTGATATAATTTTAAAAGATAGTTCTAGTGAAAATATTTTTCAAGCTAAAAAAACAAATACTGTTGGATGGTATCAAGGACATATAAAGATAAAAGAAGGTATTTATAAAACAAGTATAAATTTAAATAATGAGTTAATTGATTTAGGAAATTTAGATGTAAGCAATAATATCATTGAACAAGAATTTATTGAAAACTCATCAATAAAAAAATCTATTATTCTTCTATTAATTTTTTTAAGTATTATAAGTCTTTATATGTTTACTAATTCTAAAGGTAAGATAAATGAAGTCTAATTATCTAATCTTATCCTTATTTATTATAAATATATTTAATTACTCTTATTCAGAAGAAGATAAAGTAAAAACAACTAATTCATTGAGTTATCTAATTGATTCTTCTATAAAAAACAATAAAATTATACAAATAAATGAAAAAAATAAATTAATAGGTGAGTCAACTTTAATTCAATCATCTTTATATACAAATCCTAATTTTTTAATAGAATATGGAAGTAATTGGTTTATTGATAGAACAGATGGATATAATTTTAACTTCCAATATAGTCATCCGTTTGAACTTTTTGGTAAAAGAAATAGTATTTATCAAGTTTCAAAAGTACAATTAGATAATATTAATAATGATATTAATTATCAAAAGCAATTATTTATTTTAGACTTAAAATCTGAGTACATAAATACACTAATATATCAAGAAAACTTAGCCTTAACAGAAAATTTATTTAATCTTTCAACTAAAATTTTAAAATTAAGTGATAATAAATATAAGTTCGGCGATATTTCTAAATATGATTTAAATAATATAAGAATAGAAGTTTCAAAGATTGAAACACAATTAATCAATATTAAAAATATAAGTACAAACTCTTTAGAAAGACTAAAATTTTTAACTGGATTAAATGATATAAAGATAAATGGTGATAAATTATATCTAATAAAAGATATTAATAACGCTGATTTATATATTAAAGCTTTAAATAATAGGTTTGATATTAAAAGTATAGAAATAAATGAAAATTTATATAATTCTCAAATAAAATCATTTGAGATTCAAGCAATACCAAATATAAGTTTAATTGGTGGTTTTCAAAGCCAAAAAGGAGATGCTCAAACTACTAATACAATTTTACTTGGTATAGGCAGTGATTTAGCTTTTTTTAATAGAAATCAAGGCTTAATTTTAGAATATCAGATATTAAAAGAACAAAACAATTTAAAACTTGAATTATTAAAAGAACAAATAAAAAATCAAATAAATATTAATGTGAATAGTATTAATAATTTAGTTAAAAATATAAATATATACAGAAATGATATTATCCCTATTTTTTTAGAAAATCTTGAAATAGTAAAAAAAGCTTATGAAATAGGAGATAAAGATTTAATTGAGTATATAAATGAACAAAATAGATTTATTAATATACAAAAGGAGTATATAGCTTTTTTACAAGAATATAAATTATCTATTCTAAGCTTAGAAAAAAATGTTGGTATAAGTATTATAAATTAATTTTTTAAAGGAGAATTTTATGAAAAAAATATTATTAGTTTCAATTATGTTATTGCAATCAAATATTGTATTTGCAAGTGATAACTCACATATGCATATGTCAGAAAATCAAGTAATGGAGCATTCACAAAAACATTTAAAAGGTGTTCCTAATGAAATAAAAAATTATTTTAAAGGTTCTGATGTTGATTTAGTTCATAGATTTTTGACACAAAATCAAATGAAGGATATTGAGAAATATAGTGGAGTAAAACCTGAGAATTATTTTCATACCTTTATTGCTATTTCTGATAAAAACGGTAAAAAATCTCAACTTGGAGCAGGAACACTTGTTAAAGTAAAAGATAAAAAAGATATAGAAATTGGTTTAATATATGATAATAAATTAAATATTAAAGATATTATTCCTATTAAAAACTCTAATGATTTAAAAATATTTCTTAATCAATTTAAAGGCAAAAATCATGACTCAAAATTTACTATAGGTAAAGATTTAAAATATTCTGGTAAAGAAACTAAATTAGCTCAAAAAATAGCAAAAGCAATACAAGTTGACTCTCTAACTATTCAAGAATTATGGGGAAAAGCTCATTCACACTAGAAAAGTATAATAAATGACCAATAAACTAAAACTTTGCTTTTTAATCATAATTACTATATTTAGTTTTAATAACCTTGTTTATGCTCATGGTGGAGAAGATCATGATGATATTGAACATAAGGAGTCTTCTTCACCAATTAAAAAAGATACAAGTATATTAAAGACTGAAAAGATTTTAAATACAAAAAATGGAGTTTTTAAGCTAGTACTAGAGCAAATACCTAAGGTTATATATGAGAATGAAAAAGTTAATTTTAAATTTTATATATCTGAAGTTATTGAAAATAGTTTTATTGAACCTGAAAATATTAAAGTTGAAGGGTTAACAGTAAATACAGATGATTTTGAAAATATATCTACTAAAACAGATATAAATAATATTTATTCTTTTAGTACTTACTTTAGTAAAACACAAAATTTATCCATAAAGCTAAAACCACAAATTAATAATAATAATAATGATAATTTAATTTATGAGTTTAATATAAAAGTAGTTAATTTACCTATAAATTATTTTGCTTATACAGTACTTTTGTTGATTATTATTATTTTAATTATATACACTTATACTTTTCTTAAAAAGAGTAAAAATATTAATCAAAAAGTTTTATTTATATTAGTAAATAGCCTTATAGGTTTTTTATCATTTCTTTTGATAAAAAGTTCTTTAGATTTAAGATTAAAACCTGAAATTAAACAAGATAATAAAGATAATTCTATACTTACTAATACTAATGAGATTTATGTTAATAAAGAAACTCAATTATTATTTGATATAAATATTGAAACTATAAATAAAAAGAAATCAAGTGATTATATAAATATTTTTGGTTCTATTAAGCCTTTTTCTCAAAATGTTGGAGATATTATAACTCCTGTATCTGGTAGAGTTTTTCTTAGTAATTTATATATAGGTCAATTGGTGAATAAAAATCAAAATTTAGGGTATATAGAACAAACCCTAAGTTTACCAGAACAATTAGCCTTAAAAACTAATTCTCTTGACTTAAAGTTGAAAGTAATAGAACTTGAATCTAAGATTAAGAGTTCTGAAAATAATTTAGATAATGCAAATAAAGAATATAATAGAGCAAATATTGATTATAAAGCTAAAAATACAGAGTTAAATAAACAATTAGAAAAAATAAAACTAAATATTGATTTAGCTCAAAAAGAATTTTTAAGAGTAAATGAATTATATAAGGATGGTTCTGCATCATTAAAAAGATTACAAGAATCAGAGAATAATTTAAAGATTTTAAAAAAAGATTTTGATGCTTTAAAAAATCAAAGCACTTATATCTTAGGAAATGATTCATTAAAGAGATTACGTGAAGCAGAATTAAGATTAAAAAATGATAAACAAAATTTGATTTTAGCAAAAAATCAGTTAGAGCAAATATCTAAATCTAATATTAATATTCAAAATAAAAGATTTGATCTAATTTCTCCTATATCTGGGGTAATTACTCAAATAAATACAAGTTATGGTAATCAAGAAGAACAAAATAAACTAGTTGTCAATATAGTTAATAATCAAAAAATGCTTATTGAAGGTGAGGTTTTAGAAAAAGATATTTCTAAGATAAATAATTCAAAAACAGGTGAGTTTAAAGTTAACTCTTATCCTAATAAAACTTTTAAACTTGATGGTTTTTATAATAAATTTATTACATTAGGAAACTCTGTAGATTTAGATAAAAGAACTATTCCAATAATGTTTGAGATTGATAATAAGGATAATTTATTTAAAGAAGGAATGTTTGCAAATATTAGTTTAGATATTAGTAATGATTCTAAAAACATATCTATACCCAAAAGCTCTTTATCACAAGAAAATGGTAGGTATTTTGTATATGTATATAAAGATTCTGAATTATTTGAAAAGAGAGAAATATTTATACTTAATCAAAATCAAGAATATGTAACTATATCTAAAGGATTAGAAGAAGATGAAAAAATAGCAATAAGAGGAATTTATCAATTAAATTCTTTAATGATTGGTAAAAAATAATGTTGAATTATATAATTAGCTGGTCATTAAAAAATAGATTTTTAGTATTGATTATTTCATTGATATTATTATTAGTTGGTATTTATACAGTTTTAAAATTACCTGTTGATGTTTTTCCTGATTTAAATCGTCCTACTGTAACAATTATGACAGAAGCAGAAGGTTTAGCACCTGAAGAAGTAGAAAAATTAGTTACTTTTCCTCTTGAAACAATGATGAATGGTATTCCAAAAGTTCAAAGAGTAAGGTCACAATCAGGTATTGGATTATCAGTTATTTATGTTGAATTTGATTGGGGAACTAATATATATACTAATAGACAATTAGTTACAGAAAAAATAAATATTGCAAAAAAACAATTACCTCAAAATTCAAGTCCTACTTTAGCACCAATTTCATCAATGATGGGTGAGATAATGCTTATATCTGTTAAATCGAAAACAGGTAAAACATCTAATATGGAGCTTAGAACACTTGCTGATTGGACTATAAGAAATAGGTTATTAGCTATTTCTGGAATAGCTCAAGTTATTAATATTGGTGGTGAAGTAAAACAATATCAAATTCTTTTTTCTCCTGATAAATTAAAGCAATATAATATAACTATTGATGAGTTAAAAAGCTCTATTGAAAAATCAAACCTTAATACAACAGGTGGATTTATAGACTCAAATTCACAAGAAATTTTAATAAGAAATAATGGGCGTTTTCAATCTTTAGAAGAATTAAAAAATACAATAGTTGTATATAAAAAAAACTTTCCAATAACAGTTGGAGATATAGCAGAAGTTAAGTTTGGAGCTAAAATAAAAAGAGGTGATGGAGGTTCTAATGCTAGTTCAGCTGTGATTATGTCTGTTTCAAAACAACCTGATACAAGTACAATCTATCTTACAAAAGAAGTTGAAAAAGTTATAAAAGAAATAGAAAAAAATCTTGATAAGGATATTGAAATAAATTCTAATATTTTTAGACAGGCAAACTTTATAAATTCTGCAATTTCTAATGTTATAGAAGCAATAAGAGATGGAACAATAATAGTAATAATAGTTTTATTTATATTTTTATTGAATTTTAGAATAACATTAATAATATTAACTACAATTCCTCTTTCCTTTATAATTGCTTTTTTAACTTTTAAAGCTTTTGGTATATCTATAAATACTATGACTTTAGGAGGTCTTGCTGTAGCTATAGGAGAACTTGTAGATGATTCTATAGTTGATATAGAAAATATTTTTAGACGCTTGAAAGAGAATAAAATATCAGATAATTCTAAACCAATATTAGAAGTTATTTATAAAGCATCTCTTGAAATTAGATCTTCAATAATATATGCAACTTTTATTGTAGCTATTGTTTTTGTTCCATTATTTTTTTTATCAGGTGTAGAAGGAAGATTTTTAATACCTTTAGGAATAGCTTATATTGTTAGCTTAATTGCAAGTTTATTTGTTTCTATAACAGTTACCCCTGTTTTAGCTTCTTTTCTTTTAAAAGACTCAAATTTAGAGAAACATAAGCAAGAAAGCCCCTTTGTAAGATTTATAAAAAAATATGATTCTAAGATTTTACATAAGACACTTGATAATCCAAATAAAATAATATTTATTGTTTCTATTGCATTTTTACTATCAGTTTCAACACTTCCATTTATAGGAAAGGAATTTTTACCTCCATTTAATGAAGGAACTTTAACTATAAACTTATTAACCCAACCAGGAACATCTTTAAATGAATCAAATAAAATAGGTTCTGTTGCAGAAAAAATATTATTACAAATTCCTGAAATAGTTTCTACAGGCAGGAGAACAGGTCGTGCAGAATTAGATGAACATGCAGAAGGTGTACATTATTCTGAAATTGATGTTGATTTAAAAGAGTCAAATAGATCTAAAGAAGAAATCTTAAATGATATAAGAAAAAAACTTTCTCTAATCCCTGGAGTATCTATAAATGTTGGACAACCTATTTCTCATAGAATAGATCATTTAATGTCAGGAATTAGAGCACAAATAGCTGTAAAATTATTTGGAGATGATTTACAAGTTTTAAGAAGTAAGGCTGATGAAATAAAAAAAGTAATAGAAAATATAGAAGGTACAACAGATGTTCAAGTTGAAAAACAAGTTTTAATACCTCAATTACAATTTAACGTAAAAAGAGAAGAAGCGTTAAGGTATGGTTTGAAACCTGCTGATATAACTAATTTATTACAAATCTCATTAAATGGTTTAATAGTAACAGAGGCAATTGAAGGACAAAAAAGATATGATGTAATAATTAGATTAAAAGATGATTATAGAAAAGATATTGAAAATCTTAAGAACCTTACTATTATAAGCCCTTCAGGAGCACAAGTTCCTATTTTATCTGTTGCTGAGATAACTAATTATTCTAGTGTAAATCAGGTTTTAAAAGAAAATTCAAAAAGACGTATTATAATAATGGCTAATGTGCAAAATAGAGCTTTAGGTTCAGTTGTTCAAGATATAAAATCTAATATTTCAGAAAAAATTAATATTCCTAGTGATTATTTTATTGAATATGCAGGACAATTTGAAGCTCAACAAGAAGCAACTAAAAATTTAATTATCTTGAGCATTTTCTCAACTCTTATTGTTTTTTTCTTACTATTAAAAGCTTTGGGATATTGGCAATTAGCATTGCAAGTAATGATAAATATTCCCTTAGCTTTAATTGGTGCTATTTTATCAATATTAATAACTAAAAGTAATTTTTCTGTAGCAAGTTTAGTTGGTTTTATTTCTCTAATTGGTATAACTTCACGTAATGGTATTATGATGATATCTCATTATCTTTATCTTATGGAAAATGGAGAAAATTTTTCAAAAGATATGATAATAAAAGGTTCTTTAGAAAGGCTTGTTCCTGTGTTAATGACAGCTTTAACAGCTGGTTTATCTTTAATACCATTAGCAATAGCTATTGGTGAGTCAGGAAAAGAAATTCTACAACCCTTGGCAGTTGTTGTTTTAGGAGGGATTATTACTTCAACTTTACTCGATCAAGTTGTAACCCCTGTTATTTTTTATAAGTTTGGAAAAAATATTTTTAATTCAGAACATAGTTAATTTTTTACAAATTTATATAATGATAAACTTGAAAGAATAGTTAATGCACCTGATATAAAAACATAAGGAGATTCAATAATAGAATAGGTAATCATCCATAAAGATAATCCTAAAAATAAAAGAGGTGTAATAGGATATCCCCATGTTTTATATAACCTTGGTTTATCAGGCTCTTTAAATCTCATAATTATTACACCTAAAACGCATAAACCTGCACTAATTGATAAAGTAAACCCTATATATTGTAATAATTTATCAATATCAACACTAAAAACCATAATAATTGCCATTATTGTTTGTAAAACTATGGCATTAACAGGAGCATTACCACTATTTCTTTTACTTAAAAAAGATAATTTTGGATAATCTTCACCCATTACCTCATAAATTCTAGGCCCAGCCATCGTCATAGAACCAACAGAAGATATTAAACCAAAAGCAATAATAGCTGACATGACCAAAGCTCCTTTCTGACCGAATATAAACTCAGCTGTGATTTTACCGATTTCTACAACACCAGATAATTTATCTAAAGGGACAGTTAAAAGATAAACCAAATTCAATCCAAAATATAAAAGAGTAACAATTAATGTTCCTAAAATTAAAGAAAGAGGTATTAATTTTTCTGGGTTTTTAATTTCCCCTGCTATATAAGCAGAACTCTCCCAACCACTATAAGCAAATGAAACAAATATTAAACCTGTAGCAAATGTTGGACTTAATATAACTTGAGATGTGGAAATATTAGAATCTAAGCTTAAATAATTACCAAAAATTAATGCTCCTACTATAAAAGCTATTATTAATAATACTTTTAAGAAAGTAAAGATATTTTGAAATTTTGCTCCTGTTTCTGTTTTATAAGAATGAATTAAAGCACTAATTATTATTATAAATAATGCAGAAATCTTAGGTTCAATATCTACTATGGTTTTTAAATAAGCTCCAAATGCTAATGCTGAAGATGCTATAGATGCTCCAAATCCAGCTATAAAAGAGATACAACCAGAAATAAAACCAACAGCAGGATTATAAATCCTTGATAATAGATTATATTCACCACCATTTCTTGGAAATAAAACAGCTAATTCTGCAAATGATAAAGCTCCACAAAGAGCTAAAATACCACCAAGAAGCCAAAGAAATAATATTGCCATTGGTGAACCAATATCTTTAACCATAAAACCCGTTGTGGTAAAAACACCAGTTCCAATCATAGTTGCAACAACTAAAGAGATTGCAGTGAATAAATTTAAGCTTCTTTTTTCTTCTTGCATTGTTTATTATTTCAAAATTTTATATCATTCATTATATTTTATTAGAAGATAAGTAAAAAATACTGTGAACAAAAACATATAGTTTAATAAAAGAGTGAAATCTTACTAAAACTTATGCTTAAATACTAAAAAAAGACACGTTCAAATTATAAGTAAACAAATTAGGTATCTATTTTATCTCATTAATAAGGTTAAATTTATCTTTCCTAAAATTTAAATAAAAATATATTTTATGATAACTTCTACTTTACCTTTAATCTTTATAATAAAAAATGTAGAGAGAAAACAAAATTAATCTAGAGAAAGAGGAAGAAATTATGAAAGCTTATAAAACTTGTAAATGTTGCAAAAAAGAATATTCTACAGAGCAAATATTCGCAGCTTCAACAAAATTTGTAGGTGTTCAAAGTTTTGCTCCTTATAACTTACTTAGTTTAGAATTAAGAGATTGCTCTTGTGGAACTACATTAGCAAGAAGAATACCTATTATTGAAACAAATTTAGTTGCTTTAGCAGCTTAGTATATTTTAAATTAATTATTTTCAATAAATTCAATAATTTCTTTAGCTATTTCTTTTGGTTTATGTATATGCAAATTATGCCCAGCATCATTTATTTTTAATTTATCTGCATTTTTATAAAGTTGAGCAATCCGTTCATAGTTTTCTAAGTCAAAAAATGTTTTATCACTTTCAATTAATAAAATAGGACATTCTATTTTTTCCAGAAACGCTTTAATATGACCATAATAACTTAATTGTGGAGTTCGTGTTTTATGCAAAGGATCATGTGACCAAACAAATTTATTATCTTTTCTAACAATAATTTCTTCTGCTAAATGTTTTGCAAATTCTTTTGTTAATAATGGATCATTTTTTATAAGTCTTTGTGTTGCTTCTTCTAAACTATTCATTAATTTAAAAGATTTTAAATTATTAACCCCATCAATCCAATTTCTAGCTCTTTCAGGAGCTTCATTATATTCATAAGCTGTCATAAACCACCCTTCTAAACTAATAATTTTTGAGACTTTTTCTGGATATGTACCTGCATATAATGAAGAAATAATCCCTCCCATTGAGTGACCTATTAAAATTACAGGATTATTAGTGAAATTTTTTATAAAAAGCTCAAGATCTAAAATGTAATCAAAAAAGTAATAATATGAAGCAGGATGTATATGTTCAGTTTTTCCAAAACCTCTTGCATCCCATGCAATTAAATGATATTTATCTTTCAATTCTTCAGCTAATAAGTCAAAAGAATGTGAGTGATCCATAAAACCATGTAACATAATTACTATTGGTTTATCAGCGTTTTCCCATTCAAGATAATGAAACTTCAAATTTCTAAGGCTTATATATTTAGATTTAGCTGTGCATTTAAACTTACTATCCATAATTAATCCTTTTAGAATTATATTAGGATATTTTAACCTATTTTATGTTAGTTAATAGTTTATGATCTCAAATATATTAAATTTATAAGTAACTAAAAATAAGTTAAAGCCTGTTTTATTTGATAATTTGATATATGATTTATTATTATTCTTAAATTTCATTATACTTAAACTATATACTTTAGTTAATTCCTTATATTTAATTAAAACTTCACTTGAGAAGTCTTCTTGTGATATATAAAAACCAGAAATAAATGAATCTTGATTATTTTTTAAATCTTTTAAAAGGCTAACAAAATTAGTAAAATCATTTAATGAACCATCTCCTTTTCTAGAAGTGAACAATATTTTATCATCTTTTTTCATATAGCTATTTAAAGTGTTGTTATCAGCTAGAAAACTAATGTTATTAACATCTGGTATATTATTAATAATATTTCTAAAATCATTCTTGTTTATTTCAAAAAACAAATCTGTAATTACCCATTTTACAAATTTATAAGTAATTGAACTATCTATTAATTGTGATAGACTTAATTCACCATTTAATATTTCTAATTTTTCACCTATTGGCAAGATTTTATTAAATATCAAGTTTTTAATAGTAGATTCTTTAATTTTATTTGGAATATATTCATTTCCTAGTCTTAAAATATTACTTAAAGTACCTTCATTTTCATTAAAGTAATTTATTTTTATAATTGTTTTATCAAGAATCTGATTAAATGAATACCTTAAAATACCAAATTTTAAGATATAAACCTCAAGCTTAATTTCTTTATCATAGCTTAATATTATATTCATTAAAGAATTTTTATCAATTATATTTGTATTATGCTCATTTTCAGATAAAATAAATTGTTCAATTCCGTTGTTATAAGTGATAAAAAATTTATACCCATTAATATTTATAGTTAAATATCCATTAAAATTAGTTGTTGATATTTTATTTAAAGTTTCTAAAACATCCTCGCTAAAATAATTACTTTCTTTACATAAAATAATTCCTGAGGATAATAAATTATTTAAAATAATAGACAAATTATTATTCAGTTCTTTTATCTCTACTGAGTTAATTATATTTATATTACTAATCGCAAAATCATCTCTATTCTTATTTAATATGTTAAACGCTCCTATTAAATACCCATTAAATAAGAATATTCTAATTTCATTATTGATAATAATAATTCCTGTAAATTTTCTCTCAATTTTTAAATAATCTCTAAAGCTTACAGTAGTAGATTCTATACTTGAAATTTGAGACTCTATTTTTTCTAGCCATTTAAAATCTTTGAATTTATTAATAATATTATTAGAATTACATACATTAAAATTTACAATTTTATCACTTTTTATCTGGCTTATTATATTATTATATTTTATTTTTTCATTGAAAATTTCCAAATCTATCTTAGTATATGAGTTAGTATTTTTGACACTATTAGGAATAGGAACTTTATTTAAAAAACCAATAAAACTTTCTCTTAATGCATTGATATCAGTAATTTTATTATCTAAACATTTGCAGATTATATCTTGAACTATATTTCTATCCTCATTATTACTTACAATATTCTTAGAGAATACCTCTAATATTTTACATAATTGATAAATATGATTTTGTTTATCTAAAATTATATATATATCTTTAATTATTATAAAACCTAAGTTATTTTCACATAATTTTTCAGTACTTAGCTCAAAGTTTTTTATATTTAGTTTATAAAGATTGGACAAAATGTTTATTATTTCTAATCCTAAATTAATTAGTTCATTATAAGTTTTAGGATTTTTTATAGGGTTATAACTTTCAAATACTATCTTTATTGGTTCTGAATTTATATCAAAGTCTATAATTTTTTCTATGCCTATAATTTTGTTTTTTGAGATATTTATAAAATCTTGTAATGGTATAAAGTTATGTAATTTGTTAATTACTTTAATAACTATATTCTTAGAATCTGAAGAATAGGTGTATTTAATTTGATCTTTTTCTATTAAAGTCAAATCTTTATATTCAGTTTTAGATATAAATACTTTACACATAATCTTTTAAAATTTTTAATAAATAATTTTTATATAATTAAAACTAACATATAATTATATGAAGATAAGTGATTATTATGTGATTATTATATAAACACTCTTAATGTGATTAATATTTAAATAAAATAACCCTTTTAAAATACATCTTATAAATCAGATATTTTCAATAACAATATTATTTATTAAACTAAACTATGTTATAAATTATAATCATATTTTCAATAATAGTAATAATGCTTTATACAATTTTAAGAAAAATAGTTAGCTTAACAATAAACATATTTTTTAATTCAGTTTATGCTAAGAATCTTGAACATTTACCTACTAGAGGGCCTTTAATAATAGCTCCAAATCATCCAAGCACTTTTCTGGATCCTCTTGTTGTTAGTATGTGGGTTAAAAGACCTATCTATTTTTTGACTAATGGTGGAGCTTTTTCCTCACCTTTAAAAAAATGGTTATATTCTAAGCTTTTTATGATTCCAATTTATAGACAACAGGATAGTAATGAATCTAGTTCAAAAAATGAAGAAGTTTTTAAAAATTGCTATGATATGTTGAAAGAAGGTAAAGTCATAATAATTTTTCCAGAAGGTTCAAGTGAAGATGAAAGAAAACTTAGAAAGATAAAAACAGGCTTAGCAAGAATAGCATTTGGTGCAGAAAAAGAAAATAATTTTAATCTAGATGTAAAAGTTGTTTGTGTTGGTATTAACTACACTAATCCTAGAAAATTTCAAAGCAAATTATTTATAAATTTTGATAATCCTATTGAGATTAAAGATTATAAAGATGATTATGAAAAAGATAATATAAAAGCTGTAAAAGATGTAACTAATTTAGTTAGCGAAAGATTAACTAGTTTAATTGTTGTTACATCAGATGAAAAAGTTGATAAATTAGTAAGAAAGATAGAAATTTTATATACAAGTAATTTAAAAGATAGCCTTAATTTAACTTTTGATGAAAGAGAGCAAATTTTTACAATAGCTCAATATATTTCAGATGCAGTAAAATACTATCAACATAAAGATAATGAAAAAGTAATTGATTTAGAAAATAAACTCGAAGATTATTTTTCAGACTTAAAAAAATATCAAATAAGAGATGAAACAGTAAGTAAGATAAATGATAAAAAACACATAATAATTAAATTAATTAAGTATATTCCTCAATTAATTATTGGTTTTCCATTTTATATTTTAGGTTTACTACATAACTATTTACCATTTATAATACCTGCATTTGTAGCAAAAAAAACGACTAAATATACAGTGTATCAAGCCCCTATTAATATAGTGACAGGTATAATAACTTTTAGTATTTTTTATAGTATTTATGTATTATTATTTGCTATTTATACAAAAGATTCAATTTTAACAACCTTATATATAATAATATTGCCTATTAGTGGTTATTTTACTTTTTATTACTGGAATTATTTAAGAAGAGTGTTTGAAAGTTTAAGACTATTTTCAACTTTTGAGAAAGGTGAGAATAATTATTCTTTAAGGATAAAACGTGATAATTTAATAAAAGAATTAGAAAATATAAAAGAAGAGTATTTAAATTCTTAAGTTTAAAGGTCTTTATTTGTATTGTTATTTAGTAAAA
>JAXLXG010000004.1:0-178632 GCA_046328075.1 Candidatus Sericytochromatia bacterium
TATGCCTTATAGTGCTGCAGATGTTGTAAAATAAGCTTTACAATCTGCTATTGCTAATGCTGGTGAAAAAGGATTAGATGTAGATGCACTTATGGTTAAACAAGCTTTTGTTGATGGTGGAGTTACAATGAAAAGAATTCGTCCTAGAGCACAGGGTAGAGCATATCCTATTAAGAAACGTACAAGCAACGTTACTTTGGTTGTAGGATAAAAAATAAGGAGTTAGTAATGGGACAAAAAGCACATCCATACGGATATAGATTAGGTATCACCAAACCTTGGAAAAGTCGTTGGTTTACCGTTAAAAATTATGCTGATTTTTTAGTTGAAGATCAAATGATAAAAGCTATGGTAAAAAAGAAACTTTACCAAGCTGGTATCTCAAGAACTGAAATAGAAAGAAAAGCAAATCAAGTTTCAGTTACCATATTTACAGCAAAACCAGGTATGGTTGTTGGTAAACAAGGTAAAGGAATTGAAGAGTTAAGAGAGTTACTTTCTAAAAAACTTAACAAAAAGATTGAAATGAATGTTCAAGAAATTAGAAATATAGATGTAGAAGCTCAATTAGTGGCTGAAAGCGTTGCTTTACAACTTGAAAAAAGAGTAGCATTTAGAAGAGCAATGAAACAAGCTATCTCAAGAACCCTTAAATCAGGTGGAAAAGGTATTAAAATCATGTGTGCAGGACGTTTAGGCGGAGTTGAAATCGCTAGAACTGAATGGTTAAAAGATGGAAGAATACCTTTACAAACTTTGAGATCTGATATAGACTATGGTTTTGCAGAGGCTAACACCGTTTTTGGTAAAATCGGGGTTAAGGTTTGGGTATGTAAAGGTGAAATCTTCCAGACAAGAGCTAATGCTAAAGCTAACGAAAAGGGGGAAAAAGCCAATGTTAATGCCTAAAAGAACAAAGTTTAGAAAACAACACAGAGGTAGAATGACCGGTGTTGAATGCAGAGGTAATACAGTTGATTTTGGCGATTTTGGTTTACAAGCAACAGAACCAGCATGGATTACATCAAGACAAATAGAAGCTGCAAGAAGAGCAATGACACGATACACCAGGAGAGGTGGTAAAATCTTTATTAGAGTTTTCCCTGATAAGCCTGTAACAGCAAAACCTGCTGAAACAAGAATGGGAAGTGGTAAAGGTTCACCTGAGTATTGGGTTGCAGTAGTAAAACCTGGAAGAATACTTTTCGAAATAAAAGGAATTCCTGAAGAAACAGCAAGAGAAGCGATGAGATTGGCTAGTGCAAAATTACCTATCCATACAAAGTTTATTTTAAAAGAAACAGAAGCGGCTGTTGCTTCTAAGGACTAGGAGATAGAAATTATGAGTAAAAATATAGATGAGTTGAAAGAACTCAATGATCAAGAGCTTGGTGAAGAACTTAAAAAAGCTAAAGAAGAATTATTCCAAGTTAAGTTTCAATTAGCTCTTAAACAACTTGAAAATACTGCAAAAATAGGTCAATTAAGACACAGAATTGCTCAAATACAAACAGTAAAGCAACAAAGATTATTGTCTAAAGGGGAAGTAAAAAGTGCCTAAGAGATTATTAAGCGGTAAAGTAGTAAGTAATAAAATGGATAAAACAGGAGTTTTAGCCACAGAGTCTGTTACATCTCACCGTCTTTACGGTAAGACTTTAAAAAAGACTAAAAAATATAAATTTCATGATGAAAATAACGAATGTAATATCGGTGATTTGGTAGAAGTTGAAGAAACAAAACCATATAGTAAAGAAAAAACATGGCGTTTAATTCGTATCATCGAGAAAGCAGAGGATTAATTTATGATTCAGCAAGAAAGTAGATTAGTTGTTGCCGATAACACAGGTGCAAAAGAGTTACTTTGTATAAAGGTTCTTGGAAGCACTGGCAGACGCTATGCAAATATTGGGGATATTATTGTTGCTGTTGTTAAAGATGCAGCTCCTAATATGCCTGTTAAAAAGAGTGATGTAGTTAAGGCTGTAATAGTTAGATCAAAAACTGGTATGAAAAGAGCCGATGGTTCACATATTAAGTTTGATGAAAATGCAGCAGTTATAATAAATCCAAAAGACAATAGCCCTAAAGGTACCCGTGTTTTTGGACCTGTAGCAAGAGAACTCAGAGATCTTAACTTCATGAAGATTATATCTTTAGCTCCAGAGGTTTTATAAATGAGTAATACTAAAGTAGAAAAACATAATATTCACGTTAAAAAGGGAGATAAAGTTGTTGTTATCTCCGGTAAAGATAAAGGTAAAGTTGGAGAAATAAAAAAAGTTTTCCCTAAAACTGGTAAAGTTTTAGTTGAGTCAGCTGATGCAAGTGATGATTCAAAAATTAACCTTATCACTAAAGCAACAAAGCCTTCTGTATCAAATACAAGAGGCGGTTTAGTAAAAAAAGAAGCTCCTATACCAAGTTGTAAAGTTATGATTTATGATTCATCTTTGAAAAAAGGTGTAAGAACAACTAAGAAAACACTTGAAAACGGTACAAAAGTTAGAGTTTCAAAAAAATCTAATGAGCAATTTGATTAAAATTTAGGATGGATTTGTTTTATGGCAGATAATGAATTAAAAGAGCAAACTGTTCCACGTTTAAGAAGTCGTTATGATAACGAGCTCTCACCAGCGTTAATGAAGCAGTTTAGTTATAAAAATAAATTTCAAGTTCCAAAGCTTGAAAAAATCAGCGTTAATATTGGTATTGGTGAATATGTTCAGACACCTAAAGTTTTAGATTCAGTAATTAGAGATATTTCAACAATTACAGGTCAAAAACCTATTGTTATTAAGGCTAAAAAATCTATTGCAGGTTTTAGGCTTAGACAAGGAATGCCAAACGGTGTTAAAGTTACTCTTCGTGGAAAAAGAATGTATGAGTTTTTAGATAAACTTATAAGCTTAAATCTTCCAAGAATTAGAGACTTTAGAGGTTTATCATCAAAGTCATTTGATGGTAGAGGAAATTATACTTTTGGTTTAAAGGAACAATTAATATTCCCTGAAATAAATTACGATAATATTGATAAAATTCGTGGTTTAGAAATAACAATTGTTACAACCGCTAAAACTGATGAAGAAGGTAAAGCTTTACTTGACAGTTTCGGTTTCCCGTTTAAAAAGTAATAGCTGTAATTAAGGAGAAAGATTTTGGCTAGAACATCATTAGTTGTAAAAAATAAAAGAAAACCAAAGTTTTCAACCAGAGCATATTCAAGATGCAGAAGATGTGGACGTCCACACGCTGTATATCAAAAATTTGGTATATGCAGAATTTGCTTTAGAGAGTTAGCTCACGAAGGTGAATTACCTGGTGTTATGAAATCTAGTTGGTAATAAAAGATATTATTTAGGAGGACTTTATTGTGGCTGTAACAGACCCAATTGCAGATATGCTTACCCGCCTAAGAAATGCATGTATGGCATCACACACAACAGTTGAGTTGCCTTACTCTAAATCAAAAAGAGAACTTGCAAAACTTCTTAAGGAAGAAGGGTATATTTCAGATTTTGAAGAAACTGAAGATCAAGAAAAACATAAAAATTTAAAAATTAAACTTAAATATGTTAATAATCAACAAGTTATTACTGGTTTAAAAAGAATAAGTAAACCAGGGTTACGTATTTATGTTGGACATAAAGATTTGCCTAGAGTTTTAGGTGGTTTTGGTGTTGCTATTATATCAACATCACAAGGTATTATGAGTGACAGAAAAGCCAGATACAAAGGTATCGGTGGCGAAGTTCTCTGTTATGTTTGGTAAATGGAGGATAAAATAAATGTCACGTATAGGTAAAAAATCAATACCAGTTCCTGCAGGTACCAAAGTTGAATTAAATGGAAATACTATTACAGTATCAGGCTCAAAAGGTAAATTAACAAGAACATTTAGACCTGAAGTTTCTGTTGAAATGGCTGATAATACTATTTCAGTTAATAGAGCAGGAGAAAATAAATTAGAAAGATCACTTCATGGTTTAACCAGAACTTTAATTTCTAATATGGTTGAAGGTGTTACAAATGGTTTCACAAAGTCTCTTGAATTAGTTGGTGTAGGTTATAGATGTCAACTTCAAGGTAAAAAACTTGTTATTCAAGTAGGTTATTCACATCCAGTTGAAATTGATCCACCAGAAGGAATTGAAATTGCTGTAGAAGGTAATAACAAGGTTCATGTTAAAGGTGCTGATAAACAATTAGTTGGTGATTTAGCTGCTAAAATAAGAGCTGTACGTAAACCTGAGCCTTATAAAGGAAAAGGTATTAAGTACTCATTTGAGAAAATTCGTAGAAAAGCTGGTAAATCAGGTAAGAAATAGGAGATTTAAATTATGAAAGATTCAAGAAGAGTTGTAAAAGACAGAATACACACGAGGATCCGTAAAAAGATTTCCGGTAATGAAGAAAGACCTAGATTATCAGTATTTAAAAGCAATCAAAATATTTATGCACAAATAATTGATGATGTAAAAG
Source organism: Candidatus Sericytochromatia bacterium (assembly GCA_046328075.1). Taxonomy (GTDB): domain Bacteria; phylum Cyanobacteriota; class Sericytochromatia; order UBA7694; family JACMQJ01; genus JAXLXG01. Next base: position 4,483 of record JAXLXG010000004.1, read on the forward strand.
GTATTACTCTTACAGCAACATCAAGTTTAGATGCTGAAGTTAAAAAAGATCTTAAAAGTGGTGGAAATATAGAAGCTGCTCAAAAAGTTGGTGCTGATATTGCAGCAAAAGCAAAAGCTAAAGGTATTACAAAAGTTGTTTATGATCGTGGTGGTTTTAATTATCACGGTAAAATAAAAGCTTTAGCAGATGCAGCACGTGAAAACGGATTAGATTTTTAAGGAGTTAATCAAAAAACATGGCTAGAAATAAAAGAAAAGACTCTGAAAATCCTGTTGTGGAATCAGATTCAATTGAGAAAGTTATTCAAATTAGAAGAGTAACAAAAGTTGTTAAAGGTGGTAAAAAATTAAGTTTTAGAGCCATTGTAGTTGTTGGTAACGGTAAAGGTACAGTTGGTGTTGGTGTAGGTAAATCAAGTGAAGTTGTTGGAGCAATCCAAAAAGCAATCTCAGATGCTAAAAAATCACAAGTTGAAGTTCCTATGGTTAATACAACTATTCCTCATCCTACAAATGCAAGAGCAGGTGCAGGTAAAGTTATGCTTAAACCAGCTCCTCAAGGTAGTGGTGTTATTGCAGGTGGTTCAATCAGAGCTGTTTTAGAAGCTAGTGGATTAAAAGACGTTGTTGGAAAATCTTTAGGTTCAGATTCACCTTTAAATAATGCTCGTGCAACAGTTAATGCTCTTTCAGCACTTAGAACCGTTGAAGATATAGCTAGCATCAGAGGGAAATCCAATGATGAAGTTATAAAAGTTGTTAAAGCTCAAGCTTAAAAGATACTTAAAGGATAATTAGTTATGAAATTAGAAGATTTAAAACCAGCAAAAGGTGCTGTTAAAAAACATAAAAGAAAAGGAAGAGGTTTTGCTACAGGTATGGGTAAAACAGCTTCACGTGGATATAATGGTCAAGGTCAAAGATCTGGTGGTGGTGTAAGAGCTGGTTTTGAAGGCGGTCAAATGCCACTTTTCAGAAGATTGCCAAAGAAAAAATATTTCCATGTTGTTAATCAAATTAACTATGGAGTAGTTAATGTTGGTGATTTAAATAAATATGAAGCAAATAGTACTGTTAATTTTAGTTCTTTATTAAAAGATCGTAAGATTGATAATCATGCTGATGCTCTTAAAATATTAGGAAATGGTGAATTAAATGTTGCTTTAACAGTTGAAGCACATGCTTTTTCTGAGTCAGCTAAGCAAAAAATCGAAGCTGCTGGTGGAAAAGTAGTTAACCTTTCAGAATCAGATGATAGTGCTGAATAATTTATAAAGTTTAAATTTAATGAGAAATAATAGTGCATTAAGACCTGAAGTTTTAGCAGATTTGTTTAAAGCTTCAGGCTTAAAAGAAAAAATATTTTTTACCCTTCTAATGATTTTTGTCTTTAGATTGGGTGTTCATATACCTGTAGCGGGATTAGATTCAGCAAAAATTGCAGCTATGTTTGGATCAGGTAACTTACTTGGACTTATTGATATGTTTTCAGGTGGTGCTTTATCCAAATTTTCAATTTTTGCAATGGGTATTATTCCATATATTAATTCTTCAATCATAATTCAACTTATGACTTCTGTTATTCCAAAACTTGAGGAGATGCAGAAGGAAGGTGGAGAAGCAGGACGAAAACAACTTGCACAAATAACAAGATATTTAACAATAATTCTTGGTACTTTGCAATCTACAGGTATGGCTATTGCTTTATGGCGTAGTGATGCTGTATTGGGTGCTCCAGCAGCAGGTGCTCCTCCTATTATGTTTATTATAAGTACTGTGGTAACTCTTATTGCAGGTACTATATTTATAATGTGGATGGGCGAACAAATAACAGAAAAAGGAATAGGTAATGGTGCTTCAATACTCATATTTGCAGGTATTATTGCAAGATTTCCAAATTATTTTTCTAATACAGCTCAAGCAGTTGAGTCAGGTGCAACAAACTGGTTTGCTGTTTCTTTATTAATGCTTGTATTTTTAGTTTTGATTGTAGCTATTATTTTTGCTTCTGAAGGAGCAAGAAAAATACCTATACAATCAGCAAAAAGGCAAGTTGGTAATAAAATGTATGGTGGACGTTCAACTTATTTACCTTTTAGAATTAATCAAGGTGGTGTAATGCCAATAATATTTGCATCATCAGTTCTTTTATTTCCTGCAACATTAGGGCAGTTTGTTAAATCAGGTTGGATAAAAACAGTAAGTGATGCTCTTAATCCTAGTACAATGCTTTATTCATTCTCTTATTGTGCATTAATATTCTTTTTTACATTTTTTTATGCTTCATTAACAATGAACCCTATAGAAATTGCTAATAACTTAAAAAGATATGGAAGCTTTATCCCAGGATATAGACCAGGTAGACCAACGGCAGAATATTTAGAAAAAATATTAAATAGAATTACACTTTTAGGTGCTTTCTTTATTAGTATGATTGCTTTAATACCTATGCTCTTTGAAAAAGCTTTAGGTGTTACAACTTTACAAGGCTTAGGAAGTACATCTCTTTTAATTATGGTTAGTGTAGCTATTGATTTATTTAATCAAATGCAAACACACTTACTTGCAAGACAATACGATGGATTTGTTAAATAACTATGGTTAATAATATGCATATAATGTTTATTGGTGCTCCTGGTGCAGGAAAAGGCACACAAGCTAAAATTCTTGAAAAAGAATTTAATGCTTTGCAAGTTTCTACAGGTGATATCTTAAGAAAATCTATTGAAGAAGGTACTGATTTAGGTAAAGAAGCTAAATCGTTTATGGATAAAGGTCAACTTGTTCCAGATGATTTGATGATTGCTTTAATTAAGGAAAAGTTTTCTTCTCCTGATTTCCCAAGTAATTGGATAATGGATGGATTTCCTCGCACAGTAGCACAAGCTGAAGCTTTTGATAAACTTTTAAATGAGTTAAATCTAAAACTAGATAGCGTTATAGAAGTTGACGTTGAACGTGGTTTATTAGTAAAGAGAATTACAGGTAGAAGAGTTTGTAGAAATTGTCAGGCTCCTTATCACATTGAATTCAATCTTCCTAAAGTAGAAGGTATTTGTGATTATTGTGGCAAACAAGATATTTATCAAAGAAATGATGATAAAGAAGATGTTGTAGTTAATCGCTTAAGTGTTTATGATGCACAAACAGCACCTTTAATTGACTATTACAAAAATAAAAATATACATCATAAAATGGATGGTAACCTTCCTGTTGAAGAGGTTACAAAAGAAATAATCAGATTAATAGAAAATTAGATTATCTTAATAAACAATAATTATTCGTAAAGAAAATTATTGTTAACTTAAGTTTAAGATTAATATAAACTTAAGTTTTTATTATATAATTTAAAGGCTAGACATTTTATTAGTATTAAGGTCTTTTAGAATTTTAATTCAAGATTTTATTAAAAAGAATCTTAAATTATTTTACTCAATCTTGATACTAGCAAAAAGTCCCCTAAAGGGGAATTATTTTTAGTATTTGTTAGAGGTTTTTTTATCAATTGTCTAAGCAAGATGTAATTGAAATGGAAGGGACTATAGAAGAGTCATTGCCTAACGCTATGTTTAGGGTAGTACTTGAAAATGGTCATAAAGTCCTTGCTCATATATCAGGAAAAATGAGAAAGCATTTTATAAAAATCTTACCAGGTGATAAAGTAAAGGTAGAACTTTCTCCTTACGATCTTACCAGGGGAAGAATAACATATCGCTTAAAGTAAGTTTTGAAAGGGTAAATAATAATGAAGGTAAGAGCTTCAGTAAAACCTATTTGCATGAAATGCAGGGTTATAAAAAGAAATGGTAGAGTAATGGTTATTTGTGAAAATCCTAAACACAAACAAAGACAAGGTTAATTTAGGATTTATTTAATATATTAAGGAGGATAAGGCATGGCACGTATCGCGGGGGTTGATTTACCGCGTAATAAAAGAGTTGAAATAGCTCTAACCTATATATTCGGTATCGGCTTGGCATCAAGTAAAGAAATTATTGCTAATACAGGAATCAATCCTGACACTAGAGTTAGTAATTTAACAGATGATGACATTGCTAAAATAAGAGAAGAAATTGACAGAAGACAAGAAGCTGGTAAAAGAGTTGAAGGAGATCTTCGTCGTGAAATAACAATGAACATCAAAAGGTTGATTGAAATAGGTTCTTATCGCGGAATGAGACACCGTAGAGGTCTTCCTGTACGTGGGCAAAGAACAAAAACTAATGCTCGTACAAGAAGAGGTGCTAAGAAGACTGTTGCTGGTAAGAAAGGTGCAAAATAAAGGTTAATTATTATGGCTAAAGAAACTACTACAAGAGTTAGAAGAAAAGAAAAGAAAAATGTTCACCAAGGTGCTGTACATATCCAATCAACTTTTAACAATACAATAGTTACTATATCTGATTTAAAAGGTAATACTGTTTCATGGGCAAGTTCTGGTAGCTCCGGATTCAAAGGTGCTAAAAAAGGAACTCCATTTGCAGCTCAATCAGCAGCTGAACAAGCAGCAAGAGCAGCAATGGAACATGGAATGAAACAAGTAGAAGTTTGGATCAATGGTCCTGGAGCAGGTAGAGAAACAGCGATTAGAGCACTTCAATCAGTTGGTCTTGAAGTAACAGTTATTAAAGATGTTACTCCAATTCCTCACAATGGTTGTCGTCCACCTAAACGTAGAAGAGTATAGTTAGATTTGATAAGGATATTTTAAGGAGGCTCATTTTGGGTAAGTATATAGGACCTACTGACCGTATTTCCAGAGCTTTAGGCGTTAATCTTGGTTTAAAAGGTAAGCGTAATGAGGCTGGTAAGTGTGCAATTCAAAAAGGCAGACAAAGACCTGGTCAACATGGTCAAACAAGACAAAAAATTTCTGAATATGGTATAAGACTTAGAGAAAAGCAAAAACTAAGATTCTTATATGGTATTTTTGAAAAACAATTTAGAAAATATTATGAGAGAGCAAGTAGAGCTAAAGGTGTAACAGGTGAAAACCTTGTTCAATTACTTGAAACAAGACTTGATAATGTTGTTTATAGAATGAAGTTTGCTACAACAAGAGCACAAGCTAGGCAATATGTTAGTCATGGTCATATTCTTGTTGATGGTAAAAAAGTTGATATTCCTTCATATCACCTTAAAGCTGGTCAGACAGTAACAGTTAAACAATCAAGTGTAGAGTTTGTAAAAGCTGAACTTGAAGGATTTAATGGGACACATATACCTAGTTGGTTATCAGTTAATGATGCGGACTTATCAGGTAAAGTACTTGCTATGCCGGTTAGAGATGATATAGATACATTCAACTTTATTAAAGAAAACCTTATAGTTGAGTTCTATTCTAAGTAAAAAGTTTTATCCTAGGAGTGGAAAAGCTTTTCCACTCCTAAATTTTTGAGGAGAAATATATATATATGGAAAAACCGGTAATTGAATGTATAAATACACAGATTACTAGTGATGGTTTACATTACGGAAAGTTTGTTGCAGAACCATTAGAAAGAGGTTATGGAATAACTTTAGGTAATGCTCTAAGAAGAGTTTTACTTTCAGATCTTGAAGGTGCTGCAATAACAGCAGTTAAAATTGATGGTGTTCCACATGAGTTTTCAACAATACCAGGTATTGTTGAAGATGTAATTGACATTATTCTTAATTTAAAAGGTTTAGTTTTAAGATCATATAGTAATGAAGCCAAAACAGTAAAATTATCTGTTAGTAAAAGTGGTGCTATAACAGGTGCAGATATTGTAACAGATGCAGAAGTAGAAGTTGTAAATCCTAATTGGTACATTGCAACACTTAACGAAGGTTCAAATTTTGAAATGGAACTTATGGTTGAAAAAGGTAAAGGATTTATTCCTGCTGAAAAACCAAGAGCAAATCAACTTCCATTAGGTTGGATTCCTGTTGATGCTATTTATATGCCTGTTCGTAAAGTTAATTATTTAGTTGAAGATACAAGAGTTGGTCAAGTTACAGATTTTGATAGACTTGTAATTGAAGTTTGGACAAATGGAAGTATAGATCCAACTAGAGCAATAAGCTCAAGTGCAATGATACTTATTAATAAGTTTAAAGATTTTGCTGCTTTAGCTGGTGATGTGGTAGTTGTGCCAGAAGAATCTGCTGAAGATGATAGTAAATCAAAATCTAAAGAAAACGATTTAAGTATAGAAGAATTAGAACTCTCAGTAAGAGCATATAATTGTCTTAAGAGAGCTAATATATTTTCATTAAATGATCTCTTAAAGAAAACAGAGAGAGAATTAATGGAAATCAAAAATTTCGGACGCAAATCTGCTGAAGAAGTTATTGATAGAGTAAAAGCTATGGGCTATCAACTTAAGCCAGGTGGTCCTAGAGCTAATGTAAGAGATGATTACGAATAAAGGATAAAAAAATATGAGACACGGAAAAAAAGTTCATATGCTCAGTAAACCAGCAGACCAGAGAAAAGCTCTTCTTCGTGGTTTAACAACTGAAGTAATTAAACATGGTCAAATCTTAACAACTGAAGCTAAAGCTAAAGCTGTAAAAGAAGAAATTGAACATATGATTACTTTAGCTAAAAAAGGTGATATTCACTCAAGAAGACAAGCTGCTGGTTACCTCTATGGAAATAGAAAAGGTAAAGTATTTGTTTTTTCTGAATCAGAGAAATTTGATACAGAAAAATATGGTGAAATCAGCAGAAAAGATAAAAAAGTAAGAGTTTATGAAAAAACTCCTGTTCAATTACTTTTTAATGATTTAGGACCTAAATACGCTGATCGTAATGGTGGTTATGTTAGAGTTATCAAAGCTCCACCAAGAAGAGGCGATGCAGCTCCTATGGCAATAGTACAATTAGTTTAATTAATCTAAATTAAAAAGGATTTGTTTTTTTACAAATCCTTTTTTTGTATGAATTACTTATTATTTCCACCAATAGCTTTTAACCATTCATCAGTAGCAGCGACAAGTTTTCTATTTTTTGTATCAAATAAACCAAATTTCATTTCCATTTTTGAACATATTTCACCATTTTGGTTTGTAATCCATTGTTTTAAAGAGCCAACTTTAGTTGAATAATCAATTAATTGTGTACTTATTTTTATTTTATCTCTAGCTTTCAATTCTTTTAGATACTTTATATTTATCTCCATTACAATAGGTCCTAAACCTGTCGATTTTATTTTATCAATACCATAATTATTAATAGTGATAAGCTCCCATCTTGCTTCTTCATATATTTGTAAATACGTTGCATTATTCACATGACCAAATGTATCAAGATGAAACTCTTTTATCATTAATTCATAATCAAAAACTTCATTTTCCATATATTTTCTCACTTCAAAATTTTTATAAAAACAATAGATAATTATATCTGAATAATAGATAAACTATTTTAACTACAATATTTATTAATAAAGGTTTAGAACTTAATTTTTAAATAAATTAATCTGATAAAATAATAGTTACTTCGATTTTATTTAATATTTAAAAGTTTTGTTTTTAAATAGTTTTTAGGGATTTATGAAAGAGTTATTAATAGGTAAAGATACAAAAGAAATCAGCGAATATATAAATAGTCTTAATGAACCTGCTTACAAAGGTAAACAAATATCAAAATGGATATATCAAAGATATGTCAGAGATTTTGAACAAATGACAGATCTAAGTAAAGATTTAAGAAAAAAGTTAAATGATAATACTTGTATCAGCCAAAGTAAAGTTGAAATGAAAACAGAATCAGAAGATGGTACTGTAAAGTATTTAATAAAACTAAGTGATGGAAAAACTGTTGAATGTGTAAATATATTTCAACCAGATCACCATACAGCTTGTTTATCAACACAAGTAGGATGTAATGTAAAATGCCCATTCTGTGCTACAGGTTTAATGGGTTTTAAAAGAAATTTAACACCTGATGAAATAGTCGATCAATACTTATTAATGCAAAAAGAAGCAGAAGGTAGAATAGGACAAGTTGTTTTTATGGGTATGGGTGAACCATTACTTAATTATGATTCAACAGTTAAAGCTATTCATTTACTTAATAAAGAAATAGGTTTAGGAATCAGACATATAACTGTTTCTACTTCTGGAATAATAAAAAATATGGAAAAGCTAATGAATGAAAACTTACAAATTACATTGGCTGTTTCACTCCATGCAGCAGATGAAGAGTTAAGAAATAGACTTGTACCAATAAATAAAAATAATCCTTTAGATGAATTACTTAATATGTGTAAAAAATATGCTGATACAACAGGTAGAAGAATTACATTTGAATACGTTATGTTAAAAGGTATAAATGACAGAAAAGAAGATATAGATAACCTTGTAAAAAGATTAAAAGGGATACATTGTCATATAAATTTAATACCTCATAATCCTATTTACTCTGCTGAAAAATTAGATGCAACACCAATGAATAAAATAAAAGATTTTCAAAAAGCTCTTTTAGATAATGGTTTTCCTACAACAATTAGAGTTAGTAGAGGTTCTTCAACTTCTGCTGCTTGTGGACAACTAAGCGTTATACAGGGAGGATAACAATTCTGGAAGAAGAAAAAGTTGGAACAGTAGTAAGAATACATTCAAATTATTATTATATTGATTGTGAAAATATAATTTGGGAATGTATGCTTAGAAATAAGCGAAAAAAAGAAGGTATTGAACCTAAAGTTGGAGATAGAGTTGTAATATCAGAATTTAAGATTGTTACAGAAGATGATATTATAAAAAATTATTCTGCTGTTATTACTCAAATTATTCCAAGAAAAAATGAATTAAACAAGCCTAATATTTCTAATATTGACCAAATTGTAATTGTTACATCTACATATAATCCAGATTTTAATCCTTTATTATTAGATAAATTTATTGTTCTTTCTGAGTCACATAATATTACCCCTCTAATTTGTGTAAATAAAAGTGATCATATTGATGATGAACTTAAAGAGTATTTTGAGGAAACATATAAAAAAATTGGTTATGAAGTTGTTTATACATCAGCTATAGAAAAAAAAGGAATTGATGAACTTTTAGAACATATGGTTGATAAAGTATCTGTTTTAACAGGTGTTTCTGGTTCTGGAAAATCCTCATTAATTAATGCTATTGACCCAAATTTAAAGCTTGATGTTTCAGAAGTTTCAAAAAATCTTGGTTCTGGAAGACATACAACAAGACATGTATCATTACAAAAACTTAAATATAAAGATAAATATGCTTTTATTGCTGATACTCCAGGATTTAGTTATATTGAATTAAATTATATACATCCAAAAGAGTTAGCCTGGAATTTTATAGAATTTGCTAAATATATTACACATTGTCCTAAAAGTGATTGTTTACATTGGCAAGAACCAGATTGTAATTTAAAAAATAACATTGAGGAAGATGATAATAGATATTTAAGCTATATAAATCTTTTACAAGATGTTATAAGTTTTCATAAACAAAATAATGCAAGATCATCTAAAAAAGAATCTCAAGTGAAAGTTTCAAAAAGAGCTGATGGGAAAGATATAAGAGTAGTTAAACTACATGAAGCAGTTAGAGAAAATAGTCGCAGAGTTGTAAAACAAGATTTAGCAGAGCTTGGAAAACTAACAGATATTGATGATATAGATGAAGAATATTAAAATGTATCTATACTCTTTAAAAGAAGTATCATAAGATAGAAAATAATAATTTAGTCTAATAGAAAATACTATGAAAATATTAAAACTTATATCTATAACTTTATTTACTTTAGTAAGCATATCTGCTTGTGGCAATGATGAAAGAGTAATAGAAGGAACAATGCATTATATAGAACAAATGGGAACTAAATGCTGGTATGTTACAGATCATAAAACCAGTTATAATTATGAGATTTTAAGATCTGAAAATTATACTTTTAGAGATGGTCAAAAGGTTAGAATTAAGGCTGCTTCTGGAACAGGAACTACCTTTTGTAAGGTTGGAGAAAAAATCTCTGTTCTTAGTCTAAAGCTGTTATAAAGTTTATAACAAGTGAATTGAACTTTTTAGGGTTATCAAATATTAAACCATGAGTTGAATTAATAACTTCAACTTGTTTATTTTTTATTTTTTTAAGAGCTTTTTTATCTTCTTCAGGTACAATTACAGGATCTCTTGAACCATATATTGCTAATACAGGATTTTTAATTTTAGAAACATAGTTACATAAATTTCTTATTTTACTTTTATGCATAGTTAAGAACATCCTACATAAACCAGCTTTGGAGTATGATTTAAATAGCTTTGGAAGAAAAAATATAGGTTCACGAACCCCATCTCTCATTAAGTTTTTAAATTTTTCAATATCTGGTACATGATTACATAAACCTGTTGATGCCGCTAAAATAGTCGACTTAACAAGTTTAGAGTATTTAACTGAAATCCATAAACAAACTTCACCACCAAAAGAATGACCTACAAAATGAGCTTTTGTAATACCTAACTTTTCACAGAATTTTGCAACTATATCTGCTAATTCTTCTGATGTTAGTGCATGATCATTTGAGGTGCTTTCCCCAAAACCAGGTAAATCAAGAGCATATACTCTTGAAAACTTACTTAATTCTTTTATATTTAAACTCCATGAATCAATAGAAGTACCTAATCCATGTATTAATATAAGTGGCTCACCATATCCTGATACTGTATAGGTTATTAGATTATTATCTATTTCAATAACATCTTTCTCAACAAATCTTTTAGATTCAAGTACTAACATAATAAACACCTAACTCTTTATATATCTTTACAATTATTATAGTATTTTTGTAACTAATTGTAAAGATCAATTAAGCTTAAATTTATAAATTATTTTTTAAAGTCCCCAAAAAACTATTTTTATAATTAAATTAAATTAAAAGGTATTATTAACATTCCTGAATATAAGAGCATTTAGGATACAGAATATGATATTTATACATATAAATTACTAATAATAAAACATATAAAAAATAAATTTTTGAAATCTATATAAAATCTTCTTGTTTATCTATTTAATAAATATTACAATACATTAATTAGAAATATTTTTAATTATTAAGGAGAATAATTAATGAGTAGTGAAATGATTTCTTTTTTTGAACAACAGATTGAAGTAAATAACAAACACTTTGGAACAACCTTACCTGATAAAGCTCTCAGTTTTTTAGGAACATCACCAGAAAAAGGTGAATATGTTAAAATGTGCCCTAAAAAAATTGAGTTAGTAAAAAAATCAGAGAATAATCTTCATCTTGATATAGAATTTAAAGGTAAATTACCATTTAAAAATAGTGATGGAGATATATCAGTAAGTATTCCTAACTTAAAAACTTTTACAGGTTATCAAATAAAAGAAGGTTCTATAATAAATAATGATAGCTCAAATGATATAGTACAAGTAAAGTATGCTTATACTATTCATCATACCCCAAATACATCTTTGAAGTTTGATAAGCCTCCTTATGAAGAAATAATAGAATTTGCTCAAAATAATGATTTTTCAATTGTTGCTATAGGTAAATCACCAAATATATCACCAAGATTTATATGTCATTTTACTGAAGATAATGGCGTAATAAGATTATATTTTGGAAGTGGTTTTATGAATAAAACTCATGCAAATTATATAAAAAATAAAAAAGTTTCATTATTTATACCTAACTTAGACACATTAAGTGGATATGTATTTTTTGGTGAAGGTAAAAATATAGAGGCTAAAGATAATGAAGTAGCTTATAATAAAGCTCATGAGTTATTCACAAAAGGTGGGTGGGGAACACCAAGACAAGTTACAGAAGTAACAGTTGAAAAATATGAAAAAGTAGGTCTTTAATTTATAAATAAAATAGGATTTTAAACATGAGTTTTTTAGAAGATAATTTAGAAACTAAAGTATCAGATTTGCTTAATTTATTACAGAATCAAATTATTCGTAATACTACATACTTTGGTATTCCAACCCTTAAAAACCCTCTAGATTTTTGGATATATCAAGAAATACTTTACGAAGTTAAACCTAATATAATAATTGAAATAGGTAATTTTAGGGGTGGTTCTACTTTAGCTCTAGCTCATGTTTTAGATAATCTTAATATTCCTAATTCTAAAATAATTGCAGTTGATCTTAATCACGATACAGTACATGAACCAACAAGAAATCATGAAAAAGTTCATTTAATAAAATCTAATGCTTTACATTGTGTTGATAAAGTTAAAGCTTTAATAAATCAAGATGATAAAGTATTAGTTATTGAAGATAGTTCACATATATATGAAGAGACTATAGAAATACTTAGATTATATTCACCATTAGTTAGTATTGGAAGTTATTTTATAGTAGAAGATAGTATAGTTGATAATGGCTTAAAAGTTAATTATATTAAGCATAATGGTGGGCCTTATAGAGCTATAAATGAATTTATTGAAGAAAATAATAATTTTGAGATAGATAGAAAAAGAGAAAAATTTATTTTAACTTGGAATCCTAAAGGTTTTTTAAAAAGAGTTAGATAAAATGAATAGACTAACTGTTTTACAGGCTATTGCAGATAATATAAAAGCAAAATATTATCTAGAAATTGGTGTAGAAACAGGAATGATAATATCAAATTTAGGTATACGTTTTAAACATGGCGTTGATCCAGCGTTTAAAATACCAAATCTTTCAGTAGATGAAAATATAAATTATTCTGATATAAAAAATAATATAATTAATTTATATCCTGTTGAAAGTGATTTCTTTTTTGAAAACTTTGCATCAGTTAATTTATATAGTGGAATTGATATAGCTTTTATTGATGGTTTACATACTTATAAACAGTCTCTCTTAGATATAAAAAATTCATTACAATATTTAAGAAAAGGTGGAGTTATAGTAATACATGATTGTAATCCACTAAGCTTTGCAATGGGATACCCAGTAAAAAAATCTTTTGATGAAGTCAAAGAAATAGCTAAAACAGGAGATTTAATTGGTTGGAATGAGTGTTGGAATGGCGATGTGTGGAAAAGTATATTACATCTAAGATTAGAATATAATAATTTAAATATTTTTACTCTCGATCTAGACTGGGGTTTAGGGATAATATCTAAAGGTGATATTGATAAAGAATTAGATATTAATATAAGTCTAAATGATATAGAAGATTTGGATTACTTTTTTCTAGAAAAAAATAGATCAGAAATATTAAATTTAAAGCCACCTAAGTATTTATATGATTTTTTAAAAAATAGGATTATTAATTAATTATGAGCATAATTAATTTAGGTTTAGATTTTGAAAAGATTAGGAATGATTTTTTAAGTAATGATTATAAATATATAACAATAAATAATTTTTTAGCTGATGACATTGCTGAAATATTATATAATGGTTTTAAAGGACTTGATAAATCTCTATGGTATCAAGCTAATTTAGGTAATCCTAAAATATATAGAAAAAATTTATCTACAGATTCTTTATCTTATCAATTTTCATATAAATATGAAATGTTTCCATTACTGAATCAAAACTTACTCGATATGTCAAATAGCGGTATTAGAAGGCAAAATATGAATATGCAAATATCTAATAACCCTGAAACAGAAATTAGCATGGAAAACCCTCTAAGGAAGATAAGCTATTTTTTAAATTCAGATGAAATGCATAATCTTATAAGCTATATAACAAATACACAATTAAGCTATAAAAAATTAATATGTTTTGCTTCAAAATATACCTCTGACGACTTTCTATCTCTTCATACAGATAGACCTATAAATATTCTTCAATCTCCTAGAGAAATTGCTGTTATTCTTAATATGACAAAGAATTGGTTAATACACTGGGGAGGTATTTTAATTATATTAGATGAAGAAGAAAAAAATATAATAGAGGCTATTAATCCTAAGTTTAATAGTTTAACTCTTTTTAAAGTACCTCTTAAACATGCTGTTTTACCTGTATCTTGCCATTGTAATTCAGAAAGGTTTGCATTAACTGGTTGGTATCATAAATATTAGGATTATGATATAATTTTATGAAATTTATTTATTTTTTTATAAAATCTAATGAGTATAATTAATTTAAGTTTAGATTTTAATAAACTTAGACAAGAATTTGTAAATAGAGAATACAAGTATATTACTATTGATAATTTTTTGGCTGATGATGTTGCTGAAATATTATATAATGGTTTTAAAGAAATTACAGATAATGCTCTATGGTATCAAGCAGAATATGGAAGAGCTAGAGTATTTAATAAAAATCTTTCAGAATTTGATTCAAACATTTATCATTTTTGCTTTAGATATGAAATGTTCCCTCTTAAAAATCATACATTATCGCAAATGTTAGACAGTAATATAACTAGAGCAGGATTATACAAAGTTAGACAAATAGATAAAAATCCTGAGATGGAAATAAGTTATTTAAACTCGGTAAGAAAAATAAGTCATTTTTTAAATTCTGATGAAATGCATAATTTAATAAGTTATATAACTAATACAGAACTAACATTTGGAAATTTATTAGCATTTGCTTCAAGATATACATCTGATGACTTTTTAGCTTTACATAGTGATAGTCCAACTAATTTAGAAACCCCAAGAAGAATCGCCTTTGTGCTTAATATGACAAAGAATTGGTTAGTGCATTGGGGAGGTTCTTTAATTATTCTAGATGAAAGTCAAAAAAATATAATAGAAGCTATTAATCCTAAGTTTAATAGTTTAACTCTTTTTAAAGTACCTCTTAAACATGCTGTTTTACCTGTATCTTGCCATTGTAAATCTGAAAGATTAGCTATAACTGGTTGGTATCAGAAATCCTAATTTATGAAATCAAAAGTAAAAATTTTATTTATTTCAGGTATGAGAACTGACTTTAGTACAGGTGAATTTTCTCAAATACGACTTTTTACAAATTCTTTTGATGATACTATTGAATATAAAATCATTTTAAGAAAAACAGATTATTTTCAATTTAATACACAAAAACTTTATTTTTATGATAATAATCAAGAGTTAAAAAACTATATATCTTTTTTCAATCCAAGTATAATAATTCTTTCCGAATATCAACATTTAAATAAAGATTTCTTGGATTATATATATACAACAAATATAACAATTTGTACTATGGATAGTTCTAGTTTATCAAAACTTATGTATACCCCACCAGAAAACACAATTTATCTTAAAAATTGTCCTCTAAATAATCCACAAAAAAATACGAAATATGATAAATATTGGTTTTTTGCACAAAGAAATAATAAAATATTGAATAAAAATGATATTGAAAATAAATTTTCTTTAGTAAAAGACTCAAAAATAGTTTTTATGTCTGTTGCTCCTTGGCAATATACTTTAAGTGTATCTGAAGGTTTAGATAAATTTTATAGTTTTGTTATTAATTTATTAATTGGGTCTTTAATCTTACATAATAATCATGTATCTTTGTTTTTCATTTATCCTAGAAAAGATTTTAATAATATTGTAATAGAAAAAGATAAAGTTAAAGTTCTATTTTTTGATAGTTTAGATAATCAAACATATGAAAGTATTTTATATAATTCTGACTTAGTAATAAGTGATAACATTACACAAGTAAGTATGGCAAAAGCATTTATAGATGGAATTAATGTTCTAAGTTTAATTAATACTTCAGAGAGAAATTTACTTAATTTATTCAAGTTTAATATATTTCCTTATAACTATGATTTTCTTCCTAAACTGTATTCTCTTGATTATTGTAAATTAATAAATAAAGTAGAGGTTTTTAATAAGGAAGAAGTTTCAATTACAATAAATAGATTATTAAGCAATAAAGAAAATAATCATTTAGATTATGTAAGTAAATGCAATGAATTATTGAGTAGTAGAGAAATTATAGAAGAAATTAACAAATCATACTAATACTATCATAAGAAAACATTTGTCTTAGTTTTTCTAATACATTTTCTTCTGTTTGTATCCAATAATCTTTTCCTGCTACTATTTCAAGGTTTGAATCAATATAGTTAAGTATTAC
This sequence comes from Candidatus Sericytochromatia bacterium, assembly GCA_046328075.1. Classification (GTDB taxonomy): domain Bacteria; phylum Cyanobacteriota; class Sericytochromatia; order UBA7694; family JACMQJ01; genus JAXLXG01. The sequence continues at coordinate 20,494 of JAXLXG010000004.1, forward strand.
AGGAGTTTCACCTGAATATTCTTGTAATATAGATCTCATAGAAACAAGCTTAACCATACTTGTATCATTTGTTATCTTTATTTCTAGATAAGGTATTTTTGAAAGAGGTGTAACTGAATTTAGTATTATTTTTCTTTCATCATCTCTTATATTCATTTTTCCATGTAATAAAATTTTTGAATCATTTTGAATTATTTCACAAGCTCTACTCCAAGGGTCAGGATATGCAACAACTTCTATTGAGCCTGTCAAATCTTCTATCATAAAAACAGCCATGTTATCACCACGTTTCGTCATGATAGTTCTAAGTCCACTTACCATTCCGCCTATAGTAATACTTATGTTATCTTCAACTTCATTAATATGAGATAAATTAATACTTGAAAATCTTTCAATTTGTTCTCTATACTTATCAAGTGGATGCCCAGAAACATATAAACCTAAAACTTGTTTTTCAAGGTTTAAACTTTCTTCTTCTAAAAAAGGCTCAACATTTACTAAAGGTGGTGCTTCATCAAATGAATCCTCAGAGTCTGAAGCTCCTCCAAATAAAGAGGTTTGTCCTGATAAATCATCTTTTTGTTTTTTAATTGCAGCAGCTAATGTATTTTCCATACTTTCAAGTAATTGTCTACGATTTTTATTAATAGAATCAAATGCTCCTGCTTTTATTAGAGATTCTACAGCTTTTTTATTTAAAACATTTGAACTCACACGTTTACAGAAATCATATAGAGATTTATATTTACCATCTTTTTCTCTTGCTTCAACTATTGCTGCTATCACGTTTTCTCCAACACCTTTTACAGCTTTTAAACCAAATCTGATTGATACTTCATCCACACTAAATCCATTTTGACTTGAATTTACATCAGGTTGAAGAATTTTTATCCCCATTCTTTTTGATTCTGCTGTGTACATTGGTACTTTATCAGGATTGTTCATAACACTTGATATTAAAGCAGCCATATATTCTATTGGATAATTAGCTTTTAAATATGCTGTTCTATATGTGATAACTGCATAAGCCGCACTATGAGATTTATTAAAACCATACTCAGCAAATTTTTCCATGACATCAAATAGTTTTGTCGCAATTTCTTCACTTACACCATTTTTTGCAGCTCCTTCAAGGAAAGTTGCACGTTGTTTAACCATTTTCTCAAGATCTTTTTTACCCATCGCCCTTCTTAATAAGTCGGCTTGTCCAAGTGTATAACTAGCAATTATTTGAGATATTTGCATGATTTGCTCTTGATAAACAATAAGACCATAAGTATCTTTTAATACTGGTTCAATTGTAGGGTGTGCAAAATCTATTTGTTGTCTTCCATGTTTTCTTTCCACGAAATCATCCACCATTCCACTTCCAAGAGGGCCAGGGCGATAAAGAGCAATAAGAGCTATTATTTCTTCAAAGACATTTGGTTCTAACCTTATAACCAGATTTTGCATACCACTTGATTCTAACTGAAATACTCCAACTGTAGCACCAGAAGCTAGAAGCTCATAAGTTTTTGGATCATCAAATGTAATTTCATCAAGATCTAATCTAAAACCTCTATTTTTTTCAATAATATCAAGTGCATTAGAAATCATTGTTAAATTTCTAAGTCCTAAAAAGTCCATTTTTAACAGACCAAGTTTCTCAAGTTCTGTCATTTGATATTGAGCAACTAAAGAACCCTCTTTACTCTTTTCAACAGGTACAAGTGTGTCTAGTGGATGTTTAGAAATAACAACTCCAGCAGCATGAATACTTGTATGTCTTGATAATCCTTCTAATTTAAGAGATAAATCAACTATTTGTTTTGTATTTGGATTTTCTTCACAAGCTGCAAATAACTCTGTACCTTCTTTAACAGCATCTTTAAGTTTTACTCCAACTTCTTTTGGTATCATTTTTGACAGTTTTTCAGAATCACTAACACTATAACCCATAACTTTTGACACATCTCTTATAACTTGTTTTGCACCAAGAGTTCCAAGAGTTACAATTTGACTAACATTTGTTTTACCATATTTTTCTGTTACATATTGAATAACCTCTTCACGCCTTTCAATACAAAAATCTGTATCAACATCTGGCATACTAACCCTTTCAGGGTTTAAAAACCTTTCAAATAATAAATTATAAGGTAATGGATCAATATCTGTAATTCCCATTGTATAAGCAACTATTGATCCAGCAGCTGAACCTCTACCTGGTCCAACTTGTATTCCTTTTTTCCTAGCATAATTTATATAATCAGCGACAATTAAAAAGTATTCAGCAAAACCCATTTTACTTATCATATCAACTTCATATCTAAATCTCTTATTAATTTCTGGGGTTATTTCTTTATACTTTTTTCTTAATCCATCAAGAGAAAGTTTATTTAAATATTCATTAGCATTATACCCTGTGGGTAATGGGAAATATGGCATTTCATATACATTAAATTTAAAGCTTACATTACATTTTTCTGCAATTTCTAATGAGTTTTTTAAAGCTTCTGGTATTTCATGAAAAACTTGATACATTTCATCAGCAGATTTAAGATAGTGATTATTTCCTTCCAAACGATTTTTATTATCTTCAATCTTAATACCATTTTTAATACAAGTTAAAATTTCTCTAGCTAAAGCATCATCCTGATTTGTATAATGAGAGTCATTTGTTGCGACAACTTTTATATCAAGTTCTTTAGCTAATTTATAAATTAATGGATTTACTTTTCTTTGATGCATCATTCCATGATCTTCTAACTCAAGATAATAATTATCACCAAATATTTCTTTGTATTTAGAAGCTACACTTCTTGCTTTTTCATAATTTCCTCTTAAAAGAGATGAGGAAATTTCTCCATTTAAACAAGCTGATAGAGCAATAACACCTTCAGAATATTTTTCTAAAAGCTCATTATCAATTCTTGGTTCATAATAAAAACCATCAACAAAACCTGTACTTACAAGTTTTACTATATTTTTATAACCTTTATTATTTTCAGCAAGTAAAACAATATTATATTTTTCTTTACTTGATTTATTAAGATGACCTTCAGGTGCTACATAAGCTTCGTAGCCAATTAATGGCTTTATTTTTTTACCATTTTTCCCATCATTATTACACTCATCATAAAATGCAATAGTTCCATACATAACATTATGATCGGTTAGAGCTATAGCATCCATATCATGCTTTACAGCAGTTTTTACAATATCTTTAACTTTACTTGCACCATCAAGTAAACTAAATTCTGAGTGAACATGACAATGTATAAATTCGTGCTTCATAATATCAAAATAATAAAAAATATCTTCTTGTCATAATATACTTTGAATTATTTATTTACAAGATAAGCTTAATATCTAAAAATATATTTTTTTTAATATTTTATTCTAAATAATATTAATATGTTATATTTTATTTCGATGTTATTTGTAAATAAATACAAACGTGTAATCTTGTCTAAGTTATTTAATGTAAAGCTACTTATTTATATAATTTTAGGAATTATAATATTTATTTTTCCGAATAATTCCTTTTCACAAGAAACAAATGTATTAAATATAACATCAGAAGATTTGACATTTAATGTAAATCCATATCTTAAAATTCTTGAAGATAAAACAGGAAATCTAACAATAGATGATGTTACAAAAACATCTGTAGATAAATTATTTATACAAAATAGTGACTCTACAGTTAATTTAGGATTTTCTAATTCAGCTTACTGGATTAAACTAAGTATCAAAACTCAGAATAAAATAGAAGAAGAACTATATTTTGATATTGACTATCCTGTTTTAGAATATATAGATTTTTATTCTCCTGATGATAAAAACTTAAACTTTTCTAAAATCTCTACAGGTTTTTCTAGAGCTTTTAATACAAGACTAGAAAATTATAGAACTTTTGTATTTAAAACTACTACTAATAAAGATATTAAAACATACTATTTTAGAATAAAATCATCTCGATATACGGTTGAGTTTCCTATAAGACTATTAAAAAAGACAGCATTTGAACAAAGTTCAAAAAGAGATTCTTATATATTTGGTATTTTTTCAGGAATATTTTTTGTTATATTTATATCTAATGTTTTTATGATTTTTTTCCTTAAAGATATAACTTATCTTATTTATGTAATATATATAGCATTAACATTTATTTCTCAAATGCTTATATTTGGACAAGCAAAACAATATATACTCACAGATCTAGAATTATTTACCAATAATATATTTTTCTTTGTTATGTTTCTAACATTTGCCTTAAATATAATTTTCCCAAGCCACTTCTTGGAATTAAGAAAAAACTTTTATAAGGCTTCAAAATATTTAAATTATTTATCTATTTTATATATAATTATTGCTTTTATAAGTTTAATAAGTGGTTTTTATATAAATGGTTTAATTCAAATAATCGTTTTATTTGATATATCTATAATTACATATTTATCTTTAAACGCATTATTGAATGGAAATAAATCAGCTAGATTTTTCTTGTTAGCTTGGGTTTTATTCATGTTTTCTGTTGTATTTGTTGCTTTATCTTCTTTAGGTTTAATTTCTAATACATCATACAGTCTGTATTTTTTACCATTTGGAAGTTCTTTACAAATTACACTTCTATCTTTATCTTTAGCTGATAAGTTTAATTCTTTAAGAATAGAGATTTATAATACAAATAAAAGACTTGAAGAAGAAGTGAGTGTACATTTAAAAACACAGAAAGAATTAAATAATATAAAAGATAATCTTGAGGTTTTAGTTAATGAAAAAACATATGAGTTAACTAAAACAAATAAAACCCTTATAGAACAAAAAGAGAAAGCAGAAAGAGCAGAAAAAGCTAAATCAGAATTTTTATCAATAATGAGTCATGAGATAAGAACACCAATGAATGCAGTTATAGGAATGACAACACTTTTATATGATACTAATTTAAATCAACAACAATATGAATTTGTCGAAATAATAAGAAGTAGTGGAGACAATCTTTTAGTCATAATTAATGATATCCTTGATTTTTCAAAAATTGATGCAGGAAAAATGGATTTAGAAGAAATAGACTTTGATTTAAGGATATGTATAGAAGAAGTATTTGATTTATTATCAGTAAATGCAGTAAAGAAAAATATTGACTTAGTATATCTAATAGAAAATGATGTACCTAACTTTATAAAATCAGATGTATCAAGATTAAGACAAGTTCTTGTTAACTTAATAAATAACTCTCTTAAATTTACAGAAAAAGGAGATATTTTTGTTTCTATAAAACTTGAGGATAAAAAAGATAGTAAGTATAAATTATTATTTTCTGTAAGAGATACAGGAATAGGGATTCCAAAAGAAAAATTAGATAAATTATTTACACCATTTTCTCAGGTTGATTCATCAACAACAAGAAAGTATGGTGGTACAGGTTTAGGTTTAGCTATTTCAAAAAAGATTATTAATTTGATGGGTGGAGATATTTGGGTTGAAACTGAAGAAGGTAAAGGAAGTACTTTTTATTTTACTATTACTGCGGAATATTCAGAATCAATTGAAACAAAGTTTTTATCGAATAAGTCTATAGAATTACGTGATAAATCCGTATTAATAGTTGATGATAATCAAACAAATTGTAAGATAATATCCTATCAATGCCAGAATTGGGGGATGATTCCTCATTTTACAAACTCACCTACTGAAGCTATAAGATGGATAGAGAATGGAGAGAAATTTGATTTAGTATTACTTGATTTTAATATGCCAGAAATGGATGGAATTGAGTTAGGAACTAAGTTATATAATTTAATGAATAAAAAAGTTCCTACTATAATTTTGAGTTCTAGTAATGTAAAAGAAAAATTAGATAAAGAAATATTCTTTGGTTTTTTATCAAAGCCTATAAAACATTTACAATTACATCAATTAATACTTGAAGCATTTGGGGAAACTATTGATAAAAAAGTAGATGAAAAACCTATAAAAAATCAAATTAATTATGAAAAATTTATAAAATACCCATTAAAGATATTAGTAGCAGAAGATAATGTAATAAATCAAAAATTAATAACAAAATTACTTTTAAAGTTTGGTTATACAATTGATATTGCAAATAACGGTTTAGAGGTAATTGATTATATGAAATTGAAAAAATATGACATTATATTTATGGATGTTCAAATGCCAGAGATGGATGGTTTGGAAACAACAAGATATATTATTGAAAATATACCATCAGAAAATCGTCCTAAAATAATAGCTATGACAGCAAATGCTATGAATGAAGATAGAAAAATGTGTTTAGATTCAGGTATGGATGATTATCTATCCAAACCTCTTTCTATTAAAGAACTTGAAAATGTTTTATCATATTGGGGTAGTGAAATTTTTTCAAATAATTAATAAACTACTTTATCAAATTTGCATCAATAATTTGTTCTGCATGATCTAGAATTGTTTGTTCTGATTTTGAATAATTTATTGATAGTTCTGTTTTACTTCTTTTATTATCAAATATCAAAGGTTTATCAATATTTCTTTTAATATACTTCCAAGTAAAACCAATAAAGGGTGCTGATAAGTAAATTAGAGCATTTGGTAAAACATTTTTAGGTATAGGATATTTATTACCATATTTTTTACATAAAATATCTGCTATATCTTTCATACTAATAGTTTCATTAACTAAAATATATCTTCCTTTTGCTTCCTGATTTTTAATTGCATTTATATGAGCTCTTGCAACATTTCTTACATCAACCACACCAAAATTAAGTTTAGGAACACCTGTTTTTAATTTACCATTAAGCATATTTATCATAAAATCTACACTAGTAGAGTCGGCTCTATTCGATAATGATGGACCAAAAACAAAACCAGGGTTAATAGTTACTAAATCCCATCTATTTTGTTCACTTTGAATTTTCCAAGCTTCTTTTTCTGCTAATTTTTTTGAATAAGAATAAGGTTGATGGCTTAAACTACTTGTTGTATTCCAAATAGTTTCATCAAATATATTATTTCTTGTGTCTTCTAAATCAACGGCATCACCATATATAGAAACAACACTAGATGTTAAAACAACTCTCTTAACTGATTGTGTTTCATTAACAGTATTTAGAACATTTCTTGTTCCTTCAAGTGCAGGATCTACTAATTCTTTTTGTGGATCTTTTATACCAGAAATAACAAATGGTGATGCTGTATGTATTACATAATCACAATCTTTCATAGATTCTTTAAAAGAACCAGTTTTTAATAAATCTGCATCAAATAAATTTAGCTTTTGAGGATATTTAATTTGTAAATCAACTAAGTGCTGAATTTTTTGTAAATTATTTCTATCTCTTACAGTCGCATTAACGATATAACCTTCTTCTAATAAAAATTTTACAACCCATCCTGCAATATAACCACTAGCACCTGTTACTAATACTTTTTCACTCATAAAATTTACCTAATTATTTCTAATATTTTATTCAATACTTCTAAGTTTTTTTCTTGGCTAACTCCATCAATACTTAAAGTATTTTTCTTTGTTCTACCATCTACAGCATTTCCATTTTTTACAGCATTAGTAATTATAGAATTGTCAGTTTCAATATTAAAATCTTTTAAAAATAATAATCTTTTACTATATTCTAAGAACATTGAATATAGAGCTATTATCCCATAAGCTCCCCAATTTGAAATACCAGATATTATCAAATAATCACAAGGTGTTTTACAAGCAATAAATTCACCATATCTTACATTTTCACTAATTATTTGCTGTGATACTTTTCCCATACCAATCTCATTTCCACCATCTCCAATTCCGATTGTTATATAGTTTTTATCAACTAAAAAAAATCTATCAAATGGAACTGTATGTTTTGAAATATCCTTAGCACTCATATTATAAATACGACCATCATAGCTTGAACCGGCTCTTTCTATTGATATTAGATGAGTTACAGGATTTTTATTCTCAGACCACTTTTTTATAGTTATATCAATGATTTCATTATATTCTTCAATAGTTTTACCAACTGGAACTTGCTGTATAGGAGTTATAATTTCTACATTACAACCTTGTAAAGCTGTTTTAACAGCTTTATAGCATAAAGTATCAGTTATAACGCTAACATTTATACCTATATTTGTAAAAGCTTTAACTAAATGAGCTGTTCCAACAATACCATCAGTTTCAGCTGAAGGGTTTTCAGCATCAAAAATATAAAAACCTGTCATTATACAAAGATGTGGGTTAACTTTATTAAAAATTGAGTAAACAGCATCATAAAAATCGTCTCTTACAATATGAAAAAGATTATTTAAACCTCTTTTACCAATATCTTGATTTATTATTGATAATATTTCCTTAGATTTTTCTTTTATAACATTCATAACTTTATTTTCTTAAAAAACTAGTAGCTATATTAACATTTTGTTTAGATAATTCTCTAAGTCTTGGCATATTATTTTCTAATTCTTTTCTTTTAGAATCTAAATTAGAAACTATGCTTTCAAATGCAATAAGGTTATTCTCTATATCTTGTAAAGCAGTAACAGACTCAATATAAGGAAAACCTGCTAACTCAGAAAAATGTTTAACTTTAGGATCATATGCAATTCCAACAGATGGTACATTTTGAGCTGCTGCCATAATTAAAGCGTGTAATCTCATTCCTATTATCATACTAATTTGACCAATAACACCCATCATTTGTTTAGGGTTTAATTCTTTTTCAAGAACTGTTATTTTAACATCTGAGTCAGGTCTTAACTTAAAGCAAGTTTCTGCCTCTCTAGACATCCATAAATCTGAAGACAATTGAAAAGGAATTAATACAATTTGCATATTATATTTTTTAGCTAATTGATAAATAATAGATGTAAAAGCTTTTAACTGTCTTTCATACCATGAGTGCCAAGGTCTAATAGCAATACCAATAATTGGTAAGTTTAAATCAATTCCTGATTCAGAAAATATATTTTTTACCTCTTCTTTACTAACGCTATCTAGAAGTAATGCAGGATCTGCTGTAACTTGTATTTTATTTTTACTAACTCCCATTTGGATTAAATCATTATATGAAGTATTATCTCGAACTGTTATAGCATCAACTTTATTAAAAATGTTTTTTGTAATATTAATATTAATGTTTTTACTTAAAGGCCCTACACCTTGAGCATAAACCATTGTATTAACATTCATCATTTGGGCTATTTTTAATAAGCCTCCATAATATGAAACACTAGCAGGACCTGTAACATCCTGCATTAGACCACCACCACCACTTATAAATAAGTCAGCAGAAAGTAATTCAAATATAATAGATGGAATATTTAGTCTATTAATCGCTTTAACATTAAGCATATCAGAGGTATAAGATGTATTAGATGAAAGAACAACAAACTCTGTATTAGGTTTAGAATTTCTAATTGTATCAACTATTGAAGTTAAAATTGCTTCATCACCAATATTACCAAATCCATAGTACCCTGATATTACTACTTTATTTTTTTTATTCATCTATTTAAGTAAATATCTAGATAATATTATTTTAAAAACTAATTGATTAGGGTTTTCTTTTATTATATTTACATTAATCACTTTTTATTACTCTCTAAGTGTATATAATATTTTTCAAATATATTTAATTAGACATCATTAGTAATTGTTTCAGTCTTTTTAAATTCTACAGAAGGGTTATTTTTTCCAGGGCCAAAATTAAAATATAAAATAATACCTAAACCTATTACTATCATTGGTATACATAGTAACTGCCCCATTGAGAAATAATTAAATAAAAATCCAATTTGAGCATCTGGCTGCCTTGTATATTCTATAAAGAATCTAAAAGTACCATAAAACATTAAAAAAGCTCCAATAACAGTACCAGGTTTAAAATTTTTCTTATTAACCCAGTATAATATAGCAAACATTAAAAAACCTTCAAAAAAGGATTCATAAAGTTGTGAAGGATGTCTTGGTTGTTGTGTTGGATCTGTAGGAAAGACCATAGCTAATGGAAAATCAGAACTTGTAACTCTTCCATATAACTCTGCATTAATAAAATTACCAATTCTTCCAAAACCTAAACCTAAAGAACCTGCCATTGTCCCTATATCTGCAATAGGTAAAAAAGGTATTTTTCTTTTTCTACAATATAAATATCCCCCTAATATTGCACCTATTAAGCCACCATGAAATGACATACCACCTTCATATATTTTAAATATATTTAGTGGGTTACTCATATAATATGCAAAGTTATAAAAAAGAACATATCCTGTCCTTCCTCCCAAAATAACACCTAGAATTAAATAAAATATCAAGTCATAAACTTGTTCATCATCTAAACCTAGTTCTTTTCGTCTTGCTTCATTTCTTATTAAAAAGTATGCAATTATAAAACCTAGTACGTACATAAAACCGTACCATCTAATTTTTATTGGGCCTATTGCAACTATGTCTGGACTGATTTTTGGATAATTAAGCACTATATAACCTCTATTATTAAACTATGCTTTGTAGTTGTCAGCTGCATTTTCTTTGCAGTTTTGACATGGACAGATGTTTCTTAAGTAATCAAATGAATAAATTCCACCTGTATGATTATCACTGAATGCAAAACTTAAAGCATATCTACCAACTGTATCATAATCAAGAATTGTTATTGGTTCTTTTATATGAGCTGTATTTGCTCCAATTTTTCCTCCATGTCCACCTCTACATTCTGCACATGGACAAAGAACTCTTAAACGAAAAGAATTATAAGTACTTTGATGATTATCTTTCCATACTATACTAATATTATTCTCATCTATTTTTTTAAATCCTTTAGGATCTGTACTAAAAGAACTCATTAATTTATCCAAACTTAAAAAATAGCTTATAAAAGTTAAGTATAGCATAAGAATAAATTATGAAATAAATAGTCAAATTGAAATAAGGATTTTTATATAAGATAAAATTCTTTCATAAAGTAATTTTGACCATTTATTTGTATTTCTAAAAAATGTTTACCTTTATAGTACTTTCTTGTACTTATAGGTTTAAAAGAATGTTTCTTAGATATTTTTAGTTTTTGACCTTTAGATAATACTTTTTTAGACAATTTAAACACTTTTTCTTTATTTTTTCCATTAGCTTTCATATGATGAATTATATAATCTATCATGAGATTTTCTTCTTTGGTATTTGCAATAATTTCAAAATCAAAGCATAATTCAGAGCCTATTTCAACTTCTATTTTGTTTAAATTTAAATTTTTAACAGAAATATCATTTTTACAGTTATAACCTAATAATTCTAAAGCATCTTTATTCCCTTGTTTTATAAGCGTTCTTAAAGAATGTTTTATTAACCAATTCATTTCACCTGTTTTTATTTTATTCCAGCTTTTCAATGTATCAATAACAATTTGAGGATTATCTTTTGATATATCATTCAGATTATTCGCAACTGACCTTCTAACATATAATTCATTATCTTCTTTTAAATTATTTAATATTTGTATTACAGGTTTAGGGTTCTTTTGGTATATAGGCAATCTGATTCCTAAAGGTAATCTTGGTCTTGATCCTTCAGATGCTAATCTTCTTACATGAAAATTTTTATCTTTAGACCATTCCAAAAGTATTTTATGAGTGTTTTCTGGATATTTTATAATAAATGGTCTAATATCACCTTCTGCTGTAAATCTTTTAGTCATCTCATATAAAGCATTTATAGAAATATCAAAATATTCGTCTGATAAACCATATGTGCTTATAAATAAGCATTGAGGCATAATAATAAAATCTTCAAATAATGGCATTTCATTATTTATTAGTTCTTTATTTAAAGATTTTATTAAAATCTTTACAGATTCTTTATAATTATAAGGTAAATATTTTTTCAGATTTTTACAAATTAATTTAGCTCTATCACCAAAATTTAATAAATCTATTTCATTCTGTATATCATTTACAAAACCAGATTTATTAAAACTTGTATAATTTTTTGAGATGTTTTCAGCTAATTTTTTTACTCCTACAATGTTTAAAGCATCTCTGAGCATAAATTCTTGTTTTTCCATTATATCTACCTAATAAATTTAAAATTAACTATTACTTTTAACCATGAAATACAGCTTCAATATTGTTTCCATCAAAATCAATAACAAAAGCACCATAATAATTTGGGTGATACATTTCTCTTATTCCTGGTTTTCCATTATCTTTAGCTCCTAACTCAATTGCTTTATTATAGAAAGCATCTACTTCTTCTCTTGATTTAGAACAAAAAGCAATATGGTTTTTTGAATGAGCTTCTTCTTGTGAAATCCAAAACTCAGCTTTACCATTAAGACCAAAACCTCCAACATTAGGAAACTCCATTAATAATTCATATCCTAATGTCTTTAGAGTTTCCACATAAAATGCTTTACTTTTTTCATAATCTTTAACTGCAATACCTATATGATCTATCATTTTCATTGTTAAAAGAACCTCTTTTATAAAATAATTATTGTGTATGTTATTATTTAAACATTTAAATATGACAAATTTAGTCATATTTATAAAATAAAATTTATACATAATAAAAAAATAATAATTATGTCAAAATCAAAAAGACTAGTTGAATTAATAATGTCTGTAAATTCAAAAAAAAGATTTACAGTTCAAGAACTTGCTGATGAATTTGATGTTTCTTATAGAACAATATTAAGAGATCTAGGAGAATTAGAAGAAATTGGAATCCCTTTATATTCTGAAGTTGGTGTTGGAGGAGGTTATAGAGTTTTAAATGATAGGATTTTACCTCCTATTAGTTTTACAGAATCTGAAGCAATATCATTATTTTTTATAGCTGAATCTATTAAATACTATAATAGTTTACCTTTTAAAAATGACTCATCATCTGCATTAAAAAAATTTTATCACTATCTTCCTAATGAAGTAAAAGAAACAATAGACCATATATCTAAACGTCTTACTTTTTGGACACCAACAATAACACTTTCAGATACATATTTAAAAGATCTTTTAGATTCATCAATCAAACAAGAGGTTGTAAAGATTAGTTATGACTCTGAGAATGAAGAGTCAGAAAGAGAAATACAATCTATTGGATTATATACAGCTAGAGGAATCTGGTATTGCCCCTCTTATTGTTTTAAAAGTAAGTGTTTTAGATTATTCAGGGTAGATAGAGTAAAATCATTTTCAAGGGAAAATATAATTTCAGAAAAAATAGACTTAGATAATTTTAATATATCAGATTGGTTTAAAGAGTATGAACCTGAAAATAGTATTGATGATGTAGAAATAACAGTAAAGCTTACAAGAAAAGGTGTTAAAAGATTAGAGTCAGATATGTTTTTTTCTAATAATATTATTTTAAATGATGATTCATCAGGTACATTAGTATGTAGTATAAGTCAAAGTCATATTTCTTGGGTAATAAATTATTTTACAGGCTTTGGATTAGATGGAATTGTAGAAAAACCAGAATTTATGAGAGAAGAAATAAAAAATAATATAAATAATCTTTTAAAGGTTTACTCTTAACTCATGATGATTATAAATATATTTTTGAATAAAAAAATAATGTTAGTATATTTATAAACTAAATGTCATAATAAAAATAAACATTAGTAAATTTTATCTATAATACTGTTTGTAGACATAGATTAATGTGATTTATACAGATGTTAGGCGAAAAACAAAAAGGTTTTTAAAATGCATTTACCATATAAAGAGATAATTGAGAAACAAGACCGCTCTTTTACAGGTAATTTATTAAATTTATTAATATCAGAGAATATTTCGGATGAAGAATTTAATAATGTAATTAAAGCACTAAACACCTTAGAAGATCCAAGAAGTTGGAATACCTTAAAGGAAATTGCTTTAAATAAAAACAATTCTAATAAAATTCGAGAAAGTGCAATACAAATCTTATCAAATTCCTTATATTCTATGGAACGGGAAGAAGTGTTATTTTTATGGGGTAGTAATGATTTACTAACAAAAAAATTAGCTCTTCATTTTATGGATAAAAATGATGAAGAACTTATTTTAAATATAATTGATGATAAAGACCATAAATTGAACAAAGAAGCAATGGAAGTTTTTTTCAATTCATTTCAATTTCGGGAAGGTAACCATGAACTAGCTTTTAAATTAATTAACCATGAAGATCCTGATATAAGAGAATTAGCAGTTAATTTTTTTTACTGGGAAGAAACTGCTGAAGGTTTACCTTTCCTTATCAAAGCTTCATATGATTCAAATATTAATGTTGTTATTAAGGCGTGTGAAGCCCTTGAGTATTATCCTTCAATCGAATCCTTAAAACGATTGGCAATATTAAAATCATCCAATAATCAGGATATTTCCGAAACGGCTGACCAGAGTTATGAAGTGATTAGAGAACAATTCTTATCTTACTTAAAAGATAAAAATATAATTATTTCAAACCATATAAAAAATTGGCTTAAACCTGTTTGGGAATTAATATCTTATAGTGAAGAAGAATTATATGAAAATGAAGAATTTAATAAAACAGAAAAGAAAAAAAACATTCTTCCTGAAATAGACAAAGAAACAATTTACAAATATCTTTCTGTTCCTGATACTTCACCCTTAAAAATTAATAATTTGTTTTTTCAGCATGATTGGGATTCAATACCTGAAAAGGAAAGGAAAGATATTATTGAATTAATTTTAAATCATCCTGATCCAGATACTCGAAGTAATTTTTGCTCCAAATTAGCAAAATGGAATGATCAGGAATCATTAATTAAATTAGTTTATGATAAGGATATATTAGTTCAAAAATCAGCAATGTATTATCTTGGAGAAACAACCCCAGTTTCCGATAAAATTGCAACATTAGCATGGGAGCGTCTTCAGAAGAAAAATGTTACTGGATTTTATGAAAGAGAAACTTTAGGAACATATGTTATACATTCCTTAAATAAAAATGAGGTTTTTGAAAATCTTTTTAAAATTGCTAATAATCCTGAAAATTCTGAAGATATAAGGTATGTTACTATTGAAAAATTAATTGAATTTAAATGTGTGGATAAGTTAAAAACTTTAATGTGGGTTATTAAAGAAAAACCCAGAAATTCATGGGCTTTACATAATTTCTTGCTCGAAGCCTCAGAGAAGTTTAATATAGAAATTGATATAAGCCATTTAATAGGGGTAGATGATTTATATATCCAAAAAAATATTGCTCCCCTAATTAAAAAACATAAAAATGATAATTAATTATAAAATAACTTCGCCTAACAAGCGTGTAACTGACAGTCTCGGAGGAAGAAGCCGAGACCATCAGTTACACGCCGAGTGTTATGTGTAAGCCGTGACCATAATAAAAATTAGACATTTTGTAAAATATTTTAATTTAATAATTTAGTCAAATAGTTCATTAGCTCTAAATTACCACTTTCCTCAGCATAATTTAAAACAGAGTTTTCCAAGCCATCTGTTTCGTTTAAAAAAGCTCCTTTTTCAACTAAAAACTTTACCATTTCAAAGTTTCCATTTTTAGCAAAAAACATTACAGTAGATATATCAGAATTAGTTTTTAAATTAATATCAGCCCCATTTTTTACCAAACATTTAGCAATTTCTAGTGAATCTTCCTTTGCTGCAATTAATAAAGCTGTATAGCCATCAATATTCTGGTAGTTAATATTAAATTGTTTTGTTAATAAATAGTTTACAACTTCTAAATTTGCATCCAAATCTGAAGCTGCCATTAAAATATTATTCCCTTCATTATCTAAAGTATTAAAATCAGCATTAAGATCTTCTATTAAAAACTTAACTACCTCAAAGGCTCCCACACTTGCATTTTTCATTAATACTGTTTCATTCCTGAATTTATCTTTTAAATTAAGATCTGCTCCGTTTTCATAAAGGTATTTAATAATTTGAAAATTCTCTTCCCAAGCCGCATACATTAAAGGTGTTTTGCCATCTTCATCAGTTTTATTAATCTCAGCTCCATTTTCAACCAAAATTTTAACTAATTCAAAGTTATTATTTTTTATTGAATAAATTAAAGGTATAACACCCCTATTTGTTTTATCAGCTACTTTTGAACCTTTTTCAATTAGAAATTTAATAACCTCAAGATTATTCTTTTCTGCTGCAAAAGTTAAAGCATTTTTAGCCATATTATTTTCTAAATTAGTATTTGCACCATTTTCAACTAGATATTTTATGATCTTTAAATTACATCCTTTTGAGGCTGAAATGATTAAAGGAGAGTTAGAATAGTGATCAATAGAATTTACTGGTAATTTTTGAATTTCGGTAAGATATTTGATTAATTCAAAATTATCACTAAATGCTGCAAATAATAAACAATTTCTACCACGTGAATCAACAGAATTAATATCTGCTCCACTATCAATTAATTCAATAACTATATTTAAATTACCTTCTTCAGAGGCTTTTAAAAATTCAGTATTTAAATTTTTCACAATTTTACCTAGAATGTCTCAAACATTATTTTAATCTATGATTTATATTATTATCAATAAAAAGTTAATCTCATAAAAAAATAGTAAAATAAAAAAGTATGGAATTGAAGAAGAAAACTATTGATAGCTAACTGACATACTGCGGGACAAACCTTTGTACGCCAGTTAGCTGTTCTACGTTATACATAATTAGTAAGAAATGAAAACATTAGAAATATTAATACTGGTAAATATTATATTATGTTAATCTCTTTTATCAACTTAATGTCCTTTGCAAGAAATTCTGATATTTTATTACCTTTAAAAATTGATATTAAATATGGATATATCAATCAAACAGGTAAAATAATAATTAAGCCAATCTTTGATGATGCTAAAGATTTTTCAGAAGATTTAGCTGCAATTAAAATAAATAATAAATGGGGATACATTAATAGGGAAGGAAAAATTGTAATACCTCCAAAGTTTGTTTATGCAGATAATTTTTCGGAAGGTTTAGGGTTAGTAAATTTAAAATCTGACAAAGACTATGAAGGCAAAGAAATTCCTTACATGGGAAAAATGAAATATATTAACCAAAAAGGTAAGTTTATAATAAATAAAGATTTTTGGTCTGCCAGTAAGTTTTCAGATGGTTTAGCTGTGGTAAGAGAAAGACCAGAAGATAAAGATGGTTTTATTGATAAAACGGGAAAATATATCATAAATCCAATTTATACAACTGCTTCAGAATTTTCTGAAGGTCTAGCAAGTGTTGAAATTGTTAATTATGAATCAAATACTGAAGAATTTAAAGGATTTATTAATAAAAAAGGGGAAGTAACAATCAAACATCAATACGATTCTTCTGATAGTTTTTCGGAAGGTTTAGCCTCAGTAAATATTAAAAGTGGCTACTTATTTTACGGATTCATCAATAATGTTGGAAAATTAGTTATTACTGGAAATTATAATATTACTGGAAAATTTTCTGAGGGTTTATGTGTTGTTTGTAGAACAACAATAAATGAAGAAAAAAAAGAAATAAAAAATAACTGTGGTTATATTGATAGAGAAGGAAATATTAAAATTAAACTTAAATATTCAGATGCTCATGATTTTTTTGAAGGTTTGGCAAGTATTGAAATTAATGGTAAATATGGGTTTATAGACAAAAATGATAATTTAATAATTGAGAATGTATTTGATAAACCATCAAATTTTAAAAATGGATTTGCTAAAGTAGTTTTAAATGGAAAAGAGAACTATATTGATAATAAAGGAAATTTAATATTTAAAATACCAAAAAAGTAAAATAAAATTTTCATCAAGGACATCAAAAGCATTTAATCTTGTTGATGACTATGATTTTTATTCTATCTAAATAAAACTAAACCTAAATTTTTATTGTAGAATAGAAATTATAGGGGTGATTTAGTCTTGAAAACAGATGTTGCATGGAAAAAGATAATAGACGGATTGTTTAGACAGTTTGTAGAATTTTTCATGCCAGAGATTTATGATTTAATAGATTTTTCAGTTGAACCTAAATCACTTGATAATGAATTTAAAGCTTTATTTCCTGAAAGTGAAACAGATGATAAAAGAGTAGATAAACTTTTTGAAGTAAAGCTTAGAAATAATGATACAAAATGGATTTTACTTCATATCGAAATACAATCATACAAAGATAAGTATTTTTCAAAGAGAATGTATCATTATTATTCAAGAATATTTGATAAATATGATAAAGAAATAGAAGCAATAGCTGTTTATACTTATAAGTCAGACTTATATAAATATAATGAGTATAAACAAGAGTTAAAAACTACGAAACTTATCTATCAATATAAAATCTATGATATAGCTATTCAAGATATAAAAGATTTAGAAAAATCTAAAAATCCTTTTTCATTTGCAATTCAAACATTGATAAAAGCTTTTGATTATGATGAATCAGACCAAAAAAACTTTAATTTTAAACTTGAACTTACAAAGTTATTATTAGAATCAGGATTTTCAAATGCTGAAATCAACAATTTATTTGCTTTTATCAATCATGTTTTTGAAATAAAAGATAAAAATTTAAGATATGAGTTTTATAAGGAGGCTAAAGGTATGGCTTTAAGCAATAGAAATTATGAATACGAATTAACTGACTTTGAACAAGTTGCTGTTGAAAAAGCAGAGGAAAGAAGAAATAAAGAAATAGCTATTAATATGTTAAAAAATAATGAGCCTGTAGAAAAAGTAACATCTTATACAGGTTTGACAATAAGAGAAGTAGAAGAATTAAAGAAAAATTTGGAATAGAATAAATCTGTATTGTTCTTACATAGCAAAAAATAAGAATAATCACTAAGATTGTGTATATTATATGTTATATAACAGTTTTTAAAATAAATCAAAAATATAAAACAAGTTTTTGTATGCAATAAAAAAATGATAAAAAAAATATTTTTTATAACCTTTTTATCCTTATTAAACTTAAAGGTTGTAAAATCAGAAACAAATGATAAAGAACTATACAAATATAAACCTTGTTCATTAATGGATGAATATATTTATTTGTATACTTCTTCAAATAATAATTTATTCCAAAGTGAACTATTAAACTTTGAAAACTATGGTGTAAATTTTGATTTTTCTGCAAAAAATAACATTGCAGTTGAAAGTAGTTATCAACCAATAACTAAAATCTGGGATTTAAATACTGGTGAAATGTTAGCTTCTTACTTAGAAAGTATACCTTTTATTAGTGAAAATAAAATAATTATTGATTATATTTATAAAAATAACTACCAAATATTAAGTACAAAATCCTTAAAAAAAGAACATGATTTAAATAAAAATGTTCAAATGAGCCTAAATATTTTTTCTTATGGCGATAAAAAAGTGAAATTAAACTTTAAAAAAAATCAAGTTGAAGTTTTTTATAAAAATAAGTTGCAAAAAGCTCTTTTTAATGAAAGTACTTTTCTAACAAATTATTTTTACTTTTCAAGTGGTAATAAAATATTCACAGGAAACAGAATTAGTTCATTATTAATACATGATATTGATTCTGGTTTAATAAAAAAGACAAATTTTTTATGGGAAGAAATTCTTTTTTATGGAAAAAAGATGATTATTGAGAATAATAATAAAATAAATATTTATAATCTAGAAACTCTTAAATTAATAAAATCTATTAGCCTTAAGTTTCCAAATCCTGATAAAGAAGGTCAAATATACTCTCTTTACAAAGTAATAAATAATAGATTATTTATATATACACCATATTATGATAAAGGTTTTAAAATAATTGATTTAGAAACAGGGAAATTAATTAATAATGTTAATGCATATTTACTTCATGTTACAGCCATTGAAATTTTTGATAAATACATTTTTCTAGCAAAAAAATTTGGTGGTCAAGCATCAGTAAAAAGAAATGGTTCTCCTGCTTTTATAGAAGTGTTTGACTTAGAAACAGGAAATAAAGTTACTGTTTTAAAGGGTCATCAAGACACAATTAACTCTATTGTATATTATAAAAATTTTGTAATTTCAGCTTCAGATGATAAGACAATTAGAATTTATGATTTATTATCTAAAAAATTAGTAAGAATAATAAATGGGCATACTAAAGAAATTACCAAATTAGCTTTATACAATGATAAGCTAATATCCTCGTCTTATGGCAAAACAATTAAAGTCTGGGATATTGAAAGTGGTAAATTAATAAGAAGTATTAGCTCTCATAATGGTTCAAGTAATAAATTATTTGTAATAGAAGATAAAATCATTTCCTTGTCCTATGAACAAGTTGTTAAAATCTTTAAAATGAATGATTGCAAAAGTTTAGAATTAATAAATGACTACTTTGGTAATGTGAAAGATATTAAACTAAATGATAGTTTTTTTACTCTGAAACTACAAAATGGTGAATATTTAAGGAAGAGAATTATAAAGTAGCTATATAGAAACAAAATAAAATAATCAAATGAGCTTATACAGGATAACAAAATATAATCCTAAATACCGAGATGAGAATGGTTATTACACTCTTGATGAATGGATTTATTTTGGACAAATTGGGACAATAATTAATGGTAATAAATTTACTTTTCAGGAATATCTAAATACAGAAGATAAGTATGTAGAATCAATAAAAATAATTTTAAACGAATTAGAAATAAGTGAATTAAGAATATTAAACTTTAATACAAAAAACCCATTTCTTAATAAATCTGAAAACTTATTAGGAATCGAAAACTTCAATGCTAAAGACTTAATAGAAGATCAAATTTTAAATTTACAATTAGTTGAAAAAGTAATTAGATCCAATTTACGAGAATTTATTGAGTGTGAATTATTTAATAAAAAAATAAGAATTTCCTTTGGATGGGATTATTATATGTATATTAGAACAGATTTTGCTCTTAGTTCATCAATAAAAAAAATAGAAGATATTAAATTATTTATTGAAAAACGACCTGAAGAAAAGAAAGAATTAAAGAGAAGAATTATTCTTGGAAATAAAGGAAGCCAATATTTATTAGAAGAGGAAATTGAAATTTCTCATGTACCAGTTGAAAAATTAAAATTATTATTTGGATTTTCTTCTGAGCATCCTTTTGACGGTTATTATGAATTAACAGATAATATAATTGATAATCTTAAAAACTTAATAAACTATAATTTTTTACCTAATAAATTTTATTATATAATTGAAACTTATGAATAATAAGTTTATCTTCTAATCTTATTTAATATTTGAGTTCTTAATATAGCATAAGTAATACAAATCTATAACTATAATTGATTCTTATAGTTATAACTCTAATGACTATTAGATAAAGCTTTACTTAGAGTAGTTAATGTTCCAGCACTAAGAACAAAACCAGGAATTGGTTTTCCATTTTCATCACATATCATTATTAAATAATTAAATGTTGTAGGTGGATTTGCATTTAGATTTCCATCAGTACTAGAAAGAGTTGTAGTAGACTCACCTTCAGCATTTAAACCATTATAAAGAACTAAGCCTTTTGTTGCCCAACTGTCACTAAAATTATTAGTTAAATCACCTAGACTATCTTCTCCACCATATGCTGTAGTTCTCCAAGCACCTCTACCACTACTAGTCGCAGAATCACTATAATAAGTGAAAGGATTTTTAAAGACTTTATAACCAGCACTCGATTTAATACTAGAAATTCTATCAGGATAATTCCCATAATCAATATTATAAGTTTCGACTGCTGACTGTAATACTTTAGCATTTGCCTTTAAAGTTGATATCTTTGCTCTCTTTTGAGCAGCTACAAAATTTGGCATTGCAATTGCAACCAAAATACCTATAATCACAATAACTACCATTAATTCAACAAGTGTAAAACCTTTATTTCTTTTCATTATTTGTCCTCCAATTAAAATATTTATTCCCACTATTTCATTTAATTAAACAAAATAAGTTAAAAATATTATTAATTTAAACAAATTTATTTTATTATATACATATTTTGATAAATAGATTACATTTAATTTTACTTTAAAATATTTCAATAATATTTTATTTTTTTTAGTCAATGATTCAAAGCACATTTTCTTAAGATTTAAGTTATAAAATGGCAGATTATAAGTTATAGTTTTGATAAACAAATAATAATAAATTAATAAAACATAAATGTTAAAATAATGAAATTAAATAAAGGAGATAAAATAGGGATATTTTCTCCATCCTATCCAATAACAAAAGAAACTCCTAAAAGATTTAAAAGAGCAGAGGAGTTCTTAAATAATAAAGGATTTGAAATAGTTTATGGAAGTTTAACAAATAAATCTGACTTTTACAGATCAGGTACTATTAGAGAAAGAGTAGAGGAATTAAATAACTTAATTAGAAACCCAGAAATAAAATGTATTATGTCTACTATTGGAGGTTCTAATTCAAATTCTTTATTACCATATATTGATTATGAATCATTAAAAAAAATCCTAAAATAATTATAGGATACTCAGATGTAACAGCTATATTATTTGCAATATACACTAAAACTGGAATTAATACTTATTACGGCCCTGCATTTGTTGCCTCTTTTGGGGAATTAGAACCATTTAATGAAATGACTTATAAATATTTTGAAGATATATTAGTTAAAGATATAAATTTCCCTTATAAATATGAAATACCTAGTATTTGGACTGAAGAACGTATAGAGTGGGAAAAACAAGAAAGAAGTAAAAAATCAAAAAGAAACAAATGGATTACCATAAATGAGGGGATTACTCAAGGTAGATTAATAGTAGGTAACTTAAATACAATGAGTGGTTTCTTTGCTAGTAAATATATGCCGAAAATAAATAAAGGTGATATTTTATTTATTGAAGATTCTCTAAAAAGTGCATCAGTAGTAGAAAGAAATTTTTCAATGCTAAAAGTAAATAATATTTTTGATAAAATTGGTGGTTTAGTTTTGGGTAAGCATGAGCTTTTTGATGATAGTGATACTAAAAGAAAACATTATGAAATATTAAAAGAAGTAATTGGTGAAATTAATATTCCTATTATGACAGAAGTTGATTTTGGACATACACATCCAATGTTTACAATGCCTATAGGTAGTCAAATAGAACTAAATACTATTAATAAAGAAATTAGGTTGTTAAGTATCTAATTCTAAATTTTATATAACACAGATATTAAAAAATTCCAAAATACATGAATTTATAATATAATTCAATCTGTTTTTTATAAAAAGATTTGTTCTAATATTTAGGATTTATAATTTAGATGGTAGTAAATACAGTATTTTTTATAATATTTTCTTTGGTGGCAATACTTTCATCAGTATTTATGATCACTAGAAAGCACCCATTATCGGCTGCTTTATCTCTTGTTGTAACCTTTATTGCTTTAGCTGGTCTTTATGGTTTATTAGCTGCAAAACTTGTATTTATTATTCAAATCCTTGTTTATGCAGGTGCAATTATGACACTAGTTATATTCTCAATAATGCTTTTAAATGTTCAAGAAGAAGATTTACCAAAAGAAGAAAATATAGTAGGTAAAACATCAATGTCATTGTTATTTGTTCTTCCGATTCTTTTAATAATAACAAGAGCAATAGGAACGATGAAAGAAAATGGTTTCCCTGAAATTGATAATGATTTTGGAACAGTTAATTCTATTGGTTTATTTTTATTTAAAACATACAGTTTCCCTTTTGAAGTAATTTCAATATTACTTTTAATAAGTTTATTAGGGGTTGTTGTTTTAGCTAAAAGAAGAATTTAATTTCTTAACAGGTAAAAAAATATATGGAAGTTGGATTAAATGCTTACTTAATTGTAAGTGCAATATTATTTTTTGTAGGAGTAGCAGGAGTTATTACCCGCAAAAATATATTTATAATTTTTATGTCTATTGAATTAATGCTTAATGCTGTTAATTTAACATTTGTTTCTTTTTCAAGATTTTTAAATAATATGAGTGGTCAGGCAATAGTATTTTTAGTAATTGCAGTTGCTGCTGCTGAAGCTGCTATAGGTTTATCTATTGTTATTTTAATCTTTAAAAACAAAGAATCCTTAAGTATTGATGATTTTGATGTTATGAAGGGTTAATTTATTATGATTGATAATAATTTTTTGGTATTTATACCCTTATTACCTTTACTTGGAGCAATATTTTCTGGAATATTTTCATTAAGTCATGCAAATGAAGAAAAAGGAGTAAGTAATAAAATAATATCTTTTATTTCTTGTTTAGCTCCTGCTTTATCATGTGTTATAGCTTTTCTTTTCTTTTTTAAGTTACAAGGTTTAGCTCCTGAAGAAAGACTTTTAACTTTTAAAGCTTATGAATGGATTCATGTTGGAAATTTAAATATTGATATGGATTTTATGCTTGATCCTTTATCATCAATGATGACGCTTGTAATTACTTTTATAGGTACACTTATTCATATATATTCTGTTGGTTATATGTCACATGATAGAGGTTTTGCAAGATATTTTTCTTATTTAAATCTTTTTACATTTTCAATGCTAATGTTAGTTTTAGGGAAAAACTTACCTGTAATGTTTTTAGGTTGGGAAGGTGTTGGATTATGCTCTTATTTATTAATTGGTTTTTGGTTTAGTGATACAGAAAAAGCTAAAGCAGGTAATAAAGCTTTTATAACAAATAGAGTTGGTGATTTTGGATTTTTATTAGGAATATTTTTACTCTTTTGGTCACTTCAAGATAAAGGTGTAAATCCTCTTGATTTTGTTTCAATGAAAGAAGGAATAACAAGTTTAAGTACAGAAACAGTAACAACTATAACTGCATTTTTATTTATAGGTTGTATGGGTAAATCTGCACAAATACCATTACACGTTTGGTTAGCAGATGCTATGGCAGGGCCTACACCTGTTAGTGCTTTGATACATGCTGCAACAATGGTCACAGCAGGTATTTATATGATTGTAAGATTAAATTTCTTATATGCTTTAGCTCCTGCGACTTTAACATTTATTTCAGCAATAGGTTTATTAACAGCTTTCTTTGCTGCAACAGTTGCATTAACACAAAGTGATATTAAAAAAGTTTTAGCTTACTCAACAGTAAGTCAATTAGGTTATATGTTTTTAGGTGTTGGTGTTGGAGCTTATGCTGCTGGAAGTTTTCATCTTTTTACACATGCTTTCTTTAAAGCACTTCTTTTCTTAGGCTCTGGTTCTGTTATCCATGCTATGAGTGAAGAACAAAATATCTGGAAAATGGGTGGCTTATGGAATAAAATGAAAATCACAGGTTTAACATTTGCTATTGGAACTTTGGCAATTTGTGGAATCCCTCCTTTTGCAGGTTTCTTTAGTAAAGATGAAATCTTATGGAAAGTGTGGGAAACAGGAAATATTGCTTTTTATGGAATAGCTCTTTTAACAGCAGGTTTAACAGCATTTTATATGTCAAGATTATTTTTCCTTGTATTCTTAGGTGAAACAAGAAATAAAGATCACCATGTTGTTGAGCATATACACGAATCTCCAACAGTTATGACATTACCACTTATTATCCTTGCGATTGGCTCAACACTTGTAGGTTTCTTAGGTATTCCACATTCAAGTATGTTTGAAGCTTGGCTTGAACCTGTTATAACAGCAAAATCTGTTGTTGAGGGTCATGGTGAAGCTTCTATGGAATATATTTTAATGGCATTATCTGTTATTGTTGCAATAATTGGTATAGCTACAGCATATATGATGTATATCAAAAATCCATCTTCTCTTAATAAGTTTAAAACTAATAGTGGTTTGAAAAAATTACATAGCTTTTCACAAAATAAATGGTATTTTGATGAATTATATCAATCATTATTAATAAACCCATTAATGAAGTTTTCAGATTTAATACTTTTTAGATTTATAGATAAAAATATTATTGATGGTATTGTAAATGGTACATCAAATGTTTATGAAGTATTATCTGGTGGTTTAAGAGATATTCAAACAGGAAAAGTAAGGCATTATGCTTATATAATGCTATTTGGAATATTAATGATGTTCTTTTATACAATGGGTAAAATGG
The DNA here is from genome assembly GCA_046328075.1 of Candidatus Sericytochromatia bacterium. Classification (GTDB taxonomy): domain Bacteria; phylum Cyanobacteriota; class Sericytochromatia; order UBA7694; family JACMQJ01; genus JAXLXG01. The sequence continues at coordinate 46,489 of JAXLXG010000004.1, forward strand.
TTTAAGATTTATAAAAAAGCCCTGCTTGAATTAAGCAGGGCTTTTTTTATTTATTTAAAAACTGTAAAAATTAAATCCAATAGAATATAAAAAGTTGAATACTACTTATTTTAAATATAATAAGTAGTATAACTCAGAAAATTCTGTACTATATTTTAGGTATATTTCAGTGAACCTCCAATAACAATGTACAAACTAATAATGTAGACCTGCCCCTGTTAAAACCTTATTGCTTTTGCAATATCTATATCTGTTATAGTATAAAATATATTACCATCATCAGACTGAGTAACTTCTATTAATTCAGATTCTAATTTATTTATTTTCCTAATAAGAGAAGTCATTATCCCTCTTGGCTGTATTTTTGGTAGACCTTGCTCTTGACTAATAATTACTAACAAATTTTCATCAACTTCTTCATAATCAAGAAGAATATTAAATAATATCTTTACTTCTTGAGCTAATTGAACATCCACCTCTTGAACTTCTACTTCTTTAACTTCTTCTGCACTTTGTTTTACAAGTTCATAGACTTCATCAACTTTTTGAATATCTTTATTTTTTATAGTTGTTTGAGATTCATATTTATTCTGTTTTACTACATCTTCTAATTCTTTTTCATCAATATCTTCTGAATCTTCTTCTATAGAGTCTACTGTAGATAATTTCATAATCTTTATGTTTTCATGTGAAGTATTAGTCGCAATAGATTGATTATCAGGACTTACTTGAACTGTGTAGATTTCATCAAAATAACCTGCTAATACAGATAAAAGCTTACCTGATTCTGTATCCCAGATTTTCACAGTTTTATCCACACTGCAAGAAAAAACATATTTATCATCTGAACTAAATCTTACATAGTTTACATTTCCATGATGTCCTTTAAAAGTGTTTATTAATTCTCCTGTATCAAATGAAACTAGTCTAACTGTCTTATCTTCACCTGCTGATACAATATATTTTGAATTATTACTTATATCAATACTATTAACTTTACTCTCATGTACTTTTATTTTTTTTAACTCAGTAGTTGATTCTACATCCCATATTCTTATATTTCCATCAAAACTTGATGAAACAATATATTTATCATTTTTTGAAAACTCAGCAGAACTAACCATGTCTGTATGACCAGAAAATGATTTATATTCTTTACCAGTAGATAAATCCCATACTTTCATCGTATTTTCTGTTCCACAAGATACAAGTAATTGTCCACTATTACTTGATGAAATATATTTTATTGGGTCTTTATGACCTTTTATTGTTTTTACTTCTTTTGCTGTTTCTACATTCCATATCTTAATAGTTTTATCAGAGCTACCAGAAGCAAAGTTTTTAGTTGTCTTTATTTTGCATAGTGCTAAAATTGAGCCATCATGTCCATTTATATTTTTTACATTTTTACCATTATTTGTATTCCAAATCTTTATACTTTTGTCAAAGCTACCTGAAACCAAAAATTTACCATCTGAGCTATATGTTAAAGAACTAACATAACCAGGGTGCTGTAAATTAAATACTTCATCTGCTTTAAGTGTATTATATGAGTGAACTTCTATAGGTTTTTCTATGTTTTTTGCATGAGGTGTTTCTTTTATAAGATTATCAAAACTTAAAACAGTTTTTTCTTTTTGCTCTAACTTTTCAACTTTAGCTTTTTTCTCAATCTTTTTTTCTTCTAAAACTTTTTTACTTACTAAAGACTTTAAAAATTTCCATATTTTAATATCTTTATTTAAAGCAATAGTTGAAATATATCTACCATTAGGACTAAATGCAATTGCATAATTTTCTTCAGAATTACCTGATAATGTTTTTATACATTCACCTGACTCAAAATTCCAAAACATTACCGTTTGATCTGAACTTGCAGAAGCTATATAAGCACCATCAGGGCTAAAAATAACATTATTTATCCAATCACTATGACCTGTTAAATTTTTAATCTCTTTTCCTGTATTTGTCTCAAAAATCTTGATACTCCTATCTGAGCTACCTGATATAAAATAATTTCCGTCAGGACTAAAAGAAACTGAGTTTACCCAATCATTATGAACTTCAATATTCATTATTTCATCACCAAGATCCACATCCCACAATTTTATAGATTTATCAGCACTTCCTGAAATAATGTATTTGCTATTATAACTAAAATCTACAGTTGAAACCCAATTAGTATGACCTCTAAATATTTTTACTTGTGCTCCTGAGTATATAGCCCAGATTCTTACAGTTTTATCATAACTACCTGATACTAAGTAACGTCCATCAAAACTAAAAGATAGAGATGTCACAGAATCTGTATGACCTCTTAGAGTTGTTATTTCTTCTCTTGTTTCTGTATCCCAAATTTTAATTGTTTTATCATAACTAGCAGATGCTAAATATCTTCCATCTGGACTATATGTAATAAAATTAACAGCTTCATTATGTCCATTAATTATTTTTGCATTAAATGTATTTACTTCTATTATTTTTATCTGCTTATCGTCATTTGCAATAGCTAAAAATCTTCCATCTGGACTATAACACATTGAATTTATAAAGTTTGTATTTTTTATTGTTTTAAACTCTTCAATATTAACTATTTCAACTAAATCATCTTCTATAGTTTCAATTTCTTCAGATTCATCAAAAAATAATTCATCTTCATATTCAGTTGATGTATTTTCTTCTATTTTAGATAGATAAATCAAACCAGATTTATCACAAGAAATAATTTCATTATCATTATTAAAAATAGCTTTATTAACTCTTATATCATGAGATTTAATATTTTTAATTTCTTCTCCAGACTCTAGATCCCAAACCTTAATATATTTATCTTTTCCTGAAGAAATAAGTGTTTTACCTGAACTATCAATATCTAAAGATAAAACAGATTTAGTATGACCAGATAAAATTTTGACATTTTGACCTGATTCGGAATTCCAGAGATATATATTTTTATCTTTCCCTGCAGTTACTATTATTTCACTATTTGGAATACATTTTATATAATTCATAACACAAGGTAATGAATCAATTATTTTTATAATCCTTCCTTTTTCAATATCCCAAAATTTAATAGTTTTATCTGCACCAGTAGAAATGAGTTTTTTATTATCATTAGTAAATGATATTGAATAAACTTCATCATTATGACCTAATAAAGTGAATAAGTGTTTATAATCAAAAGCATCATATAGATTAATAGTTTTATCTGCACCTGCTGAAGCTATATAATTATTATCATTAGAAATTGCTATAGAATATATTTCATTGCTATGCTCGTTAAGGTTATTTATTTCTTTTTCTTGAATTGTATCCCAGATTTTTAGAGTATTATCTGCACCTGCTGAATAAAGCTTTTTACCATCATAGCTATATTTAAGGCAATAAACTTGATCATAATGACCATTAAAAGTCGCAATACTTTCTCCAGAAATAAAGTCAATTATTTTTATTGTTTGATCACTACAAGCTATTGCAATATATTGTTTATCAGGACTTATTGATATATCGTATATTTCACAGTTACTATTATAAATATGATTATTATTTAATTCTTCCATACACAGCCATAAAAACATTAATTAAAGATGATAAATTATAGCTTAGTTTTTATTCAAATAAATATTTTTTACTCTTAGTTTTAATTTTATAAATTTGTAAATAATAGTGTAATAAGGTAAGTTTTAACTCCAATTTTGTAATTCTATTATATTACCATCAGGATCATTTATATAAATAAAAGTAAGAAGCCCAACCCCTTCTATATATTTTTCAGAAATATCTCCTATTTTCTGAGCTCCATTTTTTAATGCAAACTCAAGTAGATTATGTATTTCGTCCGTTTGAAATGCTATGTGTCCAAACCCTTTTCTATTTGGTTGTGGCTTGTCTATCTGAATTATTTCAGAATATTGATAAATTTCCAGAGTTGGACCATTAGTATCATAACCAGGTAATTTCATGTGCATACCTTGTATGTGTGCATTTTTAAGACCAGTCCCTTTATCTAGCCATAAACCTTTTTGATCTCTTTTAGGTGCAATAGGTACACATTTAAATACTATCTCATAGAAATCACATAGCTTTTTCCAATCATTAGTTATTATATTTGTATGACCATATTTAATATGCACAAATTTTAATTTTCCTTTTGTTATAAATAAAAAAAACTAACTATCAATAAATAGATAAGTTTAACTATTAGATTTTAATATAAGATATTAAGCTTTATAAACCCAACTATATCTACTTGGGAAAGTAATAACTTCCATTATCAAAGATAAAACTTTCATATATTCTTCTACTTGACTTAGATAAGAAACTTTTTTCATTTCTTTTTTGTTTTTATCTAAATTCTCATTTATACTAGGTATTTCGGCTTGAAGTTCAGCTATTTTTGATTTGTTTTTCATTTTAGCAAACATTCCTGTTTCTGCTTCAAGCTGCTTAAGACTATTTTTAGCTGTCATTACTTCAGTTTCGAGCTTAGAAATATTTTTTTCTAATAACTGCATATACTTAATTAAATCATTATGCTTTTGCTTATAAAGTTGACCACCAGATTTTTCAAATTCTTCACTTAAACTAAAAACCATTGTCTTTGCTAAGTGGAATGTTGGATTATGTTCTTTATCAACATCAAGAGAAGCAACTATATAGCTTATACAAATTTCAGTTTCACCTTGATTCAAGAATTTTAATGCTAATGCATAAATATCATCAGCTTTTGGAGAAGCACCAAAATTAAATTCTCTTAAATATCTTTTAGTGACTTGGGGTTCATAAGTACCCTGTATAGCCTTTGTGATTAATTTACTTAGAACTGCTTTACTTTGCATTCAAATACACCCAAAAATTTACCCAAAATTAAAAATTTTCAAACTATTTTTTATTGTCCATTCTTCTATTTTTTTGCCATTTCCAAACTAATGCACCATTCATTTGTGCCACTTCTGGTTCTGGTTCTCTTTTTGAAATTTGCTCAATAAAATCCTTTTTTTCAGCTTCTGACATATCATCTCTACTTTGAAAATCCATTTTAGATAATCTTTCTTTATCTGCTTTTGTTGGCTTGAGAATTCTTTCTAATTCTTCTTTAGGTACTTCTTGTATTATTTTTACAATTTCTTTTTCAAGCTCTGAATCTTTTTTAATAAATTTAGGAACTACCACTTTAGGAGGCTCAGGCTTTTTTTCTGGAACCTTTGGCATAACAGGTTCTTTTTTTACTTCAACAGGTTCTTTTTTTACTTCTTGCTTATCTGAAATAGAAAAATTTGCAGCTTTTTGAACCTTGCCTTGTGCTGGCATTTTTATATAACTGTCACCAGAGCCTAAACCTGACATGTAGTCATCTGTTAATTTTTTCTTAGAGTTTTTATTATCTTCGCTCAATGCTATATCTCCTTAAAACGGACAGTTCTAAATTTTTATTATTATATCAGTAATAAGCACAATAATTCAATTTTATTAGAAGTAAATTAAAACAATATTTTTTATTTCTTTATGATAATGATGTAATTCTAGCCCTTAAACGCCATTCAATCTCTTGTGCTATTTCATCATCAACAAGTTCTGCTATCCGATCTCTCATATAGTCACTAAACGCTAATAACTGTGAAAACCCTGGGTTTGAATCTGGTTGTATTTGTAATGTTTCACAAGCTTCTAGTATTAACTCTTGACTTTGAGCAAAACCTAAATATTCCATAATTATAGATGCTAATGACTCTATTGCAGAATTTGCTTGTGCACCTATATTTTGTTCATGAGAACTTAAAATACCTGTTGACAACATATACTTAAGCATATTTGATGCACTATCATCATCAAAGGCACATACATCAAAATATCTAGCTAAACTAAATGTTATGGGTAACTCTACAACAAATCCAGGTATCCATTCAGGTGTTTCCATATTAAGATTATTTTGTATTTCAAAAATAGCTTCAGGCGTAAAACTCATTTTACTTTCCAGAGTTGAAACAACTGTTCTCAAATCTGCTAAATCATCTATTTTTTTTGCAGACCCCATAAGTATATTCTCTAAAGATGTTGTTATTGATTCTGTAGGAATATCAGATTCAGTTATTTCTTCAATTTTAAAATCGCCACTAGTCCACCAACATATAAGACGATAAACTGCATCTTTTCCTGCTAATTTATTAAGAGTAGCATGTTTTATTAAACCATGCTTAAAAAACAATTTAGCTTCTTGTTGTAATTCCTTTATTGATAAAGTCATTAAACAAGTTTTTTGCTCAAGTTTTACTAATTGTAATAAATTAAATAAGCTTAAATGAGCTATATTTCCTTCTAATATTGTTGTCATTATTTCTTAAAATTATAAAAATACATTTTAAATTTTTCTCAAAATCTAATTATAAACCATAATAACCAATTTAAGATAATCAATATGTAATATTAGTCCTATATCATAATTAACAATTGTAATATATAATCTAAAAAAATTATATATAGATTAAATATTTAAAGTAATGAAGAAAAAAATTCCTCTTGTTATTATAGCAGGAGCAACAGGAATTGGTAAAAGTAATTTAGCACTAAGTTTAGCACAAGAGCTTAAGACTGATATAATATCGGCAGATTCTAGACAAATATATATTGATTTTGATATTGGAACAGCAAAACCAACATTAGAAGAGCAAAAACTAGTAAAACATTATTTAATTGATATTTGCACTCCTAAAGATGTTTTTTCATTATCTCAATATACAGAACAAGCAAAAAAAACAATTCAAGGAATATATGAACAAAAAAAAACTCCTCTTTTAGTAGGTGGAACAGGTTTATATATAAAAACATTAATACAAGGTTTTTCTGTCCCTGAAGTTCCTCCAAATCAGGAATTAAGAGAGGAATTAACAAAAAAAGCTAATCTAAATGGTAATAAAGATTTATTTGAAATGGCTAAAACTATCGATCCAAAGGCAATGGAGAAAATTCATGAAAATGATTTAATACGAATAATAAGAGTTATAGAAGTTTATGAAACAACAGGAAAAAAATTTAGTGAGTTAGGAACTAAATCAAGCGAACCTGTTTATGACTTAATTTATATTGGTCTTGATTTAGATAGAGAAAAGCTTTATAAAAGAATAGGCTTAAGAGTTGATAAAATGATTGATGAAGGTTTAATAGCTGAAGTTAAAAATATTATAGAAAAATATGGTTCAGATTTACCTTTACTAAAAACTATTAACTATAGGGAAATAAAACAATATTTAGATAAAGAATTAAGTTTAGAAGATGCAAAAGAATTAATGAAAAAAGATACAAGAAATTTTGCAAAAAGACAGTTAACATGGTTTAGAAATGATCCCTATATAAATTTCTTTAATTGTGAAAATACAAGTGATATTGAAAATATAAAAGGATATATAAGAAATAGTTTAAAAGATAAAATCGAATTATAATATACTAAAAATTTAATAATATACTAAAAATTTAAGATATAGGAAAAGAATATATGAAATATGTAAGAATGCCAATAGAAATAGAATCACCAGAACAAATGGGCTATGAAAATGTAAAATATAATCTTACAGAAAGCTCAGTAACTGATATGTTTTTAGGTGATATAGACATAAATCTAAATAAATTAGTTTTATGTTATGGAGATCATATTGGTAAGTATGAATTAAGAGAATTAATTGCTAAAGAATATAATTTAAATGCTGATAATGTTCTTTTAACTGTTGGTGCAGCAGCAGCACTTTTTATTATTAATACTTCAATACTTGATAAAGACTCACATTTAATTGTTATGCGACCTAATTACGGTACAAATATTGAAACTCCTAAAGCTTTAGAATGTGATATAAGTTACCTTGATTTAGATTTTAATAAAGATTTTAAGCTCGATATTGATGAAATTGAAAGTTTAATTAGACCTGAAACAAAAATGATAAGTCTAACTTATCCACATAATCCAACAGGGGTTATGATAACTGAAAGTGAACTAAAAAAAGTTATAGATATTTGTGAAAAAAACAACTGTTATTTATTATTTGATGAAACATATAGAGAAATGTCTTTTGTTGAAAAATTACCTTTAGCAGCAACTTTATCAAATAAAGTTATAAGTATTTCTTCTGTTTCTAAAGCTTATGGTTTACCTGGAATAAGAATGGGTTGGTTAATTTGTAAAGATGAAACTTTAATGAATACATTTTTAGGAGCTAAAGAACAAATCTATATTTGTAACTCTGTTGTAGATGAAGAAATAGCTTATACGTTTTTAAAAAATAAAGAATCTTACTTTAAGAAAATAAACCAACATATTTTAGATAATTATAATATTGTTGAAAATTTTATGAATAATCAAAATTATTTAGAATGGGTAAAACCTTCTGGTGGTGTTGTTTGTTTCCCAAGAATAAAAAGTAGCTTGAATATTGATATTGAAAAATTTTATAAAACATTAAATGAAAAGTATAAAACCTATGTAGGTAATGGACATTGGTTTGAAATGGATAAACATTTTATGCGTATTGGGTATGGTTGGCCAGATAAAGAACAATTATCTCAAGGTTTAAAAAATATTATAAGTTCTATTGAAGATTGTATATAAGTTAATAACTAAATTTATTTTGTATCTAAATAAAAAAATGAATGAATTAGAATTAATTGAGCTAACAAGAAAATATTTTGGAAGAGACAGAACTGCATTAAGAGAAGCTTTAAAAACCTTTGATGTTAGTAATCAAAAAATTAAGAAATTTAAAAAGATAATAAGAAGTTGTACCTCTCAACCATTTTTTATAACAGAGGGGCTTAATGATTGTGTGCGAGAAAATATAATAAATAAAAACTTTAATGAAATTGAAATGAATGATTTAGGTGATTTGTCTTGGAATATTGAAATATTGTTAAATGATAATATTCATACTGGTTATGACTGGGATAAAAATCTGTCAATTAAGTGTGGTGGAAAAGCAAAAATTCTCCAAATTTTGATAAACTCTATAATACCAGCTTATACAATAAACAAATATTATATAAGTTATAGTAAACCTGAAAATTATTACGAATTTGGTAAAATAGTTTCTTTAGAAGATAATGAGTCTAAAATTATTAATAAAATAAAACAAGAGTTTAAAAAATTAAATATTTTTTATGTTAGTAAGCAATTAGCTAACAAGAAGTTTGAAGACTTAATTTCTGATTGCAATTCAGAAGGAAATGCTTCAATTTTTGATTGTTTATTTAGTGATATTTATAACTATAATAATAATATTCATAGATTTAACGATAAACAAATTATTAATCATGCAGGTGCTTCAGTATCTTGGCATGAGTACTATAATTTATCTGAAAAGTTAATATATAAGGAAGAATGGATTAGTTATAAATCTAAAGATACTTTATGCATAATAACAGATAAAAATGGGCAGATTAAGAAATTAAATTTATGGAGAGATTTTGAAGATGAAAAACATTCTAAGATCTCATATAATATAAACAAGGCATATAAATTAAAAAGAAAAAAATATGTTTCTAATCCAATTACTAGTCTATAATTTCTTTTTTTATTTGTTTTGACTCTATTATGTTTTAATACTAGACTTGGTAATCTAATTAAAGATAATAAATATTATAATACAATGTATGAAAAGTGTATAAAAGAATCAATTATTTTAAATTAGTAGATAAAAATATCCCAATTAACTTACTTTAAGTATTTCTTTTATCTTATCAATTGAAAAATTTGTAATATCTGATATTAACTCAAAATTAAAACCTTTGTTATACATATTTTGAATTAATTCTATATATGTTTCTTCTTTACCTTCATTTCTTAATCTTTGTCTTTCATTATTTATTGAAGTAACAAGCATAGATGAAACCTCTCCCTTATCTTTATACAACTCTTCCATTTTTTTGTAATCATCTTCTATTATTTTACCATTTTTTGATAAAATTCTAAACCAATTCAAAAATAGTGATACAGCTTGTTTATCTTTCTCATTATCAAATAAACTCAACATTTCATTTGTTATCATTTCTAAGTCATATTCAGTCTCTACTAAAAATAATGTTGATACTATATTCTTTATTTTTAGCAAACTTTCTAAGCTAAATTCATTTTCTGCTATCTTAAAATATTTAAAATTTAAAGCATATTCTCCAAGTAAATCATTTTCTTTAATAAGTTCTGAAATATTTATAGGAGAAGTCCATTTATCATCTCCATTGTATAGCATCATTGGAAATACAGGAGGTAAGTCTTTTAGTTCTTTGTTATTGTTTAATAAATCCATATAAAAGTTTGTTATATAATTAAGCATTCTTAAAGACATGAATTCATCAATACTTGATTGAAATTCTAAAAGTATATATATATAGAAATCATGGTTATTTAGTTTAGTTTTTACTATTAAATCACCTTCTGTATTTTTATAGTTTTCTGAAATAAATGATTTATCTAAAGCTTCCGTTTTATCAAAATCTATATCTCTAACCCAATCTTGATTTACGAATGTTTGCATTAACTGACGGAATATTGTTTTATTTGAGAATAACTTTTTATAACCATAGTCATGTATTTTTTTTATCATTTATGTTTAATTATCTATATTTTTAAGTAAATCATAGATTAATTATAATACTAAAAAATCAAGATAATAATTTTGGTTTATACCAATTCCATTTACCCATTAACATCATAAAGCTTGGTACGAGCATTAATCTAACAATTGTAGCATCAATTAAAACAGCAGAACTTATACCTATACATATTTGTTTAGTTGGTGGGGATGAAGAAAAAATCCCAGGTAGGAAAACAGCAAATAGTATTAGAGCTGCCCCTGTAATTACATTTCCACTTTTTGAAAGCCCTTCAATAATTGCATTTTTTACATTCCCTGTTCTTTCATAAGATTCTGTGATTCTACTTAGAATTAAAACCTCATAATCCATACTAAGACCAAAAATGATACAAAAAAGAATAATGGGAACCATATTAATAACACCATGAGAGTTAGTAATTGACAAAATCTTATTAAAATAAGCAAATTGAAAAATCAGAGTTAATATACCAAAAGAACTAAGTATTGGTAAAAAGTTCATTACCCCTGCTTTTAGAGGCAATATTATTGATTTCATGTAAAATAATAGTATTAAATAAATACCTAGAAATATTATTAATAACATCAAAGGAATATAACCATATAATTCAAGGGTAAAATCTTGAGCTCTAGCTACAACACCACCTGTTAATATTTCATATTTATTATTTTCTTTGCCATATTGCCTTATTTCTCTAATCAAATCATGAACTTTATTAATATCTAACATATCCTTAGAATAAACATTTACTATACTTAAATTACTTCCATTATTAGAATTTATTAAAGGAATTAAATTATTTTGACTAAATAAATTTAATGTATATGTAGAACTTAAGATATTTATATAATCTTGCTTTGATAAATTGTTTCCAAATGAAGTAATACTTAAAACAGAGCTTACATCAGGATTCTTTTTTAAATTTTCAGTTAAATCATAAATAAATGAAACATATTCTTTACTATAAACATCATTATCTTTATTTGCTTTAACAACAAGTGTTACAGGCATTAACTCTCCACCCCAATTATCCTTTTCTAACTCTTTATAAGCTTGTATTGACTCTGTGTTTTCAGGTGTCAAAGCATAAACAGATTCAATTACTTTTAGCTTTGATACAGGGTAAGATAAAGCTAAAAGAATAATAAGGCTTAAAATAAAGTAAATCTTTGGATAATCTGTAATATGAGTTGTAATACTTTTCCAAAAATTATGAGAATCAGCTTTTTTAATTAAATCATTTAAAAACTTAGGTTTATCTAATAACTTATCAGAATATATTATTAATGCAGGTAATATAATCATAGAATTAAAAAGTGAAATAAATATTGATATAAAAATATTTGTTACTACAACTTTACTTGTTGAAACATCTGGAATTAGTAAAACACTCATACTACAAGCCATTATAAGTGATGAAACAATAATAGCTTTTATTGGATACATAAAAACAACTTTTATTGATTCTAAAATATCTTTTTCTTTTCTTTCTTCGTTATATCTACTAATTATAAATAATGAATAATCAATAGCTAATGCTAATCCTATTAAACCTGTTAATATTTGAGAGAGAGTATTTATTTCTAATGCTAGAAATTTTACAGCACCATTTAAATAAATTATAGTTGTAATACCTATAATTAAAGGTATAGAAGCTGAAATTAAAGCACCAAAAGTATATATTAAAATTACTAAAGATAATAATAATGCAAGTATTTCTGTTCGCCCTGATTCCTTCTTCCCTGCTTTAGAGCCATCATGTTGAAATGCAGGATTTCCTGTCAGTAAAGCTTTAACACCTTTTTTTTCTGACCAAGGTTTTAAAATTTCTCTTATTTTAGGTGTAATATTATAAATTTCTATAAAACTTTTTTCTTTATAGAACTCAATATAAAGTAACTTTTTTTTATGCTCTATATTACTATTTACTTCATTTATTTTCTTTATCTCTTTAAAGTTTAATATTAAATTAGATTCTAAATCTTTTGTATCAGTTTTTTTATCAAAAACTATAGCTAAATTTGTTCCTAACTTATGATTAAAGTTTTCCTTTAAGATTGACATAACCTTATAAGCTTCTGTATTCTCCAGACCTGAAAGCTCATTTTCAGAGTTAGTCTTTTCTCCATTAACAATAAAATATATTGAAAAAACAATACCAATAAGCCATAAGATTATTATATTTCTTTTATTATTGTAGATGAATTGACCTAATAGACTTAAATAATACTTCATAGATTCTCATAAATTTTAAAGAATAATATTTTAAAAGAGATTAACATAAATGAACTAAATTGTGTAATAATTTAGTTATTAATTAGATTTGTTATTTCTTTAGTTTTTTATTATGAAGTTTTGTGATAAGTGTGGTTTAAAAATCAAGTCTGGACTAGAATGCCCGAATTGTAAAAACACATATCTACTACCTAATAAAACTTCTAACAATATAAGAGAAACTTCTTTTATAAAAAACTTTGAACCTGAATCAATTGTTAAAGGTGAGATTATGAAACAAGAGCAAAATCAAAGCTTAGAAGAGATTAATACAAAGAGAGTAAGATTAGTTGTAAGTAAAGGAGGAACTGAAAATAGAGAGTTCCCTTTAAATAAAGAAGTTTGTTATATAGGTAGATGGGATCCATCATTAAATTCATATCCAGATGTTGATTTATCAGATGAAGATATAGATGCTAAAGTTTCAAGAGTTCATGCAAAAATAATAAAAAAACCTGAAGGCTTATATATAGAAGATATGGGTAGTAGAAAATGGTACTTTCCTTAATATGTAATCGAGAGTTGAGAGTAGTTAAAGGAATAGAATATGCTCTAAAACCTGAAGATGAATTAATAATAGGTCATATTTTCTTTAAAGTTAAATCTGATGATACTAATTAATATCATTAACAAAAATCTAATATAAAATAACTTATATTATATATTTATAGAAAAACTAATAAATTTCATTGTAGAAGAAAGGAAAATTTAATGAAAAAAAGTTCTATTATTTTATCAAGTTTAATAGCTATAACTTGTATATTACCAGCTTTTAGTGAAGAAGAGGTAAAACCAGAAATAAAAACAGAAATTAAAGAGAAAAAGAGAGAAGATTTAGACTATACTAGAGCTTTTAAAGAAGGAACAATTAATTTAATTTCACCTTCAACTTGGAAAAGAGATACATTTTACATAAACTATTCACATAATTATTTTCAAGCTTCAATTCCAAGAGGTAGTAATCCTGCATTTCATTTCAGTTATACTCCTATAGATAGACTTCAAGTAGATACAATTTTAAGTTTAAGAAATAGCCCTTTAGAGTTTGAATTTGGTACAAAATATCAAATACTTGATGAGTTCAAAGGTGACCCTTTATCAATTACTCCAAGAATTGCATATAACACAAGAGGTAATGTTTTAGGTTTAGATTTAAGTGCAAGTAAAACATTTTTTACTGATATATTACAAGTAGGTTTAGGTTATAGAGTCTTAAACTATTTTGGTAATTTTAAAGATGATGGTTTAGCTTCTAATTTAGTACAAGGAATTGGTGTTAATAGTATTTTAAGAGTTTGGAAACATTGGTACTTATTTGGAGATGCTGTTATTCCATTTGATGGAACACTTTTATCAAAATCTGGCTTTATATGGAGTGCTGGTATAAAGAAAAGAATTCCTTTTACACCTCATATACTTACACTTTATGCAGGAAACTCAAATGAAGGAACAATATCAGGCAGAACAATTTCAACAGGTAATGGAAAATATCCAGATATGTTAAAGCTTGGTTTCTATTTCTCAATTGGAATACCAGAAGTAAGTAAATTACCTGAAAAGCTATTTTAAATATAAATAAATTTATTCACCAACCAAAGATAATAAAATCATCTTTGGTTTCAATTTTTATTCAATAGGAATCTTTTTTAAGCTATATATAAATAAACACATAAGAATTAAATCTATACATCCTGCTAATAACATTGTGCTACTTAATCTTCCTTGTAAATATAAATAAATACAAGGCAAACCAAAAGAAACTTTTTCAAACAAAGCTGGATAAATAATACTTCTATATCGAATAGGATCTTTTGAAATTATATAAAATACAAATTGCCAAGCTAATGCAACACCAATAAATCCATAATAATACTCTGAATGTGTTATTGCTGGTGGATAATCTATGCCATTTTTTGTTTCTAAAAAGTATTGTGGTAGTAATACCAAAACACCATAAATATATGCTATTCTGAATATATTTTTTACAATATTTAATTCTTTTTCCATATAATTTGTTTTAACTAATGTAATTTAAATTAATTCTAACATACTTAATCTTTTCTATTAATTTTTTTTTATCTCTTACTAGATTTTTTCATAAAATATCACATAAGCTTAAAAACACTTTATAGTATAATGACACAAATTATTCTAATTACAATATAAATCAAAGCGAGTATTGAAAATGGGAACACAAAATCAATTAACGGCTCGTAAACCAGTTGCTATGTTTGAAGAGGATATGCAACAAAGCGGTTTACATAGAGTCCTTGGAAAGTGGGGATTAACCTCACTGGGTATCGGTGCAATTATTGGTGCTGGTATATTTGTTTTAACAGGTTTAGCAGCTAAAAACTATGCTGGACCAGCTTTAGCTCTTTCTTTTGTCTTTGCTGGTATGGGATGTGCTTTTGCTGCATTGTGTTATGCAGAATTTGCTTCTATATTACCAGTTGAAGGTTCTGCTTATGCTTACTCTTATGCAACAATGGGAGAGTTGTTTGCATGGATCATAGGTTGGGATCTTATCTTAGAGTATGCAATGGCTTCAGCCTCGGTAGCTGTTGGGTGGTCAGCATATCTTGGAAAGTTAATGGGAATCTTTAATATACATTTTCCATTGTGGTTAATGCATGATGCACGAACGGCACAAAATATGATAAAAGAAGCTACAGAAAAAGGACCTCAAGCTTTAGCAGATTTTTCTGCACATTATTCAAGTATAGATTTACCAAATTTATTTGGTGCTCCATTTGCATTTAATTTACCAGCTTTTCTAATTATGTTAGTTGTAACAGCAATTCTTTGTAAAGGAATTAAAGAAGCTTCAAGTACAAATAACTTAATGGTTATTTTAAAAGTATCTGTTGTTCTTTTTGTAATAGTAGCAGGTGCTTTTTATATAAGCCCTGAGAACTGGACTCCATTTATTCCCGAAAGAGTAATAGATAAAGATGGAGTAGGTCATTTTGGCTTACTTGGTGTTATTTCAGGTGCGTCTTATGTGTTCTTTGCTTATATAGGTTTTGACTCAGTTTCAACACAAGCAGGTGAAGCAAAAGATCCTCAAAAAGATGTACCATTTGCTATTATTGCATCATTAATTTTCTGTACTATTTTATATATTTTAGTATCTTTGGTTTTAACAGGAATGGTTAAATATACTGATATTGATATCACTGCTCCTATTGCTTCAGCCTTTACAAGTAAAGGTTTAAACTTCGCTGCTCTTATTATATCAATAGCAGCAGTAGCAGGTTTAACATCTGTTTTATTAGTTATGGTTCTTGGTCAAACTAGAGTATTTTATGCAATGGCAAAAGATGGTTTATTACCAAAAATGTTTAGTTATGTTCATCCTACATTTAAAACTCCTACAAAAACAACAATTTTAACAGGAGTTTTAGTTGCTTTTGTTGCTGCATTTACACCTATTGACGATATTGCAAAAATGGTAAATATAGGAACTCTTTTAGCTTTTGTTATGGTTTGTGCTTCTGTTTGGATTATGAGATATAAAGAACCAGATAGAGTAAGACCATTTAAAACCCCTGCTATTGCTTTTGTAGCAACTGGAGGAATATTATGTAACTTTGGTATGATGCTTTCTTTAGAATGGATTAACTGGGTAAGACTTGTTGTATGGCTGATTATTGGAATTTTTATATATTTTATATATAGTAAAAAACATAGTAAATTAGCACAGTATATTAAAGATAATCCAGACGTAAAGTTTTAAAAATTAACAAAATAAAAAGCTCTGTAATTTTACAGAGCTTTAGTCATTTTTGAAATTGTCTATTTAAAGTTTTTCAATTAAATTTTTATTTAATTAGATAGCTGTTGTAGATCTACCGCTAACAAGTCTATAAACACCAAGTAAAACCATTGAACCTATGATAGAAGCTATAAAACCAGCAGGTTCACCACTTCTATATAAACCTAAAGCTTGACCTAAGAAACCTGCTACGAATGAACCAGCAATACCAAGAACTGATGTTAAGATAAATCCACCTGGATCTCTACCTGGCATAAGTAGCTTAGCGATTATACCTATAATCAAACCGATTATTATCATTGAAATTATTGACATCATATTTTTATTCTCCTAATTTTTAACTTAATTATTTTTTATTTAGGTAATTCACTTACCTTATGTAAACAATTGTAACAAATCAATAATCATTTGTAAAGTATTTTTAAGAAAGAATTTTAATTTTTTTCTAATAAAATATAGTTCTAGTTCTATGGAAGTCATAATCAGGTTTTGATATCTCTTTACCTTTTTTCCATAGATAATAATCTATATGTAAAGAGTTAATATAAGTTCTTTGGTTTATAATTTTTTTTATTTGATTACAAATTTGTATAGTACTTAATCTAATTTCTAGCTCTTCAGTTGAGCCTATATCTAAAAAACATTTAAATTCAATTTCTTGACTTAATTTATCAGAATATTCAACTAAGCCTAACTTTCTTATAGTTTGTGGAACTCTGTAATCTGCAAAAACTGTTAAATTATCTATATCATTAAATAATTTTTCATCTTGAAATTTTCCATAAATCATTGCAGGTATCAATTGAACACGTTTAAAGAAATTAAATTTATAATTTTGATAATAGAAAGAGTCATCAAAACTTGGAAACAAATTAACAATTTTATTAATTAAATTACTTGATGAATAATTACAAGATTTAAAAATATCAAAGAAAGATTTTATATTATTATCAACTAGTACTTTTCCAATATCTTTTAAAATATCAAGCCTTTCATTAAACATTGGTATTTGTTCAAATTTTTCTAAAGTATTTTTTAAGTCTATTTCTTTTAAATTTTTTAAAAACTTAGGATTTAAAAAATTATACCCTTTTTCAATAGAATCTTTAAGACAAGCGAATAAAGCGAAACTTCCTGTATATTTTGTTCCATTAAAGATATAAAACCACTTTGCTTTATCTTTATAATTCCAATAAGAAAAATTTATAGTATTTATTAAGAAAATAAAGCTTATCGTATTTTCAAAGTCTTTATTATAAAAAACTTCCTCAGACCAATCTGGAATATAAAAATTATTAAAGTTATCTGAAAAATCTTTTACTTTTTCATAATTAATTTTTAAATGCTTATAATTAACTTTTTGTTTAAAAGAATCAAAAATTAAACTTTCCACTCAAAAATAGTCGCTCCCCAAGACATACCACTTCCAAAACCAACTAATAAAACTTTATGACCTTTTTTTATCTTTCCAACTTTTACAGCTTGAGATAATAATATTGGTATTGAAGCCGCTGATGTGTTTCCAACATCTTCTATATTAGTTAATACCTTAGACTCAGGTAAATTTAATTTTTCAGAAATTGAATTAATTATTCTTTGATTTGCTTGATGGATTATAAAACAGTCTATATCATTAAGGTCTAGTTCAGCCTTTTTAACTGTTTCTAATATTATTTTAGGAACATTAGTAACAGCCCATTTAAAAACTTCTTTTCCTTTAAGGTTTAAAAATGGTTTTTCATTACTCATATCAATAACACTAGATGGGATATAAATCATATCTTTAAGTGAACCATCTGAGCCTAAATTGAAAGATAAAAAGCTTTTTTCTTCACCTGCTTTTAAAACAACAGCACCTGCTCCATCACCAAATAAAATAGAAGTTGATTTATCATCATAGTCTGTAAATCTTGATAATATATCTGCTCCAACAATTAAAATAGTTTTATACATCCCTGTTGCAATATATTGGTATGCTGTTGTTAATCCAAAAACAAAACCAGAACAAGCTGCTTCTAAATCAAAACAAGCTGCATTAAAAGCTTTTAACTCATTTTGAAGAATACAAGCAGTAGCAGGACAAAGTTTATCAGGGCTAAGTGTACAAACAATTATCATATCTATTTCTTCAGGGTTAATATTTGCTTCATCTATAGCATTTAATGAAGCATAAAGAGCCATTTCACTTGTATTTTGGCTTTCATGTCTTATTCTTCTTGACTCTATTCCTGTTCTTGAATAGATCCAATCTTCAGTAACCCCAAGAGTATCAGCCAATTTAGAATTATCAAGAACTTTTGGTGGGTTATAATGCCCTGTTCCTATTATTCTTGAAGGTATTAAATTCATTTGAACACCAAACATTGTTATTAATAAAGTAAGCTTATTTTAATAATAGATCACAAAATTATCTTTGTAAAAAAAATCTTAAAAACAATTGAATTTACAATATTTTTCTTACCACTTCAATAAACAAAGATTTATAGTTATTTAAAATATCAATTGGTATATTTTCTTTTCTATAGATTAAAGGTTCTAACTCTGGATATTCTAAAACTAAACTTTTCTTCGTATATAACTCTTTTCCATTAATTAAAGCTAATGTTTGGGATAATTGAAAAGCAATACCTTTTAATGTATCAAGACTTAATTCATTTTTCTCATTTCCTATTGGTAACTTATTAAAGTTTATAATTTCTAAAGCTTTAATTTTTTCGCTAAAATCATTATTATTTAAAGCTCTTTTAACATAATTTCTATAACTAGTTCTTGAAATAAAAGATAATATTTTTCTGGTAGCAGTTTTAACTTTTAACTCAACATCTCTTTTTAATAAACCTTTTATTGGATTAGGATAATACTTTTGTTTATGTAAATCAAAAGTGATAAACACAGAATTATTTGTTTCATCTACTGAACCTTTATAAGTATTAGTTATAAATCCATCTTCAATTACAACTATATTTGCACTAAAACCAAATTCTTTTTTATATTTAAGGCAAATTTCCTTACATTCTTGTATATTAGGAATCTCTTTATAAGGGATTATTACATCTATATCTATTGAATCTTCTGAGCCAAAAATATAATACAATTTTTATTAATCTCCTTAAGTAAATTATAAGATTTAGTAAACTAAACAATTCTAATATTATAAGTATCACAGATATTTTTTATATAATAGAATTAAAATCCTAATTAAAATGAATTTGTGTGTAAAAGAGTTATGTCAAAATGAAAAATATTTTAATAGCAACTATTATGTTGCTCTTAACAACTAGCTGTGTTGGAAGAAAATTAAATATGATAATAATGATAGACCCATTAAGCAAAATACTATAATTGATAACAAGTCTAATGAAATAATTAATAACCAATATAATAAAAACTACGGAATATATGATAAATATAAAAGCTTTATATTAAAAGTAAATCCTAAGATTAGTACTTATCTAGCTGTAACAATAGCAAATATAGTTGATGTTTATGCAAAAGAATATAACCTTGATTCAAAGCTAATTTTAGCTCTTATATCTAAAGAATCTAGTTTTAGACCAAATGCTGTTTCTTCAAGTGGCGCAGTTGGATTAGGACAATTATTAAAACAAACAGCAAAAGATATGGGTATAAAAGATCCATATAACCCTGAAGAGAATATTAAAGCTACTACAAAATATCTATCTATATTAATAAAAAAATGGAATGGTAATATTAATCTGGCTCTAGCTTCATATAAAATTGGTCATGGTAATGTAACAAGGTTAGTAAAAGCTGGAGATGAATTACCATTATCAACAAAAAAATATATTAAAGAAATAATTACTGCTCAATCAAAAATTTAGTAATTTATAAAGATAATAAGCTTTAAAATTTATTACTCATGTAATATAATACTTGTAATCTAGCTATTTAAACTAAAAACAGAGCTGAAAGGATTTTTTTAATGAGTGAACAAACTAGAGAAATTGCCTTAACATTAAGAGATAAATATAGAGATAAAACAAAATTAGGTGAATATCATCGTCATGTCATCTCTTATTTATACAAAGTAATTGAGGATACACTAAATGAGATTAGAACAGATTTAATAAATCTTGGCGGTGATGGAAATCTTGTAAAGTTCTATCGTTCCCCTGATGATTCATTTGTTGTCTTAAAACTAGGTGATGCTTTAGGTACTGTTTTTTCTTATCCTAAGATAGCTCTTTCCCCTTCAGAAAACCAAGGGCAAAATGGTTATTGTGGTAGAGCTATTTATTTTAAGGGTGATTATAGAAATCTTGAATTTGAAGATCCAGACCAATTAGCTACTATAGAAGAAGATTCATTATTTATTTTCCTTGATAGTGTTTTATTTCATCTTGTATCACCTATTGGTTATCACAGAACAGATATACCAAGATTCGTTTATTTAATTCTCTCTAATCTTGTACAACATGATGATGGACATTATAGCCCTGTTTATGAGGCAATATTAGAGCAACAAGCAGCAAGTATGAATAGAGCAGCACCAATACAAAGACAATAAATTTATATTAGTAATAAAAAGCTCGTTAAGTGAAAACTTAACGAGCTTTTCAATTTTAGTGGAGATGGTGAGAATTGAACTCACGTCCATAAAGCTGATTATCTCAACCTCTACAAGCTTAGTGCATATTTTAGCTTTGCTAAATAAAACTCCCATGCACAGGATTTTTATCTAACTAGTTAAACCTTAGCTTACCCTGAAAGCATTTAACTTTCTTTCAGTAGCAACCACTAACCTTTTACGAGAAGATCGCACGTAGTCATGAAATCTTCAAGACTCACCTCTTCTTAAGCAGCTAGAGCAATAGCTCTGTCTGATTTTAAAGAAGGAATAGCAAACAATTTTTTTGTATTTGCGTTTATTGTTTTGTCAATAGTTTTACGAGAACCTTGACACTCTCGACCTGCCATTAAGACCACCTAACTCCATGTCGAAACCGTGACATCCCCCTATAAAACTTATTATAGCAAAGAAAATCCCTATTTGTTTAAAATAAAATAACTTTTTTAGAAACTTGAATAAAATCAAAGTTAAGTAAAATCATTTTTTCTTGAATAAACATTTGATTGGGTTTAAAATTCATTAGGATATAATTTTTGGGAAAGTGTGGTTTTATGTTAGAAATAGTCGAAAGTGTAAAAATTTTACCAGAATTAAAAGAAGAATATAAAAAAATATTAACTCCTGAAGCAATGTTATTCGTTGCTGACTTACATAGAAAGTTTAATGGAACAAGAAAAGGCTTACTAGCAAATAGAAGAAAAATTCAAGAAGATATTGATTCTGGAATAATGCCTAATTTTTTAGATAAAACAAAAGCTATAAGAGAAGATAGTTCATGGGTAGTTGCTGATACACCTAGTGATTTGCAAGATAGAAGAGTTGAAATAACAGGGCCTGTTGAAAGAAAAATGATGATAAATGCTCTTAACTCTGGTGCAAATGTATTTATGGCTGATTTTGAAGATTCAAATTCACCAACTTGGGATAATACAATAAATGGTCAAATTAACTTATCTGATGCAATTAATAAAACAATTTCTTTTAGTAATCCAGATGGTAAAGAATATAAGCTAAATGATAAAACAGCTACTCTACTTGTAAGACCTAGAGGATGGCATTTAGTTGAAAAAAATGTCTTAGTTGATGAAGAAGAAATGTCTGCTTCTATATTTGACTTTGGATTATATTTTTTTCACAATGTTAAAAACTTAATAGAAAAACGTACAGGGCCTTATTTTTATTTACCTAAAATGGAGAATCATCAAGAAGCTAGATTATGGAATGATATATTTATATCAGCACAAAAAGCTTTAAATATACCAATTGGAACAATTAAAGTTACCGTTTTATTAGAAACAATTTTAGCTTCTTTTGAAATTGAAGAAATACTATATGAACTAAGAGACCATATTGTTGGAATTAATGCTGGTAGATGGGATTATATATTTAGTATCATTAAAAAGTTCAGAAACCAAAAAGGGTTTTGTTTACCTGATAGATCTCAAATAACAATGAATGTTCATTTTATGAAAGCTTATTGTGATATTTTGGTAAAAACTTGTCATAAAAGAAATGCTCATGCGATTGGAGGTATGTCTGCTTTTATACCAAGTAGAAAAGATGCAAAAGTAAATGAAATTGCAATGGATAAGGTAAAAGAAGATAAACTAAGAGAAGTTAATGCCGGTTTTGATGGAACATGGGTTGCACACCCTGATTTAGTGTCTGTAGCTAAAGAAATATTTGATCAGAAATTGGGTGATAAACCAAATCAAAAAGATGAATTAAGAGAAGATGTAATGGTTGAGGCTAAACAATTAATAGACTTTAATTTATCTGATTCAAAAGTAACAGAAAATGGTGTAAGAAATAATATAAATGTAACAATTCAATATATGGCTTCTTGGTTAAGTGGAACAGGTGCTGTTGCAATTCATAATTTAATGGAAGATGCGGCAACTGCTGAAATATCACGTTCTCAATTATGGCAATGGTTACATAATGGAAATGTTGCTTTAGATGGAGAACAAAAATTCACACAGGAATTATTTAATAAGCTTTTATTAGATGAAGCAGAAAAAATTAAATCTCAAGTTGGTGAAGAAAATTATACAAAGTATAGATATAATCAAGCTGTTGAATTATTAGATGATTGGGTTGTAAATAATAATTTTGAAGAGTTTATTACTTTAAGAGCTTATAGAATGATTTAAGTTAAATTTATATTATAATAGGGGCATTAATATAATATTCCTATATTATTTACCTATTTATCTCATTTTTTAACGAAGAATTTGTTGATTTATTTTTTAATAAAAGCAGTCCACTAAATAATAATAAAAAGAAAGATATATATCTAAAAAAGTCTGTTCTTAAATATACTTTTTTATATCCTAAACTTTTAACTTCATGAATAAAATCTGGTTCTTTTATTGATTTATCTAATACATAATAGAAATTATCAACAGATTCTTTTAAAACCATTTCACCAATTTCAGGACTAGCAACTGCTGGATTACCAAAATAACCACTTTTATATGAGTCTTTTAAAGCTACAATTTTTTTAAAAAAGTTTTTTTCTAAAATATTTATCCTCTTTAAATTTTTATATTCTCCAACCAAATCTTTATTTATATGCAACATAAAAGATGTTTCGATCATACCACCATGAATATCTCCAACATTACTTTTATAGATTTTATTTAATTCAGGATCTTTCATTTCTATTTTTTTTGAAAGAATATTACTTACATAGTATCCAAAAGGTGAAACAATCTTAGAGTTATATTTTTTATTAACATAAGAAACAGCTTCATCTATAGTTGAACAATGTCTAATTTCACCATGATAACCTGAAAGTAAAATATGTTTAAAACCTCTCTTTGCAAAAGAAGATAAATAATCTATTAAAAAATCTCTTAAAACTCTTTGTCTAATATTGATACTTCCTTGTCCAAGCATTGTACCTAATCCAAGGGTTAAATCAGGACATATAACTATAGTCCAGTCGGGATAATCAATTTTAAACCTTTCTGAAATTCCTTTAATTACAGCAGCTGATTCATATAAATCAATACCTAATGGTAGATGTGAACCATGATTTTCTATAGGAGAAAGATTAACCAAAAAAAGAGTTTTATAGCGGTCTAGATTCTTATAATCTAAACTGCTTAACTCCTCAAGTTTTAAGAGTTGTGACATTTATAAATAATTTTCTGAAAACACTACATATTTGCTCTTTTTGGAAAGTCTAAAATATTATCCTTAAACTTATTCACTGAATTTGTAACCTTTTCAATTTTGGGACTTATATTTTTAACTTTTTTACTAATATCATCAAAACCATCAAAAAGTTCTGTAAGACTTTGTTCATATTCTTCGTCAGCGTTTTTTCTAACAAAATCTTCTGATGCTTCTTGAACTTTTTTTGCAACTCTTGAAACTATTTCAGCTTCAACTAATAATGCATATTTAAAAAATTTTCCTAACATAATTTTCCACCCTTTAAATTATAATTATCTTCCTGTACTCTTATCAGGAATCCTAAATCCAAGATTATCAATATCTTTATTTACTGTTTCTAAATAAGCTCTAACTTTTCCGCTATTAGCACCACCACCAGATAATAAATTAGAGTTTAGATAAGAATTAAAGTTAGCTTTTGAATAACTAAGCATTTCTGCTTTATAATACTTTTTACCAAACTTACCATAAAGTTTAGAGTTTTCAGAATTAATTGGTAAATCCTCTGTATGAGGTGTTATATTACTTGCCATATAATATGTTGTTCCAATTTTTGTATATAAATCAACCATAGAGCTATTAAGTGTAAGTATTTTTTGATAAGAATCAACAGCTCTTATAAAATCATCAGGCTTTTGCCCTACCATTGTATAAGCATCGCCTAAATATTCTAAAGCTTTAATATCTACAGGATTGACATTTGTTACCTTTTCTAATAAATTAACAGCTTTTTGGGCTTTTTGAGCAGCAACAGCATTTATTTTTTCAACTTCTTTATCTATTTTATGTATCTCTTTCACATTCTTAAATCTATCAGCTATTGAAAATGGAGGGGCAACAACCTTTTTCTTTTTATCTTTTTCACTTGGTGAACCTTTATAAATTTCAGCATAATATTTATCGGCTTCACTAGCTTTTTCTAATGCTTTTGCTTTTTCTATACCTGCTTCATCAACTCTAGCAGCTGCTAGGTTATACATAACATCTATATCTCTAGGATTAAATCTATAAGCATTTTCATAACTTTTCACAGCTTTTGTAAGTAAATCTAACTCAGGCTTCTTCTTATTCTTAAAAGCTTGTTTATAATAAGCGTTTCCTAAACCGTAATGATAACCAAATTCACTCGGATCTAATTCAACAGCCCATTCAAATTCTTTTATAGCTTCAGGATATTTTTTCTTTTCATAATTCATTGTTCCAAGCTTAAAATGAACATCTGCATAACTTCCTCTAGGTCTTTTTTTATCATATGTTAAGTCAATTTTTGCAGCTTCATCAAACTTTTTTTGAGCTTGTGATTTTTTATTTTCTTTTAATAATTGAATACCTTCATCAACTAAAACACCTGCTTCTGGTGGAATATGAAGAATTTTTTGAAACTTAGATGCAGCTAAATATAAATCCCCTTCTTTCATGGCTGTCTTTCCTTCATCAAGGGTTTGTGCAGCATAAACAGGGTTAATTATATCTATTGCTTTAAGGTAGCTATTTAATGCTTTAACTATCTTTCCTTTTCTCATATATACATATCCAATACCTCTAAAACCCTGCCAAAAACTAGGATTAAGTCTTGTAGCCATAAAGTATTCATGATAAGCATTATCATAAAGACCTCTTTCATAGAATCTATTACCTTCTTCAAGATGCCTACCTTCAAAAGTTGGAATCTTTACTGGGTATGCTGTATCAAGCTCTGTTTTTACTTCTTTAACTTTTCCATGTGGATCTCCATGACCACCTCCACCACCAGAAGCATAGGCAACACTAGATATACTAACTGAGCTAGTTATGATAGTACTTATTAAAAGTTTTAAAACACTATTTTTCATTTAACAAAATTTCCCCTAAAGGTTACAAGAGTTATATACTAGATGCAAAAATAGCACCAAGAATTGATATAATCATTAATCCCATTATAAATAATAACTTAAGAAAAATCAAAGATATTAAACTTAATATTGCTTGTGTTGTATGGAACTTATGAACATATTTTATTGAGTTTACAACCAAAAATAAAGACCAAATAAAGATAACTATTTTTAACAATGAATAAATATTATCTCCTGTTTCTCCCATTGGTAAAAAAAGCATATAAAGCGGAGCTATAAACATTAATGGTAAAACTGAGTAAGCTAAACCAGTCATTGTTTCAGATATTTTTCCGCTACCTCCAAACATATCAGCAGTAAAAGTAATAAAAACACCTGACATAATCCAAATCAATGTATATAAAATTACATTTATAATAAATAAAAGCCACATAGAACCATTACTAGCGTCAAAAACTATCGAGTTTTTAAGTGCGTTAATTAAGGCTAACATAATTATTATTAGTATAGAACCAGAGAAAATGCTTCTATCTGTTAGTTTTGGAAATGTCTGATAGGGCTTAAATAAAACACCATAAATATTATCAAGTATATTCATATCTAATCCTTATTTATATAACATTAATGGGATTTTATTAAATTGTGTATTAAATTGTGGATTTTCAAGTATTGTTCCTTGTAATGGTGATTTTGCATTTATATCAAAAATCTTTTCCCAAGAAGGTTTTGTATAATTTTTAAGCTTTGGTTCACCATCAACTTTTATAAGCTTAGCTAATTCATTAATACTGTCTTCTTCTGTCCCTAATTTATCAACCAATTTATTTGCTTTAGCTTGATTACCTGTATATATTCTTCCATCTCCTAATTGTTTAACTGTAGCTTCTGGAAGATTTCGTCCTTTTGAAACTGCTTTAACAAACTCATTATATGTATCATTTATAAGATTTTGTAATAATGTTTTTTCTTCATCAGCCATTTTTCTTGCACCATTACCAATATCTTTAAACTTACCACTCTTGATAGTAATAGTTTGAATACCTATTTTATTACTTAAATCTGTATAGTTTGGAACTTGCATTATTACACCTATACTTCCTGTAAGAGTTGATGGGTTTGCATAAATTACATCTGAAGCACTAGCTATATAATAAGCTCCTGATGCTGCTATATCTTGCATAAAAGAATACACTTTTATTCCACTTTTTCTCATTTTCATAACTTTCTCATAAATGGCTTGAGATGCAGAAGCCGTACCACCAGGGCTATTTAGTCTTAAAAATAAAGCTTTTACTTTATCTTTTTCAATCTTATCTAAAATAGGTATGAGTTGATTTGCACCTGAACCACTAGATCCAAAACTTGAACTTTCACCGTACATTATAGGGCCCGAAATATCAACAACTGCAATATCTGCTTTTTTACCACCAAATGCTGTTTCACCCCAAGATATAACAGATGAATTTGAGACTTCTGTTACTTCTTTCGTTTCTTTTGGTGACCTCTGAAAAATAAAGCCTGTAATAACTGAAGCAAAACATAGAGCTATTAAAGCAGATGATACGATTCTTTCTGTATTCATTTTTTTATCTTTTTATCCAATAAAATACTTAATTGTTTATTATATGAGTTTACTATATCTTGAGCTTTATAATTCAAATAAAATATAAAAGTTTTAAAAATAAACTTTATTTGCTAGAGTTTTAGAATATTTTTACTTTAACAATTATTTCATAAAATTTATACATTAATGTTACCTAATTATCAAACTTTATTAAAACAAGATTGATATAATATCTAAATAGTTATAAAGAATATTATAGTTTATGGATTTATAATCAAAATTAATGAAAATTTTAAAAAAACTAACTAGTTTAGTTTCAATATCTTTAATAAGTTTATTTAGCACAATCTCATATGCAAATACTAGTGAGTATATTATTATTAATTTGAATAAACCTTTAGATACAAAATATATAAAAATAATTAACTTACTAACAAACACTGAGCTAAAAGAAAAAAACTCTGATCTAAAATATACTTTTTATATAAAAGATAAAAACCAATTAGAAAGTTATTCAGATCTTTTATCTATGATTCCAGAGGTAAAAAATACTGAACCAAAATTAAATTCATCACTAATATCTAAAAAAGCAGGTGATTATGTAGATGGTGTAATTCTTGTTAAATATAAAGAAGGGACAAATAAAGCACAAATAAATAAAATAGACTCTAAATATAAAACCAAATCTGTTTTATTTAGCCCATCTCTAAACCTATATAAAATTAATTTACCTGAGAATATAAGCATAGAAGAAGCTGTTAAAATCTTTAGTAAATTACCAGAAGTTCAATATGCAGAGCCTGATATGGTTATGACAATTTTAAAAAATAAAAAATTTAAAATAAATTTTAAAGATGAATTATCAAAGAAGTTATTTGAAAATATATATGATTTAAAATGTAATATATTAGCCAATAACTCTTGTGAAATTAAATTAGATAAAAAATATAATTCTGAACAAGTAATTAAATCCCTAAAACTTTCACCTTATATAATAGATGTAAAACAGGTAAACTAATGAAAAAAATAATATTTGCTTTGTCATTTTCTACATTATTTAGTTGTAGCCTTCCAACACTAAATACGAGTAATAATATAAATTCTGAACAGTTAAATAATTTTATTATAAGATTCAAAGATAATATAAATATAAATCAGATAAATAATCTAAATACTAATATTGGAATAAAAGCAGAGAAAATCTCAAACACATTAAATATGTTTGAGATAAAAGCAACAAATCAAGCATTCCAAAATATCAAAACTAAGTATGAGAAAAGTGGTTTGATTAATTACATAGAAGGTGATTCAAAACTAGCTTTATTCCCTTATCAAATAATAAAAGATGATAAAACATTTTCAAGTAAATCGATTTCATCAGTAAGACCAAATGATACTTTTTACGGATTACAATGGAATGCAGCTTCAATAGATGCTGATAAGGTATGGAGTTTAACAACAGGCTCAAAGGATATTACAGTTGCAGTAATAGATTCAGGAGTCGATCCAGATCACCCAGATTTGGCTAATAACCTTTTACCACTTATCGATATGTATGAAGAATCAGGAGAGAGAGATCTTTACACTTCAGGATTTAATGAAATTGATTATACAGGAAAAGATGGTAATGGACATGGAACTCATGTAACAGGAATATTAGGAGCTAGTATTAATAATGCAAAAGGAATAGCTGGTATAGCTGGAAATGTAAAAATATTACCTATTAAAGCAGCTAACTATGAAGGTAATACGTCAGCATCCATAATAACAAAGTCAATACTCAAAGCGATTGATAAAGGTGTTAGAGTTATTAACTTAAGTATTGGTGGACCAAAATCAGAAGGAACTCAAGCTTTAAAAGATGCAGTTCAATTGGCAATAAATAAAAATATTGTATTTGTATCTGCTACAGGAAATGAAAGTGCTAGAAGTGCAGGTATAATAACCCCTGTAACAGTTCCAGCAGCTTATCAGGGGGTAATATCAGTAGCAGCAACAACAAAATATAATAAAGTTGCTAATTATTCTAATGGTGGTGAAGAAGTTGAAATTGCTGCACCAGGGGGAGGTAGCAATTCAATAGAAGGAGATAAAATTTATTCTACATGGCCTACATATAGAACTTATGAAGGTTTTAGAGCAGGTATAACAGGCCCTTATGCGACATTATCTGGAACATCAATGGCTTGTCCTCATGTCTCAGCAGTAGCAGCACTAATTTTAAGTAGAGAACCTAACTTAACAGCACAACAAGTTAGAATTAGACTTTTATCAACAACTGTTGATGTTGATGCAAAAGGTTTTGACCAAGCAACCGGATATGGAAAAATAAATGCTTTAAAAGCCTTAACTTTAAACACACATGATAAAAAATCAAGCATAGAGTAAAATAATATGAAAATAAATTTTAAAGCAATAACAATTCTATTACCATTTTTATTATCAGCTTGTCCAACACCACAATCTAATGATCCAAATAAAGTTGAAACAAATTCTATTAAAAAAAGTGGTGTTTTAAATGTAAATGTTAAAGATGGTTTAAACCTACAAAATATATCTAATGCACAAGCTAAAATTGTTTTATCAGATGGAACTGTGTTAACTAAAAATACAGATAATAGTGGAAATGCTATTTTTGATTCATTAATAGAGGGTAATGTATATAATGTAGAAATTACTGCTAATGGATATATAACAAATTCTGTTTCTACAGCAAGTTCTAATATTAATATAAAATCTAATTCACCTAGTAATTTAGAAGTTAAATTGTATAAAACATTAGGTTCATTTAGTGGAAAAATAGTTTCTGATTCTGAGGAATCTATTGATTCCGCATTAATACAAGTTGGAAATGATTTTGCACTAAGTGATAATCAAGGTAATTTTAAGGTTAATATTAGTAATTTAAGTCAACAAAAAGTTTTTGTATCTAAGATAGGTTATCAGAATTTAAGTTATGGAAGTGTTAATTTTAATATAAATGATAAAGATAAAAGTGTTGGTAATATTAAAATACAAAGTAAAAAAGAACAATTATCTGTACTTTTTGATTTAAGTAAAAATCCTTTTGGTAGTCAAGATTTATCCTTATTATCAGATTTTACTAATAGTATTGGAGAATTAAAATTCAAAGTTAGTTATGAAAACTTTTTACAAAAAAAAGATATAGAAAACATAGATGTTTTAGTAATCGCAAGTCCCTCGCAAGATTATTCAGACACTGAAGCAAATAAAATAATAGATTTCATTAAACAAGGTAAAAAACTTATTGTTCTAGGAGAATGGGGAGGTTACTCTAACTTTAGAGTAGATTCAGTAAATAAAATTATCAGTCAAGGCAACTTAAAAATTAATCCTGATATTGTAAAAGAGAGCATTTCAACTAGTACAGTTTCTGATTCAGATAATATTATTTCTACAAGTATTACACCTCATTTTATAACTAATGGAGTTTCAAGACTTTCTTTTTATTCTACTGCAAGTGTTGAAATAACTAATGGTGGTTTAAAATCAATTGATTCAAACATTACTAAGTTATTAGCTTTTAATTCTTCTAATGGTTTTAGAATACAAACATATAATAAAGGTCAATTTGGTCTTATTGGTGTATCAACATTAGGGCTTGGTAAAGTATTTGTTTCAGGTGACTCATCAATATTCATGAATACAGATTCTAATAATAATAAAATTATAAATATTAATGAGTCTGATAATAAAAAGATAATTAGAAATATATTACTTTGGTAAACTAATGAGAAAAATAATATTTGCTTTGTCATTTTCTACATTATTTAGTTGTAGCCTTCCAACACTAAATACGAGTAATAATATAAATTCTGAACAGTTAAATAATTTTATTATAAGATTCAAAGATAATATAAATATAAATCAGATAAATAATCTAAATACTAATATTGGAATAAAAGCAGAGAAAATCTCAAACACATTAAATATGTTTGAGATAAAAGCAACAAATCAAGCATTCCAAAATATAAAAATAAAGTATGAAAAAAGTGGTTTGATTAATTATATAGAAGGTGATTCAAAACTAGCTTTATTCCCTTATCAAATAATAAAAGATGATAAAACATTTTCAAGTAAATCGATTTCATCAGTAAGACCAAATGATACTTTTTACGGATTACAATGGAATGCAGCTTCAATAGATGCTGATAAGGTATGGAGTTTAACAACAGGCTCAAAGGATATTACAGTTGCAGTAATAGATTCAGGAGTTGATCCAGATCATCCAGATTTAGTTAATAACCTTTTACCTATGATAGATATACTAAATGAATCAGGCGAAAAAGATATTTACACATCAGGATTTAATGACGTTGATTATACAGGGAAAGATGGTAATGGTCATGGAACTCATGTTACAGGAATATTAGGAGCTAGTATTAATAATGCAAAAGGAATAGCTGGTATAGCTGGAAATGTAAAAATATTACCTATTAAAGTTGCTAACTATGAAGGTAATACCTCAGCATCCATAATAACAAAAGCAATACTTAAAGCTATTGATAAAGGTGTTAGAGTTATTAACTTAAGCATTGGGGCTCCTAAATCGGAAGGAACTCAAGCTTTAAAAGATGCAGTTCAATTGGCAATAAATAAAAATATTGTATTTGTATCTGCTATAGGAAATGAAAGTGCTAGAAGTGCAGGTATAATAACCCCTGTAACAGTTCCAGCAGCTTATCAGGGGGTAATATCAGTAGCAGCAACAACAAAATATAATAAAGTTGCTAATTATTCTAATGGTGGAGCAGAAGTTGAAATTGCTGCCCCTGGTGGTGGAGTTTTATCAACAGAAGGAGATAAGATATATTCTACATGGCCTACATATAAAACTTATGAAGGTTTTAGAGTAGGTATAACAGGCCCATATGCAACCTTATATGGAACATCAATGGCTTGTCCTCATGTCTCAGCAGTAGCAGCACTAATTTTAAGTAGAGAGCCAAACTTAACAGCACAGCAAGTTAGGATTAGACTTCTATCAAGTACTATTGATATTGACGTAAAAGGTTTTGATGAAGCTTCAGGATTTGGAGAAGTAAATGCATTAAAAGCGATTATTCTAAATACACATGATAGGAAATAGATTTATTTCAATTATTAAATTCTTGTAAAAAAAACAAAAAACTTTACAAATATATTAACAAATATGAATAAACATGATATAATTTTTATCTAGAATTATTAACAATTGTAAAGAACAATTATTTAAAAAAGTAATAGAATTTTGAGAGGTTTATGAAAGAGCTTGAAAATGAAAAGCAAGAAAGTAGTTTATCTGCATTCTTTATTGGGGCTTTAATTGGAGGTTTTGCTGGTACATTAGCTGGTATACTTTTAGCACCTAAGTCAGGTATTGAGCTTAGAAATCAACTCTCTGAAAATGTAAGTGATAGTCAGTCTAAAGCTTGGCAAATGATAGGAAATGCCAAAACTAGTATTAGTCAAAGTGTTGACTCTGCTTCTAAAAACATAGAAAGTACTGTAACTAGAGTTGTAGATGCTTTTAATGCAGGAGCAAAGGCTGCAAAAGGAACTATACAAGAGGAAAACATCGCTAAACTTGAAAAAAATAATATTTCTGATAAAATTACTGAAGTTAAATCAGAAGATATTAAATTGGTTAATGATTCTGAGAAAGTTAATGAAAAGAACGATTTTTCATAAATGTAAAATTTAGAGAGGTAAAAGTAAGTAGTTTAAAAGGTAATTAAAATGATAACTTCAATGTGGCATATATTGGCTTTAGTTTTAGCAATAGGTTCAGCTTTTTTAATTTATTATATTATTACAGTTATAATACAATTAAGAAGTACAGTAAAGGTTTTAGAATCAACGATTTCATCACTTAAATCTGATATTGTTCCTGTTATAAATAATGTTGAAGGTATCACAGGTAATTTTGAACATATAACAAATAGAGCAGATGATATATTTAAAGATGTTCAAGATAAAACCAAAGAAACAATGAGTTTAGTAGATTATACTAAAACCAAAGTTTCAAACTTTCAAAATATTCTAAAATATACTTTTTATTTATATATTAGAAAAGCAAATAATTCTAATAATATCGTGTATAATAAAGAGTCTAAAGAAATATTGAAAGTTGTTAATGCAGTAAAAATCGTAGATCATTTAGAGATAATGTCTAAATGATCTAGTATATAATATTTAATTTTTAGGTATATTTGCAACAACTAAGGAGATCGAAAATGAGTAAAAAAATTATCAGTCTTTTACTTGCAAGCACATTGCTTGTATCAGTACAAATGACACAAGGTTCAGCACCTGCTATTGCGGAAGAAATGGTTTCAGTTAATGTAGACAATCTTGTAGACGTTACACCTAATCACTGGGCTTATGATGCTGTTAAGTTTGTAACACAAGAACTTGGTATCATGCCTCCAAAAACCCCAACAAGATTTATGGGTAACGATACATCAACAAGATATGATGTAGCACAAGCTTTTTACAATTTAGCAAAAAAATTAGAATCATCAACAGGTAAAGACCTTAAAGTTACAGCTGATAAAAGACAAACAAGTTTAGGTGATGTTGACTCAAACTATAAAACAATGGTTGATAGCATTATTAATGAATACGGTATTATGCAAGCAATGCCTGGTAACAAATTCATGGGTAATGAAAAAATGACACGTTATGAGTTAGCTTTTGAACTTAATAACTATGTTGCTCTTTTAATTAAAAAAATTGGTAGAGAAACACTTGATCCAATTAGTAAATCAGAAAGCTTAACAGATGTTAAAGAAGAACATTGGGCAACACCTGCTATTAGAAATGTAGTTGATAAACACCAATTAATGGCTGGTTATCCTGACAATACATTCAGAGGATATCAAACACTTACAAGATATGAGCTTGCAGCTGTATTGAAAAAATTCTATGAATTAGTTGATAGATATGTTGTTCCAAATAATGTTACAGTTGAGCCAACACCTATGCCAACAGTTATGCCAACAGTTGAACCAACAGTTGAACCAACAACAGCTCCTATTTCTGAACCAGTTTCAACAAAGAAACCACTTAGTACATGGGATCTTAAAATTGGTGGCGGAGTAAGAACAGGTTACACAGCTCCTGATATGAAAACATTAGGTTTATTATATGGTCCTAATGCGCAATTAGACTTAAGATTTGGTGCATTCCAAATTGGTGGTGGTGCTGAATATATGATGTATGATAATACAGCTTTCTCACCTGTAACCAAAATTAACAACCTAGCTAAGCTTGATGCTGGTGCTGATTTAGGTTGGAGAATGCTTGGTAATGAAAGTGATGAAGATGCTTCATTATACTTAGGTGTGGGTTGGAACTACTTCTCATGGATGGGTGCTCCTATGGGTGGTGGTGCATATAGTTATGCAAATCATGGTCCACGTGGTAGAGTTGCTTTAGAAATTCCTATAGGTGGTGCATTTAGTATATTTGGTGAAGATACATTTAGTTATTATCCATTCGCTAACAAAAACTTTACTGATAACTTACTTTGGAAAAATGAAGGTTTTGCTGGTGTAACAATACCTGCTTATACTTTATTCTCAGTACAATTAGGTTATAGAGATACAAGATATACATTAATGGGTAAACCAACAATTTATGGTGACATTGGTGGTCTTGCTAACCTCAGATTCAGATTCTAATAGTTTAGAATTTAAATAAAAAAAGAGCTGGAGTACCAGCTCTTTTTTTATTTAAATTTCTAGATCTTCATAGTCTCATTTATATCTCTCTTTCTAATACCAATTCAAGATGTGAAGTATGCATAAAAATATTATAATAGAGTATATATAATATTTTAACTTAAGTTGAACAAAGTAAATAAAATTATTATGTATTAAAGATAGTAGACCTCATATAAACTGAAACGTAGATATAAAAGTAATTTCAGTAAAAGAGGTCTAAATGAAAATATTAGCACAATTTGAATCAATAATGGATTTTTTATCAGTAACAAAAAGAGATATATCAGATAATCAAGTAAGTAGTCTTAACAGAAAGGATAGAAGAAAATATAAGAAATTAAAGGATTTATTTAACATAAACGTACCTGAAATAATAAATATAATCAATAATACAGTAGGTGATAAATCATTAATAATGGATTATGTGTTAATAAATAAGGATATGAAAATAATAGATAGACCATATAATTTGATATTTAATCATTGTACAAGAAGATATGAGCCTTGTTTAGTTATTTTATTTGCTATAGTTCTTGTAAATGGTATCAAATATCCTATTAATTTTGATTTTTGGATATGCAAAGATATGATTGGAACTGATGATTATTTAACTAAAAACGAAATTGCTAAAAATATGCTTAAATGTTTATTAGACAATGCTTTAAAGATAGATAGAATATTATTTGATGCAGGATTCACTTCAGAAGTACTTATTAATTTTATAAACGAGCAAAAGATTCCTTTTACTTGTAGAATTGCAAAAACTAAGAAATTTATCTATAGGAAGAAAAAATATACACCAAAAGAGCTATTTAAAAATGTAAAAAATGCTTCTTTTTACTTTTATAAGAAAGTTGGATATATGAGCAAAAAATTTGTAAAATATTTTGATGTTAAATCAACTCTTGTAGTAGTTGCGAATAACAGAAATAAGCTAATAGACAGAGATTTTTATTGTTTAATAAGTACAGAATCTAAGACTTATACTGAAATATTTAGAATATATAAAACAAGATTTCATATTGAGTCATTTTTTAGAAATATGAAGAGTTATATTGGTCTAACTTCATTTAATACTCATAATCAGGATAAAATAGATAATCATATAAGTTTATGTTGTATCTCTTACATTTTTGTAGAATTATTTTCTAAAAAAATTAAGATGACATTTTTTCAAACTCTTATGTATATTCAAACTTTATCAAAAAGTATTCTTGAACGAAAGTTATATCCTATATTTAAGTCTATTAAAAATATTTTTAACGAAAAATCGACGTTTCAGACTTTAAACAACCCTATACTTAAATACTTGAGAGCCTTTTAATATTATTATGACAACTTGAGTTTTAAGGTGCTGATTATATGATATTAAGAGTTTGGGTAAAAGAATCAGAGGATACATTAAATAAATTAATCAAATCAGAAACAAATGCTGTATCCAGAGATAAATTAAGAGCATTATTAATGCTAAAAAGTAATAAAGTTCTTGATATAAAAGAGTTAGTAATATTACTAAACAGACATAGAAATTCAATATCAAGCTTGGTTTATATACTAAAATGAGACGTAAATATAAGGTTACAACAGATTCTAATCATAATAATAAAATATTT
Source organism: Candidatus Sericytochromatia bacterium (assembly GCA_046328075.1). GTDB lineage: Bacteria > Cyanobacteriota > Sericytochromatia > UBA7694 > JACMQJ01 > JAXLXG01. The sequence continues at coordinate 83,641 of JAXLXG010000004.1, forward strand.
GATAATCTTTTAAATAGAGATTTTAGTTCAAATACCTTAAATCAAAAAATTGTATCAGATATTACTTATGTAAATACTCTTGAAGGTTGGCTCTATTTGGCAACATTAATAAATTTATCAACAAGAAAGGTCATAAGTTACACAATCTCAGATACAATAGGAGCAGATATGATAACAAATATAATAAAATCAGCTTTACATAAAAATGAGATACCAGAAGATGCAATATTTCACTCAGATAGAGGAGTTCAATATACATCAAAAGTAGTAATGGATTTATTAAAAGATTTAGGAATAAAACAAAGTATGAGCAGAAAAGGTAATTGTTGGGATAATGCTGTTGCTGAGAGCTTTTTCAAAACATTGAAGTATGATGGAGATATTAAAAAGGTGTTTAAGACTAAAAAAGAGGCTAGATTAGCTATATTTGAGTTTATTGAGGTATTCTACAACAATAAAAGAAGGCATTCTTCTTTAAATTATTTAACACCAAATGAAGCTGAAATGTATTTACAATATAGAAATAATAGTGTAGCATAAATGTATATCACATCAAATTAACTCTTTTGATAAAATATATGTCCCATATTTTAGGTATACTCCAATAATAAAATCATTAGTTTTAAAAGATTTTGAATTCGATATAAAAGAAATATTTAATGATTTATAATTTTATTATTCTCACCTATGGTAAAATAATTCTTGAAAATTATAATTAAATGATTTTAAAATATTTTTATTGAGTTAACTTTTAGTCTTAAAAAGATATAATCATAAAAAATATCATAATAACTTTAATTATTTTAATTTCTTAAGCAAGATTTAATCTTGTTTTAACTATAATAAACTAGATATATTTAAATTAGTCGAGGTGTCAGAGTGAAAAAAATTACTTCTTTTTTGTTAGCAGGTCTATTTACTGCTTCAATAACAGCTTGTAGCCAAGAAACAATTAATGTTCCATTACAACAAACTACTCAACCAAATAATGTTTCAACATATTCTACTGAAGGATTAAAATCTGCATTTACAATTATATTACAAACAACATTTAAAATGTTTGATAAAAATAAAGACAATTATGTAAGTTTAGAAGAATACAAAAGTTCTGGTAACCCTGCACCACAACCTGCTGAGCCACCACCTGCACCACCTAGTGACCCAGTAACACCTCCAAGTGAACAACCAACACCTCCTGCTCAAGGAAGTACAGAACAAGTAGCAGATCAAATTGTAGCTCAATCTAAAAAAATTAGCATTCCAACAGATGCAACAGAAAGATTTAAGAAAATGGATAAAAATAAAGATGGTAAACTTTCATTTACAGAAGTAAAAAATGCATCTTTATATTTTACTTCATTTCAAAAAACCTCTTTAAAAGCTAATGCAAAAGGTGCATTTGAAATGTTTGATAAAGATAAAAACAAATCAATATCTAGAGATGAATTTATGGCTATTAACATGACAAATGACCAAGCAGGAAAAATGGTTCAAGGAATGTTATTTATTTCAGCAGATAAAAATAATAATGGTTCTTTAGGCTTTAGTGAATTTGAAGATGTATTTTATAACTCAATAAGAGCATATTTTGCAGGAACACCTAATACACCAAGTCCTGCTCCACAACCAGTAGAGCCACCACCAGCACCTCCTGCTGACCCAGTTGCTCCTCCAAGTGAACAACCAGCACCACCTGCTCAACCTTAAAACTAATTTTATAATTTAATAAATTCCCTTCTTTTGAATAAATTAAAAGAAGGGAATTAAAATTTTTAATAATGGAACTATATGTGGACAGAAACTTTTTTTGGTAAATACTATTTAAGAACTCATAACCCTATTCTTACAGAAAAGAAAACAAATGAAGAAATAGATTTTATAATTGATGTTTTAGATTTACCTAAAGAATCTAAAATATTAGATTTACCATGTGGTCATGGTAGACATTCAATTATCTTATCTGAAAAAGGCTATAAAGTAACAGGAATTGATATTCAAGAAGATTTTATAACATTAGCTAAAGAACAAAAATCAAATGTAGATTTTTTAGTCCAAGATATGAGAAAAATTGAATATGATAGTGAGTTTGATGCTGTAATAAATATGTTTACAAGCTTAGGATATTTTGATGAAGGAGAAAATGCTCTAGTTGTAAAAAAAATGTCAAAAACCTTAAAGTCAGGAGGGAAACTTCTTATTGATACTGTTAATCGTGAATGGATAATGCATCATACAGGAGAAATTGATCAAGCATGGATGTTATATCCAGATGATAATTTAACATTTTTAGCTAATAATAGCTTTGATGTATTTACAGGTAGGATGCACTCAAAACAAGTAATAGTTGAAAATAACGAAAGACATATTCAAGAACAAGATATTAGACTTTATACATTTACTGAATTAAGATTGATATTAGAGATTCATGGTCTAGAGGTATTAAATGTATGGGGAAGTTTCAAAGGAGAAGAATATACTGTAGATAGTAAGAATATGATAATTTTAGCTCAAAAAATATAAAATATTTATCTAAATAGGATATGTCGAATTATCTGGTATTCTAGTTCCCGCATTTAAAAGAGATGTTGGTTCAACTACACAGTTTTTACCAATTCTTACTAATGGTGATAGTTTTGACTCTGCTCCAATCCAAGATTTTTCACCAATATTTACATTTGGAGCAATATGAGAAAATGCACCAATATTAACATCATTTGCAATAATAATTTTTCCTATAGTTATTTTATCTTTATTAATAAAATGTCCTGACATTGCAGCACCAGAGCCTATAACACAGTTTTTACCTATACTAATCATTGATATATCAACTAAATCAATATCTGCTGACATTGAACAACCATAAGCAATATTTCCCCCTAAAGCCTTAAATGCAAGATATCTTAAGTTTACTGAATAAAGGATAATATTTTTTATTGGTTGTATAAATAAAAGCCTATTAAGAGTTAAATGCATTGTCCAAATGTAAAACATTTTGCTATTTGGTGCATCATAATGACCTTCTTTTATTCTAGGTAATAGAACCCTTACAATAAATATCATAAAAATAAGTGAAATTATAAAAAATAATATAATTGTAGGTATCAACATTAAAAATATATTATTAGATAAGTTAAGTAAGAGAAAAACTGAAAAATAATATGTTAAAGTAAATGCTCCACCATATATAATAGTAATCATTATATAGAGCAATATATCATACAATATAAGTGCTAATGCCATAAAAATTTAATTCTAAACTATTTTAAATATTTTTTTATAAAAAACATTTTATAATTTACTATATATCCAATTAAAAATCTATAAAACTTGTTACTAAATGTTGATAATAGAAAAGCAAAAATTATATTTTTACATATTATTTTTTAAATAGTCTAATTTATCCCTTTTATAAAATATTTTATAAACGAAAACTTCTCCATAAAGATTTTCAATACAATTTACAGATTATATTTCTAAAAATTATTTTTCAAATAAATATATTTATCTCTTAAAGTAATCCTTAATTCAATTACATAGTAAGTTTATTTTTATTTGCTTATTAATTGATAAAAAATAAGTAAACGCTTAAATAATTGTGTTCTAGTTATCTGTTTGTATTTAACTATATGTGGTAAACTTTACTTATAAATTTTATAGTTAGTAAGAAAGAAAAGGATAATTTAGAATAAACTAACTTATTCTTACTAAAGGGTTTAATTTACACACTAATTCATTAAAGAGAAAAAAGTATAAACAAAACAGTTTTTTTGGAGTTTTAACGTGGTACAAACAATTGGCGGTTACGAAGTTAGAGGAGAGCTTGGTAGAGGCGGTATGGGGGTTGTATACCGTGGCTATGATAATAAGCTTGAAAGAGATGTCGCAATTAAGGTTTTAGAAAGTGCTGGAGAAGATGCAGATGCTCTTACTATCACATCACATCAGGAACTCCTTGAAAGATTTAAAACTGAAGCGAAAGCAATTGCTAAATTAAGTCATCCAAATATAGTTAGTATTTTTGACTTTGGTGTTGAAAATGATAAAAACTATATGGTTATGGAACTATTAAGAGGGAGAGATTTATCACAACTTCTAAAATTTAATTCACCATTATCAATAGAACTTGTTGTAAAAGCTGTTATAAATGTTTGTGCAGCTTTAGACTATGCACACAGTCAAGGTATTATACATAGAGATATTAAACCTGCAAATATAATATTATTGGATAGTGGTATAACTAAATTGATGGATTTTGGTATAGCACGTATTCAAGAGAATCAATCTCAATTAACACAAGCTGGAACAATACTAGGAAGTGTTTTATATATTTCTCCAGAACAGTTAATTAGTGCTCAAAAAGTTGATAAAAGGGCTGATTTATATTCATTAGGTGTAAGTATGTATGAATTACTTACAGGTAAATTTCCTTATGATGGTGATAATGTAGCAAGTATTATTAGTAAAATAATGCAAAGTCAACCTGAACCTCCAAGTACATACAATCCTAAAATTCCACCTGCATTAGATGATATTATTTTAAAAACAATAGAAAAAGATCCTGACAATAGATACCAAAGAGCTTCTGAATTAGGAGAAGCTTTAAATGATTTCTTATATGAGCTAAAAGGCGGTAAATCTTCCCCTGTTGGTTCTGCAACACAAATGTCTGGTTCAAGTAGCTTATCAAAAACAACTTATAGTAAAGCTATTGAAATTTCATTAGTTGAAGGAGTTGATAAAATAAGTCTATATTCCTTAATATATAGAGTTATGCAAGGATGGACTGTAGAAAATATAGGTAATAAACCAATACTCGAAGTTTTATATGGAAATGAAAACTTATCTCAAGGTGTTGTTGTAAGTGATAAAGTAATTCTTCTTTCATTTAAAGGTTTATTAATAGGAGCTGTATCATCTGAGCCTGATAATGTTGGAGCAGCAGCTTATGAAGCTACTGCGGATATTACAAAAGTTGATATAAGAGCTTGTATACCTTCAGAAGCTCAACAAGAATTTTTGGTTATTATGTCATCAATTCTTGGAGGTGGAATCTTCTTAAATAAACATTTAGGTTGTAACTCTAATGATATAGAACATATTCTTGAAAAAGCCAAAGAGGAAAGCTTTACAGGACATATGGAGTTAAGTGATGAAAGAGAGATAAAATATAAAGGCTTTTTAGATGGTAGAGAGGTTTTCACTCTTATAATGCCTAATAAGAACCCATCTCCTAATATAAAACAAAATAGAACTGATATTGAAATATATGAAGCAAAAATTAAACTATTTGGTCCAAGTTTAAGAAGAGCTTTAATTGATACCACATTAGAAGTAATTAGTAAAACTCATGGTTCATCAGCCTCTTTAAAACAATTAAGTATTCAAAAAGCAAATAAAATTATACCTGAATTAGTAGAAGAAGCTGTAAGAAATACTGATTTAGCTATATTAGTTTCAAGTGATAAGATACTAAATATTGGAAAGAAGCAATTAAAATACTCTGAAATTGTACAAGACTTTTCAGCTTCTACACTTATAAAGTGGATTATAAAAGATTTACTTGTTAAAGTTTCTAGATCTAGAAATTTTAACGATCTTAAAAACAGTTTTGGTTGGATTTGGAATATGAAAACTGTTAAATTATCTCAACAAGTAAAATTAACAGATGGCAAAGCCTTAACATTTGATCTTATTGCTTATGACAATGTAGAAAAATTATCTATAGTAGCTCGTTATAGTTCTCAAGGAAGTGTTTCAGAATTACACAATTTTATTGAAGATGTTACTAATCTGAAAAAAGGTAATCTAAATTCTGATATAAAAGCAGCTTTATATATTTCTGGAAATGATTTTTTTCCTGAAGTACTTAAGTACTATGATAAAAGTGTTAAAAGACAATCATTCTTCTCTTTTTCTAGTCCAAAATGTTTTGTAGCTAGAGGAGGTTTTAACTTATTCATGATTAAAGAATCAACTGATAGTTATAAGTTAGTATCTCCTGAAATTGTCTAAATTTAGACTATATTTAATTAATAAGTATATTTAATATAATTAAAATAACTATAGCATTTTCCATAGTAGTGTCTAATATCCACAATGAGAGAACCAAGATGTAATATTTTCAATGGTTATAAGTTCTAAAGCCTCTTTGATATAAGTCTGTAAAAGCTCATAATCTCTTGCTTTCTTCTTCCTCAAATAACTTTTGAGTTTAGACCATGCTAATTCAATAGGAGATAAATCAGGTGAATGCCTTGGTAAATAAATCAATATAGCACCCTTTGACTCTATTATAGTTCTAACTTCTTCCGATTTATGAGTGGATAAATTATCCATTATAACTATATTACCTGTTCTAAGTTCTGGAGATAATACATCTTTTAGGTATGTTATAAAGGTTTCCTTCTTTGTTCCTCCATCAACCATCATACAAGCTATCATCCCATTTAAACTCATTGCTCCTATTAATGTTAATAATTTACCTTTTGACACGGGTTTTGTGCTTATTGCTCTTTTATTCTTTTTTGCTCTACCATAATTCCTTGTCATTGATAAATTTGTTCCTGTCTCATCTATAAATATTAAATCTGAAGGGTTTAATAAAAAGCTTAATAATATAAATAACTATCTTTCTCTAATTATTTCTTCTGAATCTCGCTTTTCCGATTTAAATGATTTTTTTTTATGTTAGGTTTAATTTCTTTAAAGCTCTAAAGATTACTGTTGTTCCTGCTTCTAAGTTTTTATCTCTCTTTAAGATATCTGATAATTCTGATAATGTGTAATCATTATTTTCTTTTACTAAAGAATCTAAATATATTAAATTTTCTTCTGATATTGTAGGGGCTTCTGCCTTTTCTAACACGAGGTAACAAACTAACTGTCTCTTTATGAAGTTCTAACAAGTTATTTAAAAATGATAGCTTACCATAAATCTTTAGCTATCTTTTTTATCTTTTGATTGGCTATTATTATAGCTTCAAATATTTTTACCCGTAAATCTAATGAATATGCTTTTGCCAATATTAATCCTAAATTTTTCACCTTAGGAAAGATAAAAAATAACTTGTCGCACTTTTATCTAAAAGTTTAGTTATACTAGGTTTGATAAGTCAAAATTATCTTTTACAAATTCCTTAATTATTACATTTATACAGTTTCATAAACCTAATTATTACTATTATGGAAAATGCTATATTTAAAATAAATAAAACAAGGGTTTAATGAAATAACTAATATAATAATTTATTTAGAATATATTATTATGGTAAAAAATTATTCTTCAAACTAAGTTTTTTAGTTGTAAAGAAAATATTTTTATATTCTAAAACAAGTCTATAAGTCTTATAAAATTTAGTATCTATTTCATACTCAATTAAATAATAATTAAATTTTTTAATATTTTTTTGTTACAACTCTTTACAACAGGAAATATATATGTTACATTATTTAATATAAGTTAATTAAATTTAAAAATAAAAAGTTAGGAGATAAAAATATTATGAGTAAAAAAATTATGTTATCAGTTCTTGCAGCTTCTCTTTTAGCTGCTCCAAGTGCTTTCGCTGGTGCTGTTAATAACCTTACAGGTACAGATGGATTTAGTGCAGAACCTTATGCTAAAGGTACAAATATTATGCATGTAAGATTAGATTCTGGGTTTACAACATTTACTGGTGCGAATACACTCCTTGCTCCAACATTAAACTTCGCCACTGGTATCGCTGATGGTATTGATTTAGGTATCGGTGGAAGCATGAATTTTTCAAATGTTGGTACTTCTTTAAATAATCTTTCATCTGGTGCTGTTTTTCCTTGGATTAGAACTGCTATTCCTACAAATGTTGATGGTATCAAAACTGCTTTAATGGTTGGTACATCAGTTCCTATAAACCCACTTAATTCAACAAACAGTGGAAACAATGCATTACTTAATATGATGAGTAGAGAATTTTTTCCTGGTGTTAATGCACTTGCTGATGTGAATATTGGTGAAGCTACCCATTCATACTTACCATTAACAATGGGTATTAATGCTGGTTATGCTAGAGGTTTATCAAGTGGAACCAACTTATTAACAGCAAATCTTAACTTTAGATTACCAGCTAACAACTTAATTGTTTATGAAGAGCAATTTGTTAACTATCCAGTAGGTGGTTTTGCAAATGGTGGTGTTAGATTAGGTTTAAGTGTTCCAGTTGGAGACAAATGGATGATTGATATTAAACCTGCTGCTTTATGGGAAGCTGACTATGTTAGAGGTGCTACATGGAGTTTCAACCCAAGCGTTGGAGCTAGTGTTAAATTCTAAGTTTGTTTATGTTCTAACTAATATTTTAGTTTAGTAACACTCAAATTCTTTACTTCTTCTCGCTACTTAAATGTAGTGGGATTTTTTTATTTGATTTATTTTGTAGGCATAAATTGTCTAACCCATGAACCAAAAGCCGAAGAGTTACGAGTTTGAATATAAACTTTTCCAGGCCCAGTAAAACGACATACTAACATTTCACCAGAAGTAAAACTAGAAAGCCAACCTTGCGATGCTTTTTCTATACTAAAGTGTGTTGTACTAGGCCATGCAACTAGATGTGAGTTATCAATAATATATTGTTCCCCAACCCCTAAATTAATTTCATGAATTGCTCCAAATGAACTTAATACTAATGTCCCTTTTCCTCTTGCTTTTAAGATAAAAAAGCCTTCGCCACTAAACAAACCTCTAGCTAGGTTTTGCATTTGAGTTTCTATCACAACACCATCTGAACCAGCTAAAAAACCATCCTTTTGAATATTATATTCAGTCATTCCATCAAGTTCTAAAATAAAAACATCACCAGGAGTAGAAGGAGCTAACATTGCATATCCAGAACCTCTAGTAGCAGAAATAGTTTGAAAGAAGAATTTCTCTCCAGAAAACATTCTTCCAATACCACCCATGATACCTCCTTCAAGCTTACCCTCAATATCAAGAGTTGGAGACATCATAACCATAGCACCAGATTCCGCCTTAACTTTTTCTCCTTGTTGAAGATTAACCCTAATCATAGAATTTGTTCCAGGATAAACTACTTCTGTAATCATTTTTTAGCCTTTTATAAAAAAATTTAATCGAGAATATTATAACAAAAATTATCTTTGTAAAATATAAGAAATTATTATTTTTGGATTATACTACCTTAAAAAATATCTTTAAACTTTAAATGAAAGACAATTAATGATTAATATTATTTTATCAGGTGGTTCTGGAACTCGTTTATACTTTTAAGTAGAAAATTAGAACTAAAACAATTTTATAAACTAATAAGTAAAATTCTATTTCCAAGAAACAATACTAAGAAATAAATATTGTGAAAGCCATTTTATTGTACTAAATGATGAAACTTTTTTTATGGCTCAAGAGCAAGTAGATGAAATTAAAGTAAATAATATTCAATACTTAATTGAACCTATTGGTAAAAATACAGCTCCTGCTATAGCTCTTGCTTGTATGTTTTTACCTTCAGATAAAGTTGTTGTAATTACCCCATCAGATCATATGATAAAAAATATTGATGAATATAATAAAATCTTAAAAGAAGCAGAAAAAATTGCAAATGATGATTTTATTGTAACTTTTGGTGTAAAACCTTCATATCCTGAAACAGGATATGGATATATAGAAGCAAATGGAAATGATGTAAAAAAATTTCATGAAAAGCCAAGTTTAGAAGTAGCAAAAGAATATGTAAAACAAGATAATTATTATTGGAACAGTGGAATTTTTGTTTTCAAAGTTCAAACATACTTAGATGAGTTAAAAAAATACAATCCTGAAGTTTTTAATGCCTGTAAAATAGCTTTTGAATCAACTAAAAAAACTAATCCTATAAAAATACCTATTGAAAACATGAATGATATTCCATCTGTAAGTATAGACTATGCTGTTATGGAAAAAAGTGACAAAGTTAAATTTATAAATTCTAATATAAATTGGTCGGATCTAGGAAGTTTTGACTCTTTATATGAGATGTTACCTAAAGATGAGAATAATACATCTATTATTAATGAACAAAATGCAATAGAAAAAAATAGTATAAACCTTGACTCAAAAAATAACCTTATATTTTCAAGCAATAGAACAATAGTTTCTGTTGATGTTGATAATTTAATTGTAATTGATACACCAGATGCTCTATTAATAACAAAAAAAGGAAGTTCTCAAAGAGTTAAAGAAGTTGTAGAAAAATTAAAGTTAGAAGAATCAGAACTTCATAATATTCATTTAAAAGCCCATAGACCTTGGGGAACATATACAGTACTTGAAGATTCTGAAGGTTACAAAATAAAAAAAATTGTTGTAAAACAAGGCAAAAGATTATCTTTACAAAAACATTACCATAGAAATGAACATTGGATAGTAGTTTCAGGAACTGCAAAAATAACCTTAGAAAATACTGAAAAAATTATCCGAAAAAATGAATCTTTCTATATACCAATGGGAGAACTACATAGGTTAGAAAACCCTGGAAAAATACCTTTGGTCTTAATAGAAGTTCAAGTTGGTGATTATCTTGGTGAAGATGATATTGTACGTGTTGATGATGACTTTAACAGATTAAACTAAAAGGCTAAATATTTTTATATGAAAATTGCTTTAGTTCATGAATGGCTTATAAATCTTGCAGGTTCAGAAAAAGTTTTAGAAGCAATATATGAGCTTTATCCATCAACAATTTATACTTTAATAAAAAATAATGAAAGATTAAAAAATACAATTTTTGAAGATGCAAATATAAAAACATCTTTTATTCAAAATTTACCTAAATCTATAAATATGTATAAAAATTATTTACCATTATTTCCAATAGCAATAGAACAATTTGATTTATCTGACTACAACATAGTTATATCTTCATCTCATTGTGTTTCTAAAGGTGTTTTAACAAATCAAGAACAAATACATATATGTTATTGCCATACACCTGTAAGATATGCTTGGGACTTATACCATGAGTATTTGTCAGAATCTAATTTAAATAATAAATCAATAAAATCAATTATTGCAAGAATGATTTTACATTATATAAGGTTATGGGACTATTCAAGCTCTAATAGACCAGATTATTATATAGCAAATTCAAAATATATTTCAGAAAGAATAAAAAAAGTATATAACCAAGAATCAACAGTTATTTATCCACCAGTCGATACTCATAAATTTGAATTATATGAAAAAAAAGAAGATTTTTATTTAACTGTCTCAAGAATAGCTCCTTATAAAAAAATAGATCTTTTAGTTGAAACTTTTAATAATTTGCCAGAAAAAAAACTTATTGTTATAGGTGATGGAGAAGATTTAAATAAAATAAAGTCTAAAGCAAATAAAAACATTGAAATACTTGGTTATCAAAGCTTTGATATTGTTAAAGATTATATGCAAAGAGCAAAAGCATTTATTTATGCGGCTAAAGAAGATTTTGGCATAGCTCCTGTTGAGGCTCAAAGCTGTGGAACACCTGTAATTGCCTATAAAAAAGGAGGTGTTTTAGAAACTGTTATAGAAAATAAAACAGGGATTTTTTTTGAAGAGCAAACAACAAGAAGTATTATTAACTCTATAAATTTATTTGAAAAGTTAGAATTTAACTATAATAATATAAGAATACATTCTGAAAAATTTAGTAAATCAAGATTTCAAAAAGAGTTTCAAGAAAATATAAATAATATGGTCAATAAAAAATATACATAAACATATTAAATCTAATAAATTCATGTCTAAATCACTAAATAAATTTAGGCTTTTATGTTATTCTAATATAGTTTTAAATTATAAAGTAATTGAAAGATTCTAATGAAAATAATAATATTAGAACTAGAGGTATTCCAAATAATTATGGTGGTTTTGAACAATTTGCAGAATATTTATCTTTGAGTTTGAAAAATAAAGGACATGATGTAAGTGTCTATAATTCACATAATCATCCATATCAACAAAAAACATGGAATGGGGTTAATATAATACATAAGTTTGATCCTGAATATAAATTAGGAACTGTAGGACAATTTATTTATGATTTAATGTGTATAAAAGATTTAAAAAAACATAAAGCAGATATAATACTTCAACTCGGATATACAAGTAGTTCAGTTTGGTGGTGGTTATTACCCAAAAATAGCACCATAATTACTAATATGGATGGTTTAGAATGGAAAAGAACAAAGTTTAGTAAAAAAGTTCAAAATTTTTTAAAATTTGCAGAAAAACTAGGAGCAATACATAGTGATTATTTAGTTGCAGATTCAATAGGTATTCAAAACAATTTAAAAAAAACATATAATCTTGATTCTACATATATTCCTTATGGCACAGATATATTTGAAGAGCCAAATATATCTGTTTTAAAAGACTACAATTTAGAAAAATATAGTTATGATTTACTTATTGCACGACTTGAACCAGAAAATAATATTGAAACTATTTTACAAGGAGTAACAGATTCAAATATTGAAAGACCTTTTTTAGTTATCGGAAATCACATGACAAAATATGGTAATTATCTTAAAGAAAAATTTAGAAAAGAAAATATAAAGTTTTTAGGTGGGATTTACAAAAAAGATGTTTTAAATAATTTGAGATATTTTTCTAATATATATTATCATGGACATTCTGTTGGAGGTACTAATCCATCTTTATTAGAAGCAATGGCATCTAACAGTTTAATATGTGCCAATAATAATGAATTTAATAAATATATTTTATTGGTTGATGCTTATTATTTTACTAATTCAAATGATCTAAAAGAAATACATATAAATATTAAGCGTAATGACACAGAAAATATAAAAATACAGAATAATCTAAAGAAAGTAAAAGAATTATATAGTCATGAAAGAATTGCAGAACAATATTTAGATTTATTTGAAAAAGCTCTAAAAAAATAATTTAAAGCCTAGTACTCCAACTAGTTTTTATATTAAAGTTTGTAAGATCAATCATAACTGCTTTAGCACTAAAGCCATAAAATGGTCCAAAATTTACGCCATAATTTATTCTATTAGAATCAAATTCAAACATACCTGAAACTAAAGAATATAATTTAGGTGTTTCAATGTTTGCAAAAAAACCACTTATTCTAAAACTACCTTCTGTTCTGGATGCTGCGAATCCAAATGGTACACCTGGAGCATAAGAATAACCTATATTCATATTAAAATCATAAACTTTTTTCCCAAAAGCTAGGTAAAATATTTGCTGCCAAGATGATACATCATTTTTTCTATCTTCTGCCCTTACATCTCTATTAATAAAAGCATTAGAAAAAATATCACGACCACCAATAGCAAAAGCTGGTATATATTCTGATTCTTCTAAAATTTGAAATTTCAAAAAAATACTTCTATCAAAAGATGAGTTTTTTAAATATGGATTATCTCCATCAACAACACCTGTAAATATTTGATTAAAACTTATTCCTAACTCTGTTCTTGGTAAAAAGCCTAAACCCATAGTATATAGTAAATTGTGCTTATTATATATATATGAAACCTTATCAGATAAACTACCAAAACTTATATCAATATTTCTATCATTTAATACATAAGCTGACGGTGTGTTTATTATTCCTTGATCCCCATAAAATGTTGAACTCGCAAATGCATATTTATTATTAAAAAAGCTATAAAATAATACAAGATAAAAAAGTTTTTTCATACGAACTCAAAATTTAAAATATTAGAATTAGATTTTACTTCTAAAAATATTTTTAATCAAGTAATTTTATTTTGATAAAAGTTTATTATAAGCTTCTAATGTTTTTTGAGCAGTAATTTCCCAATTATATTTTTCTGTTATTTTTTTTATAAAATCGTAATTGACAGGAGACTCATAAGCTTTTTTAATAGCATTTTTTATAGAATTTATATTATCTGGCTCACAATAAAAAGCATTATCTTCAAAATATTCTTTAGTATCTCCTTTATCAGTTATAACTAAATTACATCCCATTGCACCAGCCTCAAGAGATACAAGGCCAGTTGTTTCCATCCAACTAATTAAACAATGTACTTTTGCTGATTTGTAATAAATAGGTAACTCATTATGCTCAATATGCTCAATAAAAACCACATTATCTCCAGCTTCTCTTTTTACTTTATCATAATAAGATTTTTGATTTGGAGAAGCTTTCCCAATAATAACTAACTTATATGGTAAGTCTCTCATAGCTTTAACTAAATTTAAATGAGATTTTCTACCTTCTATTCTTCCAACAGAAAGAATACAATCTTTAATATCACTTTTTATATTATATTCAGAATTGTAATTAAACAATGCTGTATCTATTGCGTTAGGTATAACCATGTAAGAAGCATTTTGTAAATTAAAATCTTTAGTCATTCTATTCATTTCACTGTAAGAGTTTGGTAAATATATATCTATTAAACTTAATGTTTCTTTTATAGCTCCATAATAACCAAACTTTAATATATCTAATATCCCACTATTAAAATTACGATTTTTTATGGCTTTTAGAAGTACCTTAGTATATTGAATACTATTAGGAGAAATAATATTAAATAATAATTGGGCAATACCTCCTCTTGCTTTTCTTTCAAACTCAGTATAATCAACATATATAGTTGATAATAGTGTTTTTTTGTTTTTTTGTTTTGCTGCTCTTAAGCATGAAATTATATCTTGAGGTGTAGTAACATTAAAAGCATGTATTAAATCATATTTTTCAACATTTGGAGACAATTCTGTAGAAATATCTATATTGACACCTAGTTTTTCTAAATATTCTTTGGTCTTTAAAATTTGAACACTATCTCCACCAAAACTTGTAAACAAATTCGGTCTTGCTTGAAACAATACTTTCATATACTAATATTATTTTTAACTATTTTCATTCTTATTTTATATAAATCGAACTGAAATATTGATTTTATTTTAAATCTATTTTTAAAATAACCTAATAATAAAAATATAATACCTTTTATAAAAGAACTATAAGCATTTATTAAAGTATATTTAATTGAATATTCTAAACTGTTCCATTTTTTAAAGAAATAAAATTCTGACTGCATTTGCCTCTCTATTGTTAATTGAGGAACTGCTTTAGATGTTCCACCACCTATATGAATTACTTTTGTTGAAGGATTATATTTAACTTTATAACCTGATGTTATAATTTTTTTACATAAATCTATTTCGTCCCAGTACATAAAAATATTTTCATCAAATCCACCAATATCAGAAAATATTTTTTTGGGGAGTATAAAAAATGCTCCAACAATCCAATCAGGGTAACTAGCTTCATCTAAATTTATATATATAAATCCAATTTTTTTAAATTTTAATATTCTAGCAAATCTAATTAAACTTTCTCCTCCAATAATTCTATTCAGAATATTAGGAAATACAGATGGTGACAAAGATGTATTAAGTTGTTCATCTATTATTTTAGGAGCTACTAAAGCAACATTATTTTCATTTTTTAAATCATCTATTAATATTTTTATTGAATCTTCGATAAGTATTGTATCTGGATTTACAAAAACTAAATATTTACCTTTAGCACTCTTTGCTCCAATATTACAAGCTTTACCAAAACCTAAGTTTTCACCATTTTTTATAATATTTAAATTTAATCTATTATATTTATTAGTAAAGCCTTCAATAAGTATAATATCATCTTCTTTAGAATCATTATCTAAAATAATTACTTCAAACATAGATATATTACATGTTTTTTCTATTGATTCTAGACACTTATCTATAAGCTTTGCACCATTCCAATTAACTATAATAAGAGATGCTTCAAAATCACTCACTTTAAAATTCCTAAATTTTTTGTTAGTATCAAACTTTATAATAATATTCAGTTAGAATATTATAATATTTAAGCTTACAAAATCAAAATAAATATTAAACTTGTTGTTATACAAAATAAGGATATATAAAATATTATGATAAAAAAATTTGTTGAATTTTGTGTTCAAAAACTAAAGAAAAATAATTTTACTTTTGATGATAATCTAAAAGATAAAGTGATCTTATCTCTGTTATATCAGAATATATTCTCCTTAATAAGAGGCTATAAAATAGTTTTTTTTCTAAAAAAGCCTAATTTATTATTTCTAGGAAAACAAGTTAGCTTTTTTAATATACATAATATTTCTTTTGGTAAATTAGTTAAATTAGGAGATTTTGTATATGTAAGTGCACTAGGGAAAAATAGTATTTATTTTGGAAATAATGTTTCAATAGGAGCCTTTAGTAGAATAATTATATCAACTACTTTTAATAACTTAGGTGAAGGCATTAAGATAGGGAATAATGTTGGAATTGGTGAATTTGCGTATCTTGGTGGAGCAGGTGGATTAGAAATTGGTGATGACACTATTGTTGGACAATATTTAAGTACACACCCTGAGAATCATATATTTTCTGATACAGAAACCTTAATAAGGAAACAAGGTACAACAAGACAAGGAATAAGGATTGGTTCTAATTGTTGGATTGGTTCAAAAGTTACTATACTTGATGGTGTTAATATTGGTAATAATTGTATTATTGCTGCTGGAGCAGTTGTAACAAAAAATTTTGATGATAATTCCGTCATAGGTGGTGTTCCTGCAAAATTAATAAAAAAAACTAAGTAACATATTGAGCATCTATTTCTTTACATCTACTTATTAATACAGCACTTATAATCATAATTAAATATTGAAGAGCAAAGGATAGAGTGTACTGAAAAGCAAAGAAATAAATAAAACATGAGTAATAAGATAATATTGAGAAGTATAAAACATTAAAATTTATATCTTTTGAATACAATTTAACTGTTGAAATGTAAGAAATTAACTTTATATAAATATATAGATATATAAAATTGTATATAATTCCTCCTAACCAACCAAAAGCCATTAATGAAACCAAAACATTAGAATCAAATCCATATTCCCCTTTAGGGCCGACATTTCCAAAACCTATACCTCCAAATTTAGAAGTTAGTAATTCAAAAGCTTCAATATATTGAGTAATACGACCTAAAGAAGATGGGTCTTTTAAAAAATCACTGATATTAAATGATAAATACACAAATGTTAAAATAACATAAGATATTGGTGTAAATAATGCAATAAAACTCTTATATTTTAATTTAACTCTATTACTATAAATAAATAAAAAAACTAATCCACCCATAAAGAAAGTTAAAAAGCTAGTTCTAACTTGAGATACATATATTGCCGAAGATATAAATATAAAATTTAGTACAAAAAATATTTTATTTAACCATTTACTATCTGCAAGTATATAATATAAGTTAATATATAAAAAGAAAACTAATGTTAAAGAGTACTCTAAAGGAGAACTAAAAAATCCTGTTGCTCTTACTTTATCATTTCTTACAAAGTTAACAGGATCAAATTGAAGCCCTGTTGTAGATGAAACAGCATTTTCATAAAACCACAATTCTTTAACATTACCAGAAAAAGTAAAATAACTATAAATAGCTTCCACTGAATGAATTGATATAAAAAACAATAGAAAATAATTCAATAATTTGTAATTTTTAACTTCAAACTTCATTACTAAAAATAAAACAAAATAATATAATGGTAGCATTATGTCTCTATTATCAACCATTACATTAAAAATGTTATATTTATTTCCTAATCCAACAATAATTCCATAAATAGATAAAATTACTATAATAAGTAAAAATTTTATTGATACATTTTTTTTAAAATCTAAAAATTTATATGGAAAAAATAGTAAACTTATAATAATAATTAAAACAAATGCAATTTCCTTCCAAGATGATAGTAAATAATAAAAACTACTATAATACATTTTAAGATTCATAAAAATATATGAATGAAAAAACAACAGAAAGAAGAAATAAATTAAAGATGATAAAAAGAATCTATTGGATAAAAACAAAGCAGACATTGTGAAGTATGACATATTAAATAATATAAGCATAACTAATATTAAGAAAATATCTACCATATGAAACCTAGTTTCTAAAACTCAATACACCTTTTAATGTATTGTATTTATCAGGGAAATTAGTATAAAAATTATAAATAATAAACTTATATACAAGAATTATGAAAGAAGTTAAAAAACCTAATAATAATACAAAAATCATAATTAATGTTTTTTTAGGGCCAGATTTTTTTGTTGGAATAGAGGGCTTATCAATTATTTTAAGCTCTAAATTTTCTTTTGATTCTTTAATTTTTGCTAATTCATATTGCTTAGTTAAAAGTATATATATTTGTTCTAAGATTAAATTATCTCTATATAAAGTTGTATAATTTAATCCTAAAGTTGGCATATCAAGTAATTTAAGATCTGTAGGAAACTGCTTTGAACTAGGATTACTATTTACTTTTTGTATTTTTGTTAGTTGTTCTTTTAAGTTGTCTATCTTAGCTTTAACTGTTTTAATTTTAACACTATTTTCTGTGTATACCTCTTTCAAACTATCTAATTCTGACTCTGCTAAAATTATTTGAGTTTGTAAAGTTGTTATGGAATTTATAATACCCTCACTTTGTTTTTGAACATCAACCATTTTATTATCAAGTTGAAAGTTCTTTAGATTTGTACTTGAATTAATTAAGCTAGTATGAATTTCATTTAATCTTTTCTCTAAAAACTTTGTTGTCTTTTTAGCTGTAAGTTTATCAAGTAGTTCAGACAATTTATTAATAGAAGATTTTACTATTTCAGAAGATAACTTAGGTTCTTTAGTTTCTGCATAAACTTCAATAATGCCATTATTCTCTTTGATTGTTATTAATTTATCCATTTTCATTAATGTATCTTCAATATATTTGTCTTTAAATTTATTTTGTAAATCATATTTTTTTATAATATATTCTTTTATATATCTACTTTTTAATATTTCAACATATACTTGACTCGGGTTTTTGAAAAATGATGTAAAACCTTTTCCGATATTTACAGGACTACCTGAAAGTGATAATGATGAAATATCATCTGAATAATCAAGAATCATATCTGTTGGAGGTGGGAAAAATGAACCCATAGACTTATAGGTATTTGGTGTATAGTAGAGTGTAATTAATCCTATTATTACAAATAAAAAAGGTATAAATATTAGTAAAATAATATTTTTTTTAGCTATTTGTATAAACCTAATAATTGAATCTATGTTATCATCAAATGCTAATGTATTAATATCTTTATTTATGATATTATCTTCATTTTTCATAAAAAAGCTAAATAATCCTCAATCTTATATATAAAATTAATTTATAAGTTTATTTTTATTAATAAAGTATAGAATACTATAAAAATAACTAAAAATTGTATTCAATAAAAACTAAAATTATAATATTATAACAAAATAGTTTTTAACTAAATTTTAGTTTCTTATAAAGAGTTAATTATTATTTACAGATTAGTGGAATTAGTTTATCAATAATAGAATTAAGTTCTTAATAAAATTTCTATAAAAAAAACTATATTTAATTCTTATATATTTCTTTTTAAAAAATGTATAACTTGAAAATTTAGAATACGCACTTAAAATATTTAATACATTTCTATCTATATTAAGAATTTTTTCATAAACATCTAAAAAAGATTTTGTCTGATTTTGGATTTTTTCCTCATAGTTTAATATTCTTGATAAAGTTGATATTTTTAGTTTTTCTCTTAAAGTTTTTTTATTATTAGATATACCTATGGAATTGTTTGAGTGCTGTCTATATAGAATAGTTGGCTCATAAATTACATCTATTTTTCCTAAAATACAGGCGATAATAGCTATCCACCAATCATGCATTATAATATTTTTATTATTTATTATTATTTTATCTTTTAAAGATTTATTTATAATCATAGTGCAACCTGTAATAGAATTATCACATATTATTGAATTAATATTTTTAGATAATTCAGGATTTAATTTCTTTAATTCAAAGAAAGATTCTGAAATCATATTTAATTTTGAATCAACAACTTTAAGATCTGTATGAATAAGAATAGGTAAATCTTTTGAATAAATTCTTTCTGTCTTCAATATTCCTGATAAACTTAATTCGATTTTATTTTCTAACCAAATATCATCTTGATCACAAAACATTATATAATTAGATGTACTATACGTTAATAATTTACCAAAATTGAAACATGGGCCTAAATTACTTTCACTATCTTTAATAAATAAAGATTTATCTGGGTAATTTTTACAAAATTGTTCTATTATATTTAAGGTTAGATCCGATGAACCATCATCTCTTACAATTACAAACCAGTTTTTATATGTTTGATTAATTATAGAGTCTAATTGTTCCTCTAAATATTTTTCACCATTATAAGTAGCTAATAAAATATCTACTCTTATATTACTTTCTAACATTAACTAATTATAAAATTTTATACCTATTTCATTCAATAAAAAATTATTAAAATAAATATAACATTTTAAATGATTGTTAGATACTTTAGAAATATTTTAATACAATATTATTCTTTACTAATAAAGAATAATATTTTAAAATTTATCTTATAAATAACTAATATAGTTTAAGGTGCTAAATGAAGTTTGCTGGGGTAACTGTTTTATATAATCCAACAAATAATCTACTATCAATAATTGAGTCATATATAAATAATATTGATGTGCTTTATCTTGTAGATAATTCAGATAAAATCAATATAGATTTAATAGAAAAAATAAAAGAAAAATATAATGTTAGATATATATCCTGTAATGGTAATAAGGGTATTTCATACGCCTTAAATCTTGCAGCTAAAAAAGCTTTAGAAGAAAATTATAATTTTTTATTAACAATGGATCAAGATAGTACTCCAACTAGAGATATGATAAATAATATAAAAAATTTTATTGAATCAAATGATGTTGAAAGAATAGGAATCATATCTCCTGTTCATAAAATAAAAGGATTGAAAATCGAAGAAACTAATAGTTTATCTGAGGAAGTTGATATGGTAATGACATCTGGAAACTTCTTAAATCTAAAAGCTTTTCAAATAAATGGTGGTTTTTTAGAAGATTTATTTATAGACCATGTTGATCATGAATACTGTCTTAGATTAAAAAAAAATGGATATAAAGTAATAAAATTAAACAATGCAGTATTAGAACATGAACTAGGAAATATAAAAAAAATAAATTTTTTAAACAAAAAAAAATTTTTAGTTTATCACAGTCCAATAAGAATGTATTATTTTACAAGAAATGGATTTTATGTTTTAAATAAATACAAAGAATTTATTTTTT
Organism: Candidatus Sericytochromatia bacterium; assembly: GCA_046328075.1. Classification (GTDB taxonomy): domain Bacteria; phylum Cyanobacteriota; class Sericytochromatia; order UBA7694; family JACMQJ01; genus JAXLXG01. Next base: position 104,910 of record JAXLXG010000004.1, read on the forward strand.
TTAAGAAATATTTTTTAAAACAATTAAAAATGGACATAATTTTCAGAATTTTATTTTTTGATAACAAATTTCAAACATTAAAATTTATTTTAAAAGGCTATATTGATTATAGAAAGAATGTATTAGGTAAGATAAATATTTAAAAAATATTTATAATTTAGATATTAAGATTTAACTCTAATAATATTGCTTAATCTATAAATGTAATATATATTACAGTGATATTATTTTTTATAGATATGTTTAATTCTAATGAAAGTTGTTTTACTTGCTGGTGGTGCTGGAACCAGATTATCAGAAGAAACTAGTTTAAGACCAAAACCTATGGTTGAAATAGGTGGTAAACCTATTTTATGGCATATAATGAAAATTTATTCATCACATGGTTTTAATGATTTTATTATCTGTCTTGGTTATAAAGGCTATATGATAAAAGAATACTTTATAAATTACTTTTACCATCAATGTGATTTGACAATAGATCTAAAAGAAAATAAGACAACTGTTCATTCTAGTAAATCAGAACCTTGGACAATTACCCTTGTTGACACAGGCTTAGAAACTCTTACAGGTGGAAGAATAAAAAGAATAGAACCATATATTAATAATGAAACATTCATGCTAACTTATGGTGATGGTGTTAGTGATGTTAATCTAAAAGAGCTTTACGAATTTCATAAAAAACATAATAAATATGCAACATTAACTTCAGTTCAACCATCAGGAAGATTTGGTGCATTAGCTTTGGATGATAATGACAATGTAACTGCATTTCAAGAAAAGCCAAAAGGTGATGGCTCTTGGATTAATGGTGGTTTCTTTGTTTTAGAACCTGATATTTTTAAATATTTAAAAGATGATTCAACAATCTGGGAAAGAGACCCCTTAGAAAATATAGCAAAAGAAGGGCAATTAGCAGCATATAAACATAAAGGCTTTTGGAAACCTATGGATACTTTAAGAGATAAAATTGAACTTGAAGAAATGTGGAATAATAAGTCTGCTAAATGGAAACTTTGGGACTAGATAAATAAAGTATCATGAATAGTATTTTCAATAATACCTATAAAGGTAAAAAAGTTTTATTAACTGGTCATACTGGGTTTAAAGGCTCTTGGGTAGCTCAATGGTTATTAGAACTAGGTGCAGATGTCTGTGGATATTCTCTTAATCCTCCAACAGAAATAAATTTATTTGATAAATTAAATATTAGTAATGAAATAAACCATAATATTTCAGATATCAGAGATTATGATTCATTAATTAAAGTTTTTAAAGAATTTAAACCAGATATCGTTTTTCATTTAGCGGCTCAACCTCTTGTAAGAGAATCTTATATAACACCAATAGACACATTTCAAACAAATGTAATTGGAACTGCTAATGTTTTAGAAGCTATAAGGTATTGTGATAGTGTAAAAGCAGGAGTGATAATAACTACAGATAAATGTTATGAAAATAAAGAATGGGTTTATGGATATAGAGAAAATGATCCTATGGGAGGTCATGACCCATATAGTGCAAGTAAAGGATGTGCAGAACTTGTAACATCTTCTTATAGAAATTCATTTTTTAATGTTGATAAGTTTGGAGATTCTCATAATGTTACAATCGCATCTACAAGAGCGGGAAATGTTATTGGAGGTGGTGATTGGGCTGTTGATAGACTAGTTCCTGATTGCATAAGAGCATTAACAAAAAATGAAACTATTATAATAAGAAATCCAATTTCAACAAGACCTTGGCAACACGTTTTAGAACCTTTATCTGGCTATTTATGGTTAGGAGCTAAAATGCTTGAAGATGGGAAAAAATATAGTGAGGCATGGAATTTTGGACCTAATGATGAAGATGTATTAACAGTAGAAGAACTTGTAAAAAATGTTATTAAATATTGGGGAAATGGTGAATACAAAATAGTTTCAGATAAAATTTATCATGAGGCTAATTTATTAAAACTTGATATAAGTAAAGCATTCTTTAAATTAAATTGGAAACCTGTATATAAGGCAAATAATGCTATAAAAAAATCTATTGAATGGTATAAAAATTATTATCAAGGCAGTCAAGATATTAAATCATTAACTATAAAACAAATCAATGAATATATTAATGATGCAAAAGAATTAAAAATTGAATGGAGTGTTAAATAGAAGCTATTGCTTTTAGAAGGTTTTACTATGGAAATTAAAATAGGAAATATATATAAAACTATCAATTCAAATGAAAATATTTTAGTAATTGATATTGAAAATGACTCAATAAAGTATTTACCTCTTTCTGAAAATGAAGTCAAAGGACGTAAATTACGTAAAGATATTGATATTGAAAATGGAGTTATTGAACAAGATTTATATGTTTGTATAGATAAACTATCAAATTTAGAATCAGATAAAATTAGTGAAGAAGTAGCATTAGTAAAAACACTTAGGTTTGATTCTATTTTAAGAGACTTAGTTAAATACACTTCTGATATTTATTATAAAAGTGCTAAAAATAGAGTTTCAAAAAATAAGCAGCCTAGAAACTATATACCACCTTCTGGAAAAGTTGTTGATGAAAAAGAATTACACAATATGATTGATGCTTCACTTGATATGTGGTTAACTACGGGACGTTTTAATGACCAATTTGAGAAAAAATTATCAGAATTTTTAGGTTTGGATTATGCTTTAACTACTACTTCAGGTTCATCAGCAAACTTATTAGCTGTTACAGCTTTAACATCTCATAAACTCGGTAATAGAGCTTTAAAAGCTGGTGATGAAGTAATAACTGTTGCAGCAGGTTTCCCTACAACTGTGGCTCCTATAATAATGAATAATTTAGTACCTGTTTTTTTAGATGTTGAAATTGGAACATATAATATTGATGTTAATCAAATAGAAGAGTCTATTACTGATAAGACAAAAGCAATTGTAATTGCCCATACTTTAGGTAACACCTTTGAGCTTGATAAAATAACAGAGATTTGTAAAAAATATAATTTATGGCTTATAGAAGATAATTGTGATGCTTTTGGTTCAAAGTATGATGGCAAATATAGTGGAACTTTTGGAGATATAATGACACTTAGCTTTTATCCCGCTCACCATATTACAATGGGAGAAGGTGGCGCTTTATTAACTAAAAGTAAAGAATTATATGATATTATAATGTCTTACAGAGATTGGGGACGTGATTGTTGGTGTAAAACAGGTGTTGCTAATACTTGTGGAACAAGATTTGAATATCAATTGGGTAATATGCCATATGGATATGATCATAAATATATTTATAGTCATATGGGGTATAATTTAAAAATAACTGATTGGCAAGCATCAATAGCTCTTGCTCAAATGGAAAAACTTCCTGAGTTTATCAATAAAAGAAGAGAAAATTTTGACCTATTATATAAAGGTTTAGAAAAATTTTCAGAGTCATTATTACTTCCAAGAGCTACTGAAAAAGCAGAACCATCTTGGTTTGGCTTTTTAATCACTGTTAAAGATAATCAAAAGTTTACAAAGAATGAATTGGTAAAATATTTAGAAGAAAATGATGTAGGAACAAGGCAATTATTTGCAGGAAATTTATTAAGACAGCCTGCATTCTTAGATACAGAGTTTAACTTAAGAGTAAGAAAATCTGAGGTTTTTAGCTCTAAACAAATAAATGAAGAGCATTATAAAATGTTCCCAAATACAGATAAAGTAATGAATAATACTTTTTGGATTGGGGTTTGGCCTGGTATGACTAAAGATAATATTGATTTTATTATTAATAAATTCGAGCTTTTTTTTAAATAGTATGGAATTTGTAGAAACAGAATTAAGTGGTTTATTTATATTAAAGCCTAAAATCTTTAATGATAATAGAGGTTCATTTATTAAAACATTTAATTCAGATATTTTTGAACAGAACAATTTGATTTATGATTTTAAGGAATGTTACTATTCTACATCACAAAAAGATGTAATAAGAGGTATGCATTTTCAAAATCCTCCTAAAGATCATATAAAACTAGTATATGTTCCTTATGGAAGGATAATTGATGTAATTTTAGACATTAGAAAAAATTCTAAGACTTATGGGAAATTTATATCTTTAAATTTATCAAGTGAAAATGGTTTTTCAGTATATATTCCATCAGGTTTTGCTCATGGATTTATAAGCTTAGAAGATGGGACAATAGTTACTTATATGCAAACCTCAACTCATTCACCAGCTCATGATAATGGAATAAAATATGATTCTTTTGGAATGAACTGGAATCTTGATTTACCTATCTTATCTAATAGAGATTTAAGTTTTATTGATTTTGATAATTTTGAAAGCCCATTTTAAAATGAATATATTAATAACAGGTATTACAGGCTTTATTGGTTCAAATTTATATAAAGAATTAATAAAAAATGAACACATTATTTATTCTATAGTAAGAAAGCAAGAAGATTTTGTAAATTTACAGAAAAATAATATTGTTTGCTGCTTATACAAAGATGTATCAGACTTAGAGAATTTTTTAGTGAAACTAAAATTGATGGTGTTATACATCTTGCTTCAAAATTTCTTGTTAATCATAATACTAATGATATAAATGATTTAATTAATTCAAATATTTTATTTTCTACTCAGTTATTAGAATTATCTTGTAAAAATAATTTGAAATGGTTTATTAATACAGGTACATTCTGGCAACATTATAATAATTCAGATTATACTCCAGTTAATCTATATTCAGCAACTAAACAAGCATTTGAATCTATAGCAAAATTTTATACAGAAACTTACAATATAAGATTTACAACATTAAAGCTTAATGATACTTATGGAGCTAATGATACACGTGCAAAAATATTTAATTTATGGTTAAAATCATCAAATAATAATGAAACACTTGATATGTCACTTGGTGAACAACTTATGGACATTGTTTATATTGATGATGTGGTTCAAGCATATATAGAGTTAGTGAATTGGATTAATAACACAAGTAATGATTTAGAAAGTTCTTACTATATATCTTCAGGAAACTTAATATCATTAAGAAAATTGTCTATTTTATTTGAAGAATCTACTGGTAAAAAGTTAAATATTAACTGGGGTGCTAGAGAATATAGACAAAGAGAAGTAATGAAGCCTTCTTGTAAAGGAGCAATAGTGCCAAATTGGGAGCCTAAGATAAGCTTTAAAGAAGGAATAAATAAAGTTATTGATACTTTGAAGGATAAATAATTTTGTATTCTGAAAACTCTATTTTTTTCAAAATAAAAAAAAAATTAAATACAAGTAGTTTATTTAATTTAAAATATAACTTATTAGCTTTATTTCAAGTTTTTTTTTCGCTTATTAATTATGTGTTAATGATTAAGATTTTTGGTGTATCATATCAAGCAGATTCTTATTACTTAGCAACTTCGATTATAGGCTCTTTAGGACTAATATCCTTTATGTTTATTGAGCAATTTTTATATTTTTATAATGATGTAAAAGTAAATAATATAGATTCTTCAAAGCAATTTTATTATACAGTTATTACATATACTATAATATTTCAACTTATATTTTTTATATTCCTAAACTCAAAAATGGAATCTATAATAAGTATATTTTCATTTGGAGTTGATAAAGAAAGGTTTAATTTAATTAAGATAATTTTACATATTCAATCAATAGCTTTTTTTCTTACGCCTATAATACAAGTAAATAATTGGTTATTTAATGCAGAAATGAAATTTATTTTTCCATATATTACTCAAATAATGTTAACATTATCAAATACTTTTGCATTATCATACATTTTCTTAGAAAAAAATAAAGATATTGTATTGATAAGTTATTTTTCTGTAGGTTTTAATTTTTTAGTTATAATTATACAAAATATTGTATTAAATAAAAATAAAATTAATTTTAAATTAAGTTTTAAACATCCTTATTTTAAAAAATTTATAATAAATAGTTTTACTATGAGAATAGGTCATAATATTCATAATTTCTTATTAACTCCTATTATAACTAATACTTTATCATTATTACCTACAGGTTCTGTTGCATCATATTCATATGCTGATAGAATAATGAATATTAATAAATCATTAGTTATTGGTCCCTCCTTTAATATGTTTCAATCAAAAATATCTTTATTATTATCTGAAAAAAAATATGAGGAAATAAAGTCAATAATATTTAATTTTTTAAAAGTTTCAATTAGTTTATTATTATTTTCAAGCTGTATTATTTATTTTATTGTACCTATCTTAATGGATTTTTTCTCACAAAATAGCATAAGTAAATCAAATTCAAATCAGATCCAAAATGTGTTTATTTTATTATCTATATGGACATTAATTGTTACTTATGAAAGTTCGTTTGTTCAATTATTAATTGCATCAAAGAATAGCAAAATATTTATTATTGGTAACAGCATATTTATATGTGTTTTTTCTTTATTTATTCTTATTCTACGAGATTATTTAGGAATATATGTTATACCAGTATCAATGATTCTTGCACAATTCTTCAATAATTATATATATATATCAGAAGCATTAAAAGTTTTAAAATTTAAAAATAAGACAATATGAGTAAAACAAAAGTTAGTATACTAATTCCAACTTATAATAGGGCTGAATTGCTAGATAAAGCAATTTCTTCATCTATAGAACAAGATTATGATAATATAGAAATTATTATTTCAGATAATTGTTCATCTGATAATACAACTAAAATTGTTGATAAATATCTAGGGGATAGTAGAGTTAAATATTACAAAAACACTGAAAATATAGGAATGGTAGGAAATTGGAAAAAATGTCTATATGAATATTCAACAGGAGATTATTTTATAATCCTTTCAGATGATGATTATTTTATTGATAATAGATATATTTCAAAAGCTGTAGAATTAATTAATAATAATAACAATATTGTCATGGTTTATGCAAATGGTTATATCTTTTTAAAAGACAAAAATTTAAAGTTGAGACTAGATTTACCTTTTGAAACAGTAAACGATGGAAAAAGAATCTTTTTATCAAAATCTTCAGTTTTACCACAAGACTTTACTTTATGTAATATCTTATTTAAAAGAGATTTAGCTATTAAATTAAAAGCCTTTACTGATGATAATAATATTTGTTGTGACTCGGAATTATTTTCACTAATATGTCTTGAGGGTAATGTGGGAGTCATTAAAGACTTTGTATCAGTTTACACTAGGCATTCAAATAATTTAATTGATACTTATTACAAAAATAATAATTATATTATATCTGATATAAATTCTAAAATAGGTATTTACAATAAGTCATTAAATTTATTTAGTGATTATTCATTAACTAAATTTAAAAGAAATACTATAGAAAAGTCTATTATCGAAGTTTTAAATATTATTGCTTTACAAGATAAAAAAAATTATAATATTAGATTAAATGACTTAAAAGAAAATATTGAAGATTTAAATTCATATATAACAAGAAGAGTAAAATTAAAAATAATGTTGTTATTAAATTTTAAACATATATATTCTTCATTTAGGTTTTTGAAGAGAGGATTAAAAAAAATTTTCACTTGGGATATATTATAACATTGCTAATGGTTTAATATACTTATCAAGATAAGATATAAAAATATCTAAATAATGTGAGTTTGATGACAAAGTATTCACACAAAATAACGTTTTAAGATTAAAAAAAATAGAAACTACAACAAATCAAGGCTTTGTTGCATGATTTAAAAAAAGTCTATACAAGATAAGAAAAATATTCAACAGGAGAAATATTAAGCACTAAAGTAACAAGCTCATCAATAGTAGATAGTGCAATGTTTGAAGAAGTCTTAAAGTCATCAATAAGATGTGTATCAGCAGATAAGGGTTATGATAAGAGAAAATGCTATGATGTCTTAATAGAAAAAGGAATAAAACCTATTATTGATATAGTTGACAATGCAGTTTATTGGTCTATTAATCACCCAAGAAATGAGAATCTATATTTTATAAAGAATTATGATAAAGAGGCTTGGAAACAGAGTTATGATTATCATAGAAGGAGCATATCTGAGAATGTATTCTTTAGGTATAAAACTATATTTGGAGAGATTCTTAAATCTAGTAAATTTGAGTCACAAACAAATGATATTATTATTCGATGTAAAATGTTAAATAAAATGTTTCAGGATTGTAAACCCATATCTGTTAAGATTTGTTGAGATAATCAAAATTAAAGGACAAACTCTTTCTATATTTTATTCATGCAACAAAGCCTATATTAATTGTAAATCAAATATCTTAAAAAAATTAGACAAAACTTAAAACACAAAGTAAAATGTTATAACGTTACTGAATATTAAGTGTACTTATGGAGGAATATTAATGGCAATTAATCTTAGTAAAGGACAAAAAATCTCATTAGAAAAAGAAGCTCCTGGTTTAACAAATGTTATTGTTGGTCTTGGCTGGGATACCAAAAAGGCTGATACAGGAAGTGATTTTGACTTAGACGCTTCAGTATTATTACTTAATGCAAATGGAAAATTAGTTTCTGATAAACACTTGATTTTCTATAATAACACAAAAAGTCCTGATGGTTCTGTTGAACACACTGGTGATAATAGAACTGGTGCAGGTGATGGTGATGATGAGCAGATTAAAGTTAATTTATCTGCTGTAAGTCCTGATGTTGCTAAAATTGTTTTTGTAGTAACAATTCATGATGCAGAAGCACGTAAACAAAACTTTGGTCAAGTTTCAAATTCATTTGTAAGATTATTGGATCAAACAGGAAAAGAAATTGCTAAATATGATCTTGGAGAAGATTATAGCACAGAAACAGCAATGTTAATGGCTGAACTCTATAGACATAATAATGACTGGAAAATGACGGCACTAGGTTCAGGTTATGCTGGTGGTTTAGCAGCTGTTATTAATCAACATCAATAATTTTAGAGGTTAAAAATTATGGCAATTAATCTTGGTAAAGGTCAAAAAATTTCTCTTGATAAAGAAGCTCCTGGATTAAAGAAGGTTATAGTTGGTCTTGGATGGGATACAAAAGCAGGAGATACAGGTGTAGACTTTGATTTAGATGCATCTTGTTTTTTACTTGGTGAGAATCAAAAAATTTTATCTGATCATCATTTTGTTTTTTATAATAATTTAAAAAGTCCTGATGGCTCTGTTGAACATACTGGAGATAATTTAACAGGAGCAGGGGATGGAGATGATGAACAAATTAAAGTTGATCTAACAAAAATATCATCTGATATAAAACGTATTGTTTTTGCAGTAACAATCCATGATGCTGTTAGAAGAAAACAAAATTTTGGACAAGTTGAAAATTCTTTTATAAGAATGATTAATGATGAAACAGGAAAAGAAATAGCAAAATTTGATCTTGGTGAAGACTATAGTACAGAAACAGCAATGATTATGGCAGAGCTTTACTTACATAATGGAGATTGGAAAATGTCTGCTGTAGGTGCAGGTTATAATCAAGGTTTAGATGCAATAGTAAAAAGATATTATGACGGAGAGGTTAATTAAAATGTCAACAGAAGGATTAGAAAAATTTCATCATCAACTAAAGGATTGGCAAAGAGATGGTTATTATGTTCTCTTAAATAACTTTTATAATATGAGAGAAAAAAACATTGGGTTTGTTGTATCTGTAAATGAAGCAGAACAAAAATTTGTATTTAAATTATATGTAAACAAAGTACTAGATGAAAAACATTATAGTTATTCAGAAGTAGATGAGTTAATTAGTAAAATTGATCAAGTTATAAAAAGCTAAGGTAAAAAGAATGTACTATCAAGTTAAACAACAATATATAAAAATGTTAAATAATCTTTCTAATATATTAGATAAGGTTATTGTTTTTTCTGAAGAAAAGAAGATTGAACCTGAAGTTTTACTTAATTCTAGATTATCTCCTGACCAATTTAATTTTATAAAACAAATTCAAGTTGCTTGTGATGGTGCTAAATTAGGTATGGCAAGGATTTCAGGAAAAGAAAATGAAGCACCTAAATATGAAGATAATGAAAAGACAGTAGATGAATTAAAAAATAGAATAAAATTAACTATAGATTATCTTGAAACATTAAAAGAAGATGATTTTAAAAATTTATCAGAAAGAAAAATAGTTTACCCTTTTATGAAAGATAGCTATGTAACAGCTGAAGAGTCTTTAATTGAATTTTCTATACCAAATTTTTATTTCCATGTAACAACAGCCTATTCTATCTTGAGGCATAATGGAATGAATATAGGTAAATTTGACTATATTGGCTCTGTTCCATTTAAAAAATTATAGTATTGAGGATTTTATATAAAACTAAAGAGAAAACCTATATTCTCTTTAGTTTTCTTGCTTATTTTCTGAGGTGTTAAATGAAAAAATATGTATTAGTACTAGATCAAGGTACAACAAGTTCAAGAACTATTATTTTTGACTTTAAAGGAAATGTTGTAGCTCAAGCAAATAAAGAATTTACACAAATATATCCACAACCAGGGTGGGTTGAACATGATGCAGAAGAAATTTTTGATTCTCAAATTTATACTTTAAATCGTGTAATTAAACAAGCTAATATAAACCCAGAGGAAATATCTAGTATTGGTATTACAAACCAAAGAGAAACTTCTGTGTTATGGGATAAGACTACTGGTAAACCATTACATAATGCTATAGTTTGGCAATGTAGAAGAAGTAAAGATATTTGCGAACAACTAAAAAAAGATGGTTTTGATAAAGAAATAAAAGAGAGAACAGGTTTAGTAACAGATGCTTATTTTTCAGGAACAAAAATTAAATGGTTAATAGATAATATCCCAGAAATTAAAGAAAAAATTGAAAAGCAAGAAGTAATGTTTGGAACAATTGATACTTGGCTTTTATATAATTTAACTCGTGGAAAAGTTCATAAGACAGATGTTTCAAATGCGTCAAGAACAATGCTTTATAATATAAACAATTTAGATTGGGATAAAGTTATTTTAGATAAATTGAATATTCCAGAACATATATTACCTAAAGTATGTTCTTCTAGTGAAATATATGGTTATTTAGATAAAGTATTTTTAGATTTAGAAATCCCAATAGCAGGTATAGCAGGAGATCAGCAATCAGCATTATTTGGTCAAACTTGTTTTGAAGTTGGTGAAGCTAAAAATACTTATGGTACAGGCTGTTTTATGTTAATGAATACAGGTGAAAAAATTGTTAAATCTGATTCAGGTTTATTAACAAGTATTGCTTGGCAAATAAATGGTAAGACAAGTTATATTTTAGAAGGAAGTGTCTTTATTGCTGGAGCAGTTATTCAATGGCTAAGAGATGAATTACAAATTATACAAAATGCTTCAGATAGTTATGAAATGGCCCTTAAAGTAGATGATAATCAAGGTGTTTATATAGTTCCTGCCTTTATTGGTTTAGGCACTCCTTATTGGGATATGGATGCTAGAGGAATAATAACAGGTTTAACAAGAGGAACAAATAAAAATAATATAGTAAGAGCTGCTTTAGAATCTATTGCTTATCAAGTTCGTGATGTAATTGATTGTATGAAAAATGATTCTAAATCTGAGTTAAAAAGCTTGAAAGTTGATGGTGGAGCTTGTGTTAATGATTTTCTTATGCAGTTTCAATCTGATATTCTAAGAACAGAAGTTGAAAGACCTAAAGTAGTAGAAACAACGGCATTAGGTGCTGCTTATCTTGCAGGTTTAGCAACAGGTTTTTGGAAAGATCAAGAAGAAATAAAAAATAATAAAGAAATTGATAAAGTCTTTAAACCTATACTTGAAAGCTCAAAAGCAGAAGAATTTTATAAAGGTTGGCAAAAAGCTATTAAAAGAACTATTCTAAACTTTTAATTATTGTAATTATTAAGCTATTAATATATTACAAGTTAAATATAATAATAATGAGATATATTAACTCTCTTAATATTTAAATTTATATATTTAAACGAATTTTTTAAATAAAAAAGATTAGATTTTCATCTTCTTCTTTTTCTACTTTTCGCTTAACTTAAACAGGATCTGGTGTAGCATCAGGTTTACAAGCAGGGTGATCATAAGGAGGTAAATTTTTATTATTTATAGATGCTGTTTTTAATCTTTCATATTCATTAAGATAGAGTTTAGCAATACTACTTGATTTAATTATTAGTGTGTTTTCATTATTATTATGCTCAGCATTATTTGATAGGTTATATGAACCTGTTATTACTATATCATCATCAATTATAGTAACTTTTTCGTGCATTAAGGCTTGATTACCATCTTTATATAAAGGTATTTTGGCATTTTTTAAAATAGGATAAGTGGAGTATTTATTTATTTGGCAAGTGTCATAAATCCCTTCACAAGACATTTTTTGTTTACATTTATTAACTATAGCATCTGCTATTGGCTTACTTGTGAAAGAAAATTGCATAAATTTAATACTTTTTTTTGCATTACCAATCTCTTTTAGAATAGCTGCTTCAGTTTTTCCTTCAGGAGAGAAAAAAGTTCTAATAATAGTTCCATCATTTAATGTTAATTCTGGATTTGGTATTTCATGACTATTAGGTCCAAATAAGTTTTTTTCGAATAGACGATTAAATTCTGCTTGATAATTAGCAACTAATTTATCAGAGCGTATTATTAAAGTATCATTATTATGATAATAAATAGAACTATTAGTAAGATTTGTTGAACCAGTTAGAATATATTTACTATCAACTATCATAAACTTATGATGCATAGATGCACTTCTCTTATCTTCTTTTATCTCTATTTTTGCATCCATTAATAGCTGTATTGATTGTTTAATTTGACCTGATTCTTTCATATTTGAAGAATCTGTAACAAGTCTAATATTTACACCTCTTTTTTTAGCTTCAACAAAAGCTTTAGCATAATCAATATTACCTATATCATAAAATGATCCATCTATTGTTTTTTCAGCACTCTTTAATAATGAAATAAATTTTTTATCTGGATTAGTTGGATCTTTTTTGCCTATAGCTTCATTTTCTGTAATTAACCCCTTATATGCATTATTAAATACAACTAATATTTCTTTGTCAGAAGGTAGAGGAGGTAATATAGGTTCTTCTCTTTTAGGACAAGAAAATGAAGTAGAAATTACTAATAAATTAAGACTAAGAAGTAAATACTTTTTCAACATAGATAGATTTTTTAACCTTTCAATACTTATTATTAAATTTATAGTCAAGTTTTATAAAAACTTAAGTTATTTTTAACAAAAAACTAAGAATGTATTAAAAAGTTAATATTTATGCTAAACAATATATTAGAAATATAAATCTACTAAAAGATAATATTTTTTAACACTTATTATCAAAATAAAATTATTATAATCCTAAATTATGAGCTTATATTTACTTAAAGCTTTTACTCTGTTAAAATACTTTAAAATATAAAAAATATTTCATAAAATAATTATATTAGATAGAATTAGGATTATATGCACCCGAAGCAATATTTTTCTCAGGGCTTCTTTTTAGGAAATGATATAAATCCAAACTTATTAGGTAAGTTTGCTCGTTCGTCTGCAAATATTCTTATGAAAAGTTGCGTACCTATTCCTGTTCTTGAGGCCGCATATTTTAATCTATATGAAACATTTGCACAAGAAAGAGGAAGTAATTCTATAGAAGATATCTCTGATATTATGAGAGCAATGGTTTTCTGTGAGCCTTTTGTTCATTATAAATTTTTAATGGAGTTAATTGATTCAGGACTTCTGGAAGTGGAGTCAGAAGATGATATAGAAGCTTTTTTTGTGCATTTACATAAAATAATAGATCTTTGTAAGTATGGTAATATGGAAGGTGTAATACAATATTAGGTTAAATATAATGAATAGTTTATTAAAGAATTTTTATGTTGTATCTCTAACAATAACATTGTCATTTGGTTTATTTTCTTGTGATGAAGAAGAAAAAAAAGCTAAGGGTGGAGATCCAACTAAAAATCATATCGCTGTAATAGAAACAACAAAAGGAAATTTTAAATTTATTTTGCATGAAGATAAAACACCTGCAACAACTCAAAATTTTATTGAATTGGCAAATAAAGGTTTTTATAATGGTTTAAAGTTTCATAGATATGAACCTAACTTTGTTATTCAAGGCGGAGATCCAAAGGGTGATGGAACAGGTGGTTCTGAAAAGACAATTCCTTTAGAAATAGATAAATCTTTATCTCATGTTGAAGGAGCTGTTGGAATGGCACGTTCTCAAGATCCTAATAGTGCTTCTAGCCAATTCTATGTTACACTTTCACCTGCACCACACTTAGATGGAGGATATTGTGTCTTTGGTCAAGTTATAGAAGGCATGGATAATGTAAAAAAGCTACGTGCTGGAGATAAAATGATTAAAGTTTCTATTAAAGAAAATGTTAAGAAATAGGAAAATTTATATAAATTTTTAGATAAAGATATATCCTTTATTTAATTTTTATGTGAAAATAATATTAAGTTTAAGTAAAATGATAATTTTAAGTATATAAATAACTATGATAGATTCAGTAATAGAAGTATTGAACAATTTAAGTAAGCTAGATGGTATAGAAACATCACTAGTTGTAGATAAGGACGGCATTCTTATTGCTGCCGATAGCTTTCATAAAAGTGGACAATCAGAGTCTTTAGCCTCTATGTTTGCTAGAGCTATATATGAGTTTGAAAAATCAACAATTCAAACACAAAAAGATCTAGAAAATGATATTAATCAACTTATTATTGAAAGACATAATGATGAAAGACTTGTAATGACTGTTACAACTCATTTTATTCTTGCTGTTGTTACAAAAGGTATGACAAATTTAGGTTTATTAAAAATGGAAATAAGAGAAGCCATTGATAAACTTAAACCATTACTTGGTTAATTAATTTAATATAGAAAGGCTCAAGAAGTGACTATATATACTTTTGACAAAGAAAAAATTTCAGATTTAAGAGAAGAACTTTGCTTAACGATTGATTGGAAAAAAAATACAGAACATTTAAAAAATCTTCTTGATAGATATACTCCTTTTGCTGAGGTTGCAGCTTGTTGGTCTCAACCAGGTGAATATAATTTTTTTACAAGTGATGCAGAAAAATTCTTTTTATCATACTTTAAAGATATAAAAAGAGCAGATATGATTCAATCAAAAGATTTAATTCTTCTTGAGAATAAGGATATAGCTAATACTTATGTTATTTCTATTAATCTTGATGAAACATATTTAGGAATGTTACTCGTTCACATAACAGAAAATATTGAAATTGAAATATTAAAACTTTTAGTAAAAGCTATATTGCCTCAATTATCTCTAGCAAGATATGCAACTGCAATGGCTGCTGAAGTAGAAAAGAGAACAAGCACAGATAAATTAACAGGTCTATGGAATAGAACATATTTTAATGAAAGATTTAGAGAAGAATGTATTAGACTTCAACGAACAAAAGAACAAGGGACTGTTGTTGTTGTTGCTCTTGATGAACTTGCAGCAATGGAAAAAGTTATAAGTAAAGAAGAACACGAAAAATTAATAATAGAAGCAAGTCAATTAATTAGAAAAATGCTTCGTAAAACTGATTGGATTGTATATTGGGATAAGCATGAAATCTTAGTTTATTTAACAAATAGTCAACCAGAGTCATCTATAGATGTTATGACAAGATGTGTGGGGCAACTTGTTAATACTCATCCTTTATTAAGTCCTTTAATGGGGCTTTGTAGTACATCTGAAACCACATCTGCAAGAGCTTTAATTCAACTTGCAGCAAGACGTTTAGATTTAGCTCGTAAAGATCATAGAAAAATGTTAGTGTGTTATGCAACAAAAGATGGTTTAAAATTTATTCAATTAACACCTAAGAATATAGAAAAAAAAGAAGAAGCTAAAAATTAATTTTGTTCAGTTCTGATATATTTGGAAATTTAAAGAGTGTTGAACCTGTTGCTATTGATTTAATTACGAAAGCATCAATTAATAAAAAATTTAGTCATGCTTATTTATTCACAGGCAAAAATATTGATATAACAAATCAAATAATTAAGATTTTTTCTAAGATTCTTTTATGTAATTCAAAGACAGCAAATGATAATTGTATTAATTGTAGGGTTTTTGATTCTGAACAACATCCAGATTTTAGACATTGGAAACCTGATGAAGAGAAAAGTAAATTTATAAAATTAGAACAAATTCAAGAAATTATTTATGAAAATCAAAGATATCCTGTAACTTCAAAACATAAAGTTTTATACCTTGAACAAGCAAATATGCTTAGGGTTGAAGGTAGCAATGCAATTTTAAAAACACTTGAAGAACCTTCAGAATTTACAACTATTATTCTTCATACTGATTCTATAGATAACGTGCTTTCAACAATAATTTCAAGATGTCAGTTAATACCTATTAAATCATTAGGAATTGAAACAGATATAACAGATTTTGAGTTCAGACAATATATACCAAAAACTTTTATAGAAGCTGATGAAATGGCTAATAAAATGGGTAAATCTGATAAAGAGGAAATAAAAGATTTAATAATAAAGCTACAAAAAAGTATATGGAATGAAACAAAAGCTCTTAATCTTAGTGAAGAAGATATTAATAAAAGAGTTTATATTCTTAATAAATTAGAAGATTATCATATATCAATAGAGAGTTATGTTAATAATAAGCTTGTATTAGAAAATATGTTTATAGATTTATTTAGAGTAAGAAAAATTTTTTAAATATATAGTGATACTTTTTTAATTATTTGACGTTTATAATTTGTAAGTTAGTTTAAATTTTTAAGGAGAGTTTTTTTGTTATTAATAAATAGAAAAAGTATATTTTTTACTTTACTTTTTTTATTAAATTCTTGTACTATAAGCCAACAAAATGTAGAGCTTTGGCGATTAAAACAAATAAGAGATGGAAAAATAACTCTCTATGATATTAATAATGATAAAGTTCAAGATTTAATTGTATCTGGTTATCAAAAAGGCGGTAAAACAGATATAAAGAAAACTCTATTTATTGAAAATGATTTAAGAACTCTTGAAACAGATACAGGTAATTGGGAAGGTAGAGGTTACTCTTTTTATCTTGATAGGGATTATAAACTATGGATAAGAATCAAAGGAAAAGCAGAACAAGTTAAGGGAAATTATATAACAAATGTTAGTGCTATTTTAACAGAAGATAATAAACTTGAGGTTTTATTTAATAACAAAAAACAAGATACAACAGGTAATAAATGGGAAACAGCTGGGTTAAAACTTTGGGTTGATAAAGATAATAGATTATGGATTGATGAAAATGGTGAAAAAACAATATCAAGAAATGGAAGATGGAAACGTAGGTTAAATGTTTTAGTCAATCCTCTAGGAGAATTTATAAAAGGTACTGGTTATAGACGTGGTGGTAAAATAGATGATGAAAGAATCCCAATAGGTGATAATGTAATTGCTATTGATGGAAAAACCCAAAAAACATTATGGACATTTCAAGCATACGACTCTATAAATACTTATCCATCAGTTTCTGAAGATAAAGTTTTTTTTGGAAGTCATGATAAAAACTTTTATGCTCTTAATTTAAAAACGGGTAAATTAGCTTGGAGGTTTTCGACTTATTCACCAATTAATACAACTGCTTCCATATATAATGATAGAGTTTATTTTGGTGGTCAGGATGGAAGTTTTTATTGTCTAAATGCGAGATCTGGTGGACTAATCTGGAGAATAAAAGTTAGAGGAGGTATAGATTCTTCTCCTGCTGTTTATGAAGATAAAGTTTTCTTTGGTGCTTGGAATAAAAGTTTTTATTGTTTAGATGCTAGAAATGGTAGATTAATTTGGAAGCAAGATTTATTATCTTATATTGGACAATCTTCTCCTATTATTTATGATGATAAAGTTATTTTAGGATCTTGGGATAAAAATGTTTATGCTTTTAATGTAAATAATGGTAGAAATGAATGGATAGTTGAAACTGATGATTGGATTGATAAAGCGTCTCCTTCAGCTGGAAATGGTTTAATTTATATAGGTAATAAATCAGGTAGCTTTTATGCAATTGACCCTGATAATGGTGATATTAGATGGGAATTTAAAGCATCTGATGCAATAGCATCTTCTCCTGTAATTACAAAAAATAGAGTGTATGTAACAAGTCGAGATGGTTATTTATATTCTTTAAATGCTAAAAAAGGCAACTTAGAATGGGAATTTAGAACTAGATTTAAAATATTTAGCTCACCTGCTGCTTCTGCTAATAGAGTTTATATTTCATCAATGGGTGGATATTTATATTCTATAGTGGATACAAATATGGGGAAACCTGCTTGGTCAATGGCAGGAGGAGAACCTACACATAGGAGTAATTTTAATTCTGCATATACATTTTCAAAAAAACTAATTGCAGAAAAAACAGCAGTAGATAAATTTTTAGAACAAAATAATATTAGAAAGTTAGATTGATGATAGATTTTGAAACATATAAACAAATACTAATAATAATATTTTCTCCATTATTTATAATATTTATGTATCAGCTTACAAGCTTTTTAAATAGAACTTTTTTGAGAACAGCTATGGCTCTAATCGAGATTGAAGATATTGAAAAACTAACAGGTATTAGTCATAAAAAAATTAGGATGATTAATAATAAAAATAATCAAACTCTTTTCAAAATTATAGATGATAACAATAATGAAGTTTCAAATATAGTATTTGAGAAAGAAACAATTAAGTTACTATCAGCAAATAATATAGAAATAGACCAAGAAAAATATTTTGAACTAAGAAAAGAAAAGTTTGCTTTTATAATAGGTACAGATTCTAAAACTCTAGATATATCTAATAATGGTAATACTTTTACTAAATATGATATTTTAGATTCTGGAGAAAAGATATTATTAGGCTCTATAACTTTTGATGAAAATAGTGAAGTTTTAAATACTTCTGGTTATTTTAATAAATACAAGTAATTACTTAATTTAGAGAGGATATGGACTTGGAAGAGCTTAAAAAGTATTTAAAAGAAGAATATGAGAGAGAATTTAGTGGATGGGATTTCTCTTATTTAAAAAATAAAATGTTAGAATCACCATTAACTTGGAATTATGAAAGTATTATAAAAAACTACATAATAAACTCTAAAACAATGCTAGATCTTGGAACAGGTGGAGGAGAATTTTTAGATTCACTAGAAATATTACCTAAAGAAACTTTTGCAACAGAAGGATATAAGCCAAATGTAAAAATTGCACAAGAAAGATTATCAAAGAGAAATGTAATAGTAAAAGAAGTTAATGAGTTTGATAAGCTTCCATTTGAAGATAATTATTTTGATTTGATAATAAATAGACATGAAGAATATTCTCTAAAGGAAATAAAAAGGCTATTAAAGAAAGATGGCGTTTTTATAACTCAACAAGTAGGAGGACTTAATGATATTGATATTAATTATTCACTAGGTGCACCCTCACCTGATTATTTTGATTGGAACTTATCAAAAGCATTAGAAGAAATATTAAATAATGATTTAGAAATAGTCCTCTATGATGAAAATATTGGTTATACAAGGTTTTATGATATAGGAAGTTTAGTTTATTATTTAAAGTGTATTCCTTGGCAAATAAATGATTTTTCAATAGATAAATATATTTCAAGATTAAATGTTTTGAATTATATTATTAAAGAAAAAAGTTTTATTGATTTTATAAATCATAGATTTATTTTAATTGTAAAAAAATGATTATGTGTATTTTTATTTAGCCTTATTAAAGGCAGCTAATTAATATTTTAAAATCTTAGATTAATTTAATACCATATTAATTAAAATAATTCTTTTGAATATTAAAATGTATAGTTAATTTTTAGAAATTTATTAGAGTAAGATTAGTGTTTGAAATAAATTATTTAAAACTAGGACAAAAAGGTGTAATTAATTATGATATACCTGTTTATTCAATTGGAGAAGGGAAAAAAACTTTTACTATAACTTGTTCTGTACATGGTGACGAGACAGCAGGTTTATTTATAGTAAATGATTTTTTAAATAAGATAAAAGGAGAAACTCTCAAAGGTAAAATAAATATTATTCCTGCTGCTAATCCTGTTGCCCAGTTTTTATATTCTAGAACTTCATTTTTAGATCAAAAAGATTTAAATAGAGCTGGTAAAGGTAGGTTTGATGGTTCTTATACTGATAGATTAGCTAATATTTTATTTAAATTTTTAAAACAATCAGATATAGTAGTTAATATTCATGAGTTTGAAATGATAAGTCCTGTAATGGGTATTTTTGATGTTTTTGATAACAAAGAGACTGAAAATAAAATTTTAGAAACTATAAATATATTTCAACCTGATATGATATGGCAAATTAATTATAATAAACAAAGTGATATTCAGTATCTTACAACTCTAGATCTAGCTTTAAGTAAAGAAGGGGTTATTAATTTCCCATTTGAAACATCACAAATTCACTTAATAACTCAAAAAGATATAAATAAAGCCTCAGATGGCTTATTAAATATTGCTTGTAGTTTAGGAATTTTAAATAAGAAAATAAATAATAAAAAAAATGAAATACCTGTATTTATAAGAAAAGAATTTAGCAGTGATTTATCAGGCTTATGGATTCCAGAACAAAATTTAGAATTATTAAAACCTATAAAGAATAATCAATTAATAGGAAAAATTGTTTCACTACCAGATTTTATTGAAACAGAGATTTATTCAGAACATGATGGAATACTCTTACAATATAGAAGTAAACAAATGATTAGTAATGGAACAAGTATATATAGTATAGGTTAATTTTTTATAAATAAAGAATAGATATCAGTTATTATTGTCTTTAATGTTAAAAATATTATTTTAATATCTAATCTTAAAGTTATATTCGATATATATTCTAGATCATAACTTAAACGTTTTTCTATAGAAGTTTTTCCTCTTAAACCATTAACTTGAGCAAGACCTGTAATTCCAGATTTTACAATATGTCTTTTTGAATAATCTTTAAACTCATTCTTAAATTTTTCCACATAAAAAGGACGTTCTGGTCTAGGACCTACTATACTCATCTCACCTTTTAAAACATTAATAAATTGTGGTAATTCATCTAAACTTGTTTTTCTTAATATTAAACCTATTTTTGTACATCTTTTATCATTATCATCTGCAAAAATAGGGCCGCTTAATAATTCAGCATCTTTATACATTGTCCTAAATTTATACATTTGAAACTTTTTCTCATTAAGAGTAATTCTTTCTTGCTTATAAATTATCTCTCCATTTGAACTTATCTTAATTAGTAATGAAATAAGTATCATAATAGGAAAGAATATGATTAAGATTATTAAAGAAAAAATTATATCTAAAAATCTCTTTGAGTAAAAATTACTAGCTTTCTCTTTAACAAATGCCTCATAATCGCTTGTTATAACAAGCAAATCTTTTGAGTAGTTAGTTTGATGATTTTCAGAGTTTATCATTTGTATACATTTTAGTTTATTCATTTATTAAATATAAATAATCTGTCTTAAAAGTTAAAAATTTTCTTTTAGATATTAAAAAATATGATATTTTTATTAACCTCTTTAACTTATGAATACTATATTTAAAACCTATTGCAATGTGATATAAAATACTTTACAGGGTCATGCAAAAATATAATAGTATTAAACTTATTTTAATAGTAGTTATTACGGAATCCTAATTCAAAGGATAAATATTTGAATCATAATGTCAGATAAAAGAAGAAAGAGTTAAGCTGGCACTTAGTCTCTAATTATCCTGATGATAGTGTTCCGAAAGTAACGGCAATGTAAGTACAGGGGATACAGCAGAATATATTATCGCTGTTGCAGAAGAGCATAATATTCCTGTATATAAAGATGCCCTGCTTCAAAGCCCTTGACAATTAGAAGTTGGGAGATTCAGTTTCACCAGAACTCTACACTGCTGTAGCTGAGGTTCTCGCATTTGTTTACTCGCTTGATCAAAACAATGATAAAGCTGAAAAAATTATAGGGGGAGTATAAATTGCTTAGAGGTATTTATTCAAGTGCGTCTGGTATGATAATGGAAATGATAAAGTCGCATGCACGAGTAAATATATCCAACGCTAATAGTGCTGGTTATAGAAAGCATCACATGAGTGCAGTTCCTTTTAAAGAACTTATGATTAATGTTATGAATGATAGTTCAGAAAAGCAAAATTGGAAAAGAACTGTTACTTGTTAAGGTTCCTGTTGGAACAGGTTCATTCTCAGCATTTGAAGAACTTGATAATACAGAAGGCTCATTTAGACCTACAGGAAATACACTTGACATTGCTATAAAAGGCAATGGATGGTTAACAATGCAACAAAATGGAACAACTGGTTTTGGTGGACAATACACAACTAGAAATGGAAGTTTTATTCTTAACGATGCTGGTGAAATAGTTAATTCATCAGGAGATCATCTTTTAGATATTAATGATAAAAAAATTGTTATAGATATTCCAAAAACAAAACAACAAATGAACAAAGATAATATGAAGGTTACAGATGCAAGATTATCAATTAAAGAAAATGGTGAGATTTTTGATAATGGTAAGAAGGTTGCACAACTAAAAATACAAACAGATACAGCTCAAAAAGTTTTTGTTCCTGCTTTAAAGTTACTTACAAATGTTCAACAAGTTGCTCAACAAGTAAGAACAGCTAGAGGTTCTTCTTTAGTTGATGTAAATAACAATAAAATAGAGTTAAAACAAGGTTACCTTGAAAACTCAAATGTTCAAATAATATCAGAAATGATAGGTATGATTCATGCCTCTAAAAATTATGAGTCAGGTCATAAACTTGTCACAAGTGAAGATAAAGTTCTTGATAAAGCTATTAATGAGCTTGGAAGAACAGGTTAGTTTAATTTTAATCAAATTTATTTATTTTTTAGGAGGTTTTTGACCAGTGATATCTTTATGGACAGCCGCTTCAGGTATGGAATCAATGAAATTTAAGATTGAAGTTATAGCTAACAATCTTGCAAATACAAATACAGACGGGTTTAAGAGAACAGAAGTTGATTTTAATGATCTTTTATACCAATACAAAAGAATAGGTGCTCAAAATGATAGCCCTACAGGTACTTCTGTAGGTCTTGGTGTTAGAGTTGCTGGTACAACAATTCAACATAAGCAAGGTTCATTTAAAACAACAGAAAATCAAATGGATCTTTGTATTAATGGTCCTGGATTCTTCAGATTTCTTGATCCAATAAGTGGTCAAGTTGTTTATAGTAGAAATGGTGCTATGAAACAAGATGATCAAGGAAGATTTGTTAATTCAAATGGTTATGTTCTTGACCCTGCTATCACATTAACAGCCGATCAACTTTATTCACATATAAGTGAAGATGGTAGAGTTTGGGCAAGACAACCTGGTACTGGTATATTAAGTCAAGCAGGTCAAATAAGCTTATCTACATTCCCAAATCCTGCAGGTTTACAAGCTGTTGGTAATTCAAGTTATATGGTTACAGCTGCATCAGGTGCAGAGATTACATCAACACCAAAAACACAAGGTATTGGTTCTGTTATAAGTGGTGCTCTTGAATCATCAAATGTACAAATAGTACATGAAATGGTTGATTTAATTACAACACAAAAAGCATTTGATACAAATTCTAAAGCTGTAACAGTATCAGATAAGATGATGGATACAGCTAATAATTTAACTAGATAATAATTTTATAAATTAAGTTTAAGTGAATGCTAAAAATCCCCTTAAGCTAATTTATAAGAGGATATAATAAAGGGATAGTAATTATAAATTCTGTGTGAAAGGGCTTTATGATTCTATCCCTTAAAAATTTAATAATAGGTTCTTTTATAAGTACTTTATTAATCTTTTCATCAAGTTATTCTTATGCAAAAGATTGGACAAATGATGTATTAATAAAAGATTTAAAGAGTAAAATCTCTAAAATTTATAATATATCTGAAGCAGATGTACTTATAGAATGGAAAGATGATAGTTTAGATAAAAAAATTTTAGATTTACAAAAAATTTATCCAAACAAGGTTTTAGAATTAGAGATTAAGGAAAATACTTTAAAAGATATATCAGGTAAAAAAGGTATACCTTTAAATGTAAATATTGATGGTAAACAAAATAGAATTATATACATAAGATGTGATATAGATGTTTTAAAAGATACTTTGGTAATAGCAACTTCAATTAAAAAAGGAGAAGAGATTACTGAAGATAAAATAAAATCTAGTAAGATACCTATTCATAAAATACCAAAATTTATGTATATAGATGATATAGAAAAAATAAAAGGTAAGATAGCTGTAACAGATATAAAAGATAATTCTGTTATAACTTCAAATTTATTAAAAGAAAAATTTATTGTTTTTAGAGGAAATCAGGTTACAATTAGAGTAAGAAATGGAGATCTTACATTAACAGGTGTTGGTGAAGCCCTACAAGATGGATATAAAGGGCAAAATATTTCTGTTAAAGTGACTAGTTTCCCGTCAAAACGAACTGTTATGGCAAAAGTTTTAGATGATGGACTTGTAGAAGTTGTTTTGGGAGGTAGTAATTAAGTGATTAAAAAGAATATTTTTTGTTCTTTACTAGGTGCTGTTCTATTAATTTCAACACCTGTATATGCTGATTCACTCTGGAGTGATACAAGTGTAGGAAGTTGGTTTACTGATAGAAGACCTGCCTTTGTTATAGGTGGCTTAGTCACTATAAATGTTAATGAAACAACACGTGCATCTCAAAGATCTACTTTACAAGGGAATAAAATTCTTCAAAATACCCATAAATGGGAAATACCTGCAATGAAACAAGCAGAAGGATTATTTAATAGGCAATTAAAAACTGATAACCAATTAATTTTTAATGGTTTAGGTTCTACAACTAGAGATGGCATTTTAATATTTAATGTAACAACAAGTATTGAAGACATTCTTCCAAATGGTAATTTAGTTATTAGAGGAAGAAAACAAATTAGAGTTAATGATGAAGTCAGTGAAATAACTTTTAGTGGTGTAGTTAGAAGAGATGACGTAAGAGCAGATAATTCTATTGAATCAGCAAAAGTTGCTAATCTTCAAATAGACGTAAAAGGAACAGGGCCTGTAAGTGCAAAAACTACAGGTGGTTTATTATCAAGATTGTTTAACTTTTTACTATAATTCTTAGAGTATTTAGGAAATAAAAAAATGTTTAAAATAAATAAGGTTTTAAGTTCTTTAGTTGCTTCTTTAATGGTAACTAGTATTTCATTAAGCTCTAATGCAGCTGATGTACAAATTAGTTCTAAAAGCTCAGAAGGTTCTGTAAGAGTTAAAGATATTGCTCAAATTCGTAATGCTCGTGCTAACCAATTATCAGGAATGGGTTTAGTAATTGGCTTACAAGGTACAGGAGATAGTAAGTCTACAATATTTACAAATAGAGCTTTTGTAAATATGCTAGAAAGATTAGGTTTACCTAATATTGGACAAATTACAGTAAAAAATATTGCCGCAGTTATGGTAACTGCTAATTTACCTCCGTTTGTTAAACCAGGGCAAGGAATTGATGTAAATGTTGCATCTATGGGTGATGCTAAAAGTATTGAAAATGGTGTTTTAGTTAGAACTCCTTTGCTTGGCCCAGATGGAAGAACATATGCTGTTGCCCAAGGTCCTATCTCAATAGGTGGTTTTGGTGTTGAATCTGATGGTGTTATAGTTAAAAAGAATGTTCCAACAGTTGGAAGAATACCTAATGGAGCCTTAGTTGAAAAAGAAGTGAATGTTACAATGCTTGATGAAAATGGTAATTTATATATTGATCTTTTAAATCCTGATTATACAAATGCTTCAGAATTAGCTGATAAAATAAATAAAAGTTTATTAGGTAATGCAAAAGCTATGGATCCTGCAAGTGTAAGAGTTTTTGTTACAAATTCTTATAAAGATAATCTTGTAGATCTAATTGCAAGAATAGAAAACTTGAATTTAAGTCCTAGAAATAATGCTGCTAAGATTGTTTTAGATGAAAGAACTGGAACTATACTTATTGGTCAGAATGTTAAAATTAGTCCTGTTGCTGTTTCTCATGGTGGTTTAACTGTTAAAGTTGAAAAACAAAATGATGTATCTCAACCAAATGCAATGAGTAAAGGTGAAACTACTACAGTTACAAATACTCAAATAACAGCTATTGAAGAAAAAGGTGTTACAAAATTGTTTGATGGTGGAACAACTATTGGTGAACTTGTTAAATCTTTAAATGTATTAGGTGTTTCTACAAAAGATTTAATAACAATAATTCAAACAATTAAAGCTGCTGGTGCTCTTAATGCACAATTAGAAATTATTTAGGTTTTTAAAGGTATTTTTTGATATGAATATAACAACTCCTTTAATTGGTTCTGTAGCAACAGGCTTTGGGGCAACAGCACCTGCTCCTGAATTGGGTTATAAAGAATCAGATGAAGGTTTAAAAGCTGCTTCAAGAGATTTTACTTCTATACTTTTTTCATATATGTTTAGTTCAATGAGGGGAAATCCTGATGATAGACCTGATGAAGAAAGTGGGGGTAGTCTCTTTGGGGGTGAAAATGTGGATATGTTCATGGGGTTTCTGGATCAAGAAATTGGTAAAAAGTTTGCTGAACAAGGTGGTAAAGATATGGTCGATGCCTTGTATCACCAATTAAAAGGTGATAAAGTTTATGCAGATGAAAAAGATAAACCAGAAAAAAACGATAATAAAAGTAGCTAAAATATAGATTGGACATATGTCATCAGCTCAAAAAGGCGCATTAAAGAGCAATAACGAAACTATACAGAAATATATGCCTCTTGTAAAATCAATTGCAAGAAGGATTTCTACAAAATTGCCTAAACATTATGACTTAGAAGACCTTGTAAGTGATGGAGTTGTTGGGTTATTATCTGCAACAGATAGATTTGACCCAAATAGAGGTGTTAAGTTTGAAACATTTGCAACTTATTATATAAAAGGTTCTATTCTTGATAATTTACCTAAAATACCAACAAATAAGTCAACTGTAACAAATGCTATAAAAGCACGAACAGAGGAAGAAGCTGCAAGTGAAGACGATGATGAAGATTCAAATAGTCTTAGTTCTGAAGAAGTAGAAAGTGAATCAAATCTTTTATACAATAAAATTAGCCAAATGACTTATAGTTATATTTTATCTCTTGATGCACCTACAGGAAGTGGTGACCAAGAAGATAATTATAGTTTATTAAATCAACTTGGTTCTAATGATTCTATTCAAAATGATTTAGAGTTTGAAGAACTTCAAGATATGTTAAGACTTGCTATAGAACAATTACCTATGCAAGAAAGAACAACCCTTAAATACTATTATTTTAATAAAATGCCTTTTAATGAGATTGGTAAAAAGCTTGGACTTTCAGAGTCATGGGTCAGTAGAATTCATAAAAGAGCATTAGAACAACTCAGAAATAAAATAGGTAAGAAAAAAAGCATTGATGATTTTATTTCATCTTACTAAATTAATTTTTAATAAATTTAACAATTCACTAAAACTGTGATATTAATTACTATAATATTGTGATGTTATATTTTTGATGCTGTTATATCTAGATCTTAGCTCTTAATAAATCTATAAAAAAATATTACTCGAAATAAATATTATTAAAATAAAGGAATCTTAGATTGAGATCGATATAAGCACATGATATACTATTCTTTAGTACTTTTTGCATTTTAATTATCTATTAAAATTTTATTATAGTACTAGCGACATCTTAAAATATAGATATAAGCCATTTGTAATCTATGTTTTAAACTCTTAAAACAAATTGATTTTTATAAGCAAAAAAGTGCTTTTAAAATCGGTTATATTTAATAAAGAGTATTTTAAATTATTTAATAGGAGAGCTGATTAGATGACATTTACCCCAGAAGTAACATTGGGCAAAAAAGTTCTTGACTTAACAACTCAAAGACATCAAATGATTGCTAATAATATTTCAAATGCTAATACTCCGAAATTTAAAAGAACTGATTTATCTTTTTCTGAAACACTAGAAATAATGGCTGAGAGAAGCAAAAGTGTTGAAGTTAATACTCCTCCAGATCTTTTAACAAGAGATCAAGTATATGCAGATTTAAGTAGAGGCAAAAAACTTACATACTTAAATGGTGATAGTGGTGGAGATCTTGGTGTTGAATTTACTAGAAGTGAAATGGGCTTTGATTATCAATGGTATAAACAAGGTTCAGAAATATTCCAAACACCAAGAGAAAAAAATATGAGTGTTTCTGATGTAATAAATGAAACTGAGCCTATAATTATAAAAACAAAAAACTCAGAAAGATTAGATGGTAACAATATAAATGTTGATCTAGAAATTTCTGAAATGATAAAAAATACAAGTTTCTATAATATGTTAACATCTATGGTCTCTGGTGACTTTAGAATGTATAGAACTATTATAAGTGCAAGATAATTTTATTAAGGAGAAGAATTAGATGACTTTATTTAATGCTTTAGCTGTAAGTGCTACAGGAATGACATCAAATCGTTTATGGATTGATCTTATCGCTAATAATATTTCAAATGTAAATAGTGTTTCTAAAAATGGTGATCCTTATAGAAGGAAAGTTCCTGTTTTTATGGAAATGGTTAGAGAAGTTAATCCTGAAATTGAAGAACAAATGGCTGCTTTTAATTTTGGTAATGAACCTACTAAAGAAATGGGTGGTGGTGTTCAAACATATAGAATTGCCAAAGATATGTCAGAATTTAAACATGTATATGAACCAGGAAACCCTTATGCAGATAAATCAGGTTTTGTAAAAAAACCTAATGTTGAAGTTATAAATGAAATGGTTGATATGATTGCTGCAAATAGAGCATATGATGCAAGTGTTCAAACTGCAAATGCAGCAAAGGCTATGGTTAATAAAGCTTTAGAAATTGGTAAATAAAAGGAGCCAAAGAAAATGTCTATAATGACAAGTGCAATTGATGGATTTTCTTTTGAAGCATCAAAAGTTAGCAAATCACAAATGCCTTTATCTTTTGAAACAAAAGAAGTTCCAAAAACCGATACAACTTCTTTTGTGGAAGTTTTAAATGGGATTATTGAGGACTTTGAAACAAGAGAAAAACTTACTCTTGATATGATGAGTGGAAAGAATGTAGATGTTCATGCTCTTATGATTTCTCAAGCACAAGTAGATATGGTAAGTAACCTTGCATCTACAGTTACTACTAAAGTTGCTACTGCATATCAAACATTAATGAATATGCAAGTGTAATATTTCTAAATTTTTTTTATAAATACTTATTGATTATTACATTTAATAAATATTTATTTTTGTTAGATTTTAAATGTAAGCATCTAGATTGATTTAACTTTTAGAGGAGATTAGTGTATCTATGGCAGTTGAAGAAGGAGAAGTTGGCGGGGGGCTACTTGGTAACCTTACGCCTAGACAAAGGATAATTGCAATAGGCTCTTTTGTAGCCATAGTGATTCTCCTTATTTCCTTAATAGTCTTACTAATGGGACAAAAAGGCGAAGATAAGTTTGTTACCATTATGAAAGATTTACCACCAAAATCAGTTGGTGAGGTTGTTGATAACCTTAAGGAAAAACGTATTAATTATGAAATACGTGATGAAGGACGTTCTGTTGCAGTTGAAAGAGCAAAGAAGGATGAAGCAATTATTGGCTTAGCTATGGTTGGTTTACCACATGATGGTAGAGTTGGTTTTGAGATATTTGGTGATAAAGCAAATGGTATGTTAAGTACTGACTTTGAAAAAAAGGTTGCTTTACAAAGAGCTATGAACGGAGAACTTTCAAGAATTGTACAAAAAATACAAGGTGTTGAAAGGGCAGAAGTAATGATAGTTGTTCCTGAACCTCAATTATTCCAAGAACAACAACAACCAACAACCGCTTCAGTTTTAGTGAAGCTTGGTGCAGGTGGTGGATTTAATCCTGAACAAGTAGAAGCAATTACACATATTGTATCAAGTTCAGTACCTGGACTTAAACCACAAAATGTTACTGTAGCTGATACAGAAGGAAGAATTCTTGCTGCAGGTCAAGGTTCTGGTGAATCTGAAGTTAGTAAATTTAGTAAAGAGCTTTCAAAGCAAATCGAAATCAGAAGAGATCTTGAAGGAAAGTATGAAGCTAAAATTGTTGATATGTTAGAAACAGTTGTTGGTAAAGGTCATGTTAAACCTAAAGTTACTCTTTTAATGAATTTTGATACAATTCAAAAGAGATCACGTAATATGACACCTGTTTATGATAAAGATAATAAGCCATTACCTATTGCAACAAAATCTTTAAGAGAAAGAAATAAAGAGATTAAAGCTAAAGATGAAGTTAGTGGTTTACCTGGTGTTGACTCAAATACAAAGGTTAGCCCTGGTGAAACTAAATTACCTGAACTTAGTTCAAATGGACAACAAGGTCAAGCAACTCCAGAAGCTCAACCTTCTCCAGAATTATCTTTAAATTATAAAGATACAGATCAAACAACTTTAAACTTTAATAATGAAGAGCAACTTGTAACTCCAGCTATGGGTTCAATACAAAAAATGACAATATCAGTTGCTTATCAATATGGTGTTCCTAAAGTTGGTGGAGAAGAAGCAGCAGCTGAAGAAGGTGCTGTTAAGAAATTATCAGAAGATGAAGTATCTAAGCTTGTAAAAGATACTATTGGTTTTGATCAAACTCGTGGTGATTCAATCACAGTAAAAGAAGTTGTATTTGATGATACAATGGCAAAAATGTTAGCTGACCAAATGGCTAAAGCTGACGCTGCTAAAAGACTTATTCCTTGGTGGGTTGCACTTATTGCTGGTATAGTTGCATTAATTGTTGGTGCAGGTATTGGTGGTGCGTTACTCAGCAAGAAAGCTCCACCACCTGATATGGGTGGATTTGCTGGAGGAGTTCCAGGTGGAGAATATGCAGCAATTCCAGGACCAGGAGCACCTCCAGGGGGAGCTATTCCACCACCAGGTGAAGGTCCAGAAGTAGCAGCACCTCAAGATAGAGTTGAAGTTTCTAGAGCTCCTGTTACACCCGCTCCAGACAATCCTTTCGGTTTCCTTTATGGTGTTGAATCAGGAACAGTTGCAAACTTGCTTTCAAGTGAAAGATTACCAACATTAGTTGCAGTACTTGCTCAGTTAGATCCAAGTCAAGCTGATGAAGTAATAACTTTACTAAATCCTGAGATTCAAAGTGAAGTAAGAAGTAGATTATCAAATAATCCAGTATTACCTCCAATGACTCAAAAGATGGTAAGTCAATCATTAAAGAAACGATTACAATCAATCACAGCATCAGTTTAAATTTAAAATAAAGTAAAAGCCTAGGAAGTAAAGCTCCTAGGTTTTTACACCAAAAAGATTATTTATTTTTTATCAATTAATAGGTTAAAATGGCAGGACAAGAAGTTAGAAAATCGGGCATAATAGGTGACCTATCTATTGCTTTGGTCGTTATTGTTATACTTGCTGTATTAATTCTTCCATTACCATTAGCAGTAATAGACTTTTTACTAGTAGTAAATCTTTGTTTTTCAGTAATTGTTGTAATGGTTTCATTATACGTTATTGACCCGTTAGAGTTTACTGTATTTCCTCAGATGTTACTTGTTGGAACTCTCTTTAGACTAGCCTTAAACGTAGCAACGTCTAGATCCATTCTTCTTAATGCAGATGGTGGACACGTAATTCAAACATTTGCTGAGTTTGTTATAGGTGGTAATTACGTGGTGGGTGTTGTTATATTCTTAATATTAACGATTATTCAATTTGTAGTTATCACAGAGGGTGCGAAGCGTGTTGCGGAAGTTGCAGCGAGATTTACATTAGATGCGATGCCAGGTAAACAGATGAGTATTGATGCTGACTTTAACGCAGGTTTAATCACTGCTGAAGATGCAAAAGCAAAGCGTAAAGATTTAGAAAAAGCATCAAACTTCTTCGGTACTATGGATGGTGCGAATAAGTTTGTAAGAGGTGATGCTATAGCAGGTATTATCATTATTATTGTAAATTTAATAGGTGGATTTGCAATTGGTGTCTTAATGAAAGATATGGAACTTGTTGATGCAGCTGCAAGATACACAGTTCTATCAGTTGGTGATGGATTAGTTGCACAAATACCCGCCCTCATAATTTCTGTATCAGCAGGTTTGGTTACAACACGTGCTGTATCAGATAGTAACTTAGCAGAAGATTTAAGAATTCAATTGTTTACTTCTTATAAAGCTTTAAGTATTGCAGGTGTTTTCATTTTACTTCTAAACTTTGTTCCAGGTTTCCCTAGAGCTCCTTTTATAATAATAGGTATTTTACTTTTATTAGCAAGTTTTGTTGCTTACAGAAGAACTCAAAAAGTTCAACAGGTTGTTGATGAAGAAGATGAAACTATTGCAGAACAAGAAGCAAAGAAACCAGAGAATGTATTACAAGTTATGGAAGTTCATCCTCTCGCTTTAGAAATGGGATTAGACTTAATTCCATTAGTTGATCCATCACAAGGTGGTGACTTACTTGATAGAATTGTTCCTATGCGTGTTCAAATTGCAATGGAATTAGGATTTGTAATGCCAGGTGTTCAGTTTAAAGATAACTTAAACCTTAAACCAAATGAATATGGTATTAAAGTAAAAGGTATAGAAGTAACCAGAGGTGAAATACTTATGGGTTATATGTTAGCTATACAACAACCAGAAACAGATATTTCTCAAGAGCTTGTTGGTTTCCCTACAAAAGATCCAGCGTTTGGAACTCCAGCAGTTTGGGTTGCAGGTTATGAAGCACAAAGAGCAGCACAATTAGGTTATATGGTTACTGACCCTACAAACGTATTAATTACACATCTTGCTGAAATAGTTAAGAACTATGCTCATGAAATCTTAAGTCGTCAAGAAGTTCAAGTAATGATAAACAAGGTAAAAGAAAAGCACCCTGTTGTTGTAAAAGAACTTATTCCTGAAATGCTTTCTTTAGGTGATGTTCAAAAAGTTTTACAAAATCTTATTAGAGAAAGAGTTTCAATAAGAGACTTAAGTACAATTCTTGAAAAATTAACAGACTTTGCAAAATTAAGTAAAGAACCAGATGTATTATCAGAGTTAATTAGACAATCATTATCAAGACAAATATGTAATGTACTTGCTAATGAGCAAAATATTATTCCTGTTATTACATTAGATCCTAAAGTTGAACAAGCTATACAAGAAAGTATTCAACAAACTGCTCAAGGTCCTGTTCTTGCACTTAACCCGCAAATCAGTCAACAAATATTAGCAAAACTAGCAAATGAAGTTCAATCTGCAACAACAGCTGGACATAATCCTGTTGTTTTATCAAATCCTCAGATTAGACCTCATGTTAAAAAGCTTACGGAAAGAAATTTCCCTGCTTTAGTTGTTATTTCATATAATGAGATTGCTCCTAAGATAAAGATACAATCTATAGGAAGTGTTGCAATAAGCTTTGGTGGTTAAAAAAGTTAATCAATTCTAAAAGTTAAAGAGCTATCTAAAAAATAGCTCTTTTTTTATTAAATTTTTATTTAAATTAATTGTTATAATATAATATCTATTATTATAATAGAATATTTTCACTTTTTTATGAACAAAAATATAATTATTCTAAAATATCATACATTATTATCAATATCGATATATTACTATGGAGTTATATATGAAGTGTCCTAACTGCTCTTTAAATATAGAGTCCTTATTGAATAACAGTTCTTGTCCAAATTGCTTTTATCAGTTTAACCAAGAAACTATATATAATATAAACTTTCATAATTCTATTAGGTCAAATCTTAGAAATTTAGAATTAACACAAAAAACTTTTTCAGAGCAAATAGATAAATTAAAAGATGAACTTTTATTTTTTGAAGATAAAGTATATAACTCAGATGAATTTAGAGAAAAAAGAGAAATTTTAAAAAATAGTGAAATAGCTAAAGAAGAAACAAAAAATAATCAAGTAAATCAAATAAATGAAGCTAATAAAGAAATAAAAGTAAATAAATTCACAGAAAAAATAAAATCTGTTCAATGGGAGTTATTATTAGGTTTTAATGGACTACTTATACTTGGTGTAATATCTGTAATAACAGGTGTAGGATTTTTTATAAGAAAAGCTTTTGTTAGTGGTTTATTAGGTCCTATTGGAAAGGTTTCTATAATTTATCTAGGAGCTTTGCTGTCTTTAGGTATTGGTAATTTTTTCAGAAAAAAGAGTTTAGCTGAGTTTGGAACAGGTATTATAGGGATGGGTATAGCCTTATTATACTATTCTACTTATGCAGGTTTTCAAAAGTATTTTATATTTAATCAAACTATAGCTTTTTTTCTGATGATACTTATAACAGTTTTCTCTGTTTTTATGGCTATTATTGAAAATAATAAGTGGTTAGCTGTTTTAGGCTTAATAGGTGGTTTCTCAACACCTATTATGATTGATAATGGTTCAGGAAATAATTTAGTTTTATACTCATATATAACTATATTAAATATTGGATTACTAAGTATAGCTTTTAATAGAAAATGGAGTGTTCTTACTAATCTAGGTTTTATAGCTACATATATATTATATTTAAATACTTTTAAAAACTCTGAATTTTGGCTTTCAGCTATATTTGTAAATATCTTCTTTTTTATTTATAGTCTTATGCCTATTGCTTACTATATTTTTAAGACCAATAAAGAAAATATATCTAACTCATTTTTAATATTTTTAAATTCCTTTACAGCATTATGTATTAATTATTACCTTATTAAGTCAAATAACTATCCTATAGAATATTTATCTATAGTTACTATTTTATACACATTAAATTTTACTTTAATAGCTAATTATTTATATAAAAAAGGTAGAGGAAATGAACAATCATTTATTTTTACAATAGGTAAAGCAGCAATATTTTTAAGTATTACAATCCCTATTATTTTCTCTGGTCAAGTTATTACAACTTTTTGGATAGCAGAAACAGCTGTTTTGGCTTGGATAAGTGAAAAATTAAATAATAAAAAAATTCTTTATGGTAGTTATTTCATATTATTTATATCACTTTTTAAATTTTTTCTAATTGATTATAGTGAGGTATTTAAAGTAAATGATAACTTAATAATTATAGATGGTTATACATTTAAAGTAGCTGAGAGATTATTTTCATCTGTATTCTTATTAGGTGCATATTATAAATTTGTTGATATTTTAAGAAAAAGTGTTTTTAAAAATGATTTTAGTTTAGGAGTAACAGGGTTTGGCTGGGTTATTTCTTTATTTATAATATTAAATGTTGAAGTATCAGCCTTATTTTATACTTATGCACAAAATCTAAGATTTGTTGCAATATCAGTATTATGGGCTATCTTTGCTATTACATTAATGTACTTTGGTTTAAGATTTGACAATAAGTATATTAGAAGAATCTCTATTTCTTTATTTGGTCTAACATTAGCTAAAGTATTTTTCTTTGATATAGCAGAAATGAGTGCTTCATATAAATTTGTATCGTTTATAATTTTAGGAATAATATTAATATTTGCATCATATTTATATAGGCAATTTAAACAACAAATTATTGAAACATTGGAAAATAAAGATGAAGAAACACCTAAAACAGAAAATATTTAGTTTTTTATCTCTACTATCTTTAACAAGTTTTTCAGCTTATGCAGAAGATAATATAACTATTGAAAATTTTAAATATTACTCAAATATTCAAGGAAATATTAGCAAAAATCAAGTTAATTATATGTACTTAAACGAAGACTTTTTAAATAAATCTGAAAACAACTTAAAAGATATAAGAGTATTTGATAATTATAATAAAGAGATACCTTATATATTATTAGATGAGCAAATACCTGAAGATAAAAAAGAAAATAAGAATTTAGAGATTATAGATTATTTTACATTAAATAATCAAGATATAGTTATTACAGAAATTAAAGAAAAAAATATCCCAAGTCTTGAAAAGTTTTTTATAGATTCTTCTGATATTGATTTTAATAAAAAAATAAAGATTTATGGTTCTAATGATAAAAAGAAATGGTTATTTATAAGTGGAGCAAATATTTATGATTTTACTTCTAAGATTAATTTAAGAAAAACAGAACTAAAACTTTCTAAGGAAAGTAGTTATAAATTTTATAAGTTTGAAATACAAAATTTAAGCCAAAATGAAAAAATTACAATGTTAAAACTTAATTATAAGGGTATAGACTTAAAACTAGATGAATATGATAATAATTCATTTAGAATTAATGGCATAAGCTCAGAAACATTTTCAAAAAATAAGGAAATAATAAATTATGATACTATAGATTTGAAGCCACTTTCAGAGAATAAGGATAAAAAAACTATAATAAGACTAAAAAATAATTTATCAATTAATAAAATAAATTTTGACATTTCAGAATCATATTATTATAGAGATTTAAGTATTTTTTCTGGAGATAATGATAACCCTATAATAAGAGACTCTATATATGATTTAGGTAATAATGAGAATGATGAAAAAAAATACATAAATTTAAATTCATTAAACTCTAAGGATTTAAGAATAGAGATAATGAATTATGATAATCCACCTTTGATAATAAATAAATTAAGAACTCAAAGAATAAAGCAAAATCTTTTCTTTTTAGCAAATAACAGTTTAGATTATAAAGTTTTTATTTCTAATAAAGATATAGAAAGTCCAAATTATGATATAAGGAACTATATAAACGAATATAATTGGTTTAAAACAAAATATAATAAAGTCATATTATCTAATTTATTAGAAAATAAAGATTTCAAAGAAGGTTTCTCAAAAGATGATAAAGAAAAAATCCAAAAAAATATTCTAATGACTATAGTATTTTTAATTGTAGGTATTTTAGCTTTTTGGATTTATAAGTTGATGAAAGATGTATATATAAATAAAGCTTAGTTTTATAATAAAAAGATTAATCAAATAGTAATGAGAACAGGTATGAATAAATTTTTATGGAATTTAAAAAGACAGTTTGGTTATATTGATAAAATGATTATTCAAGACTATTTTAATACACAAGATAGATTTAAGTTACATATTGGTTGTGGAAGCAATACACATAATGATTGGTTAAACTCAGATTATTTTCCTGAATCAAATAAAATTTTACATCTTGATGCAACAGAGGTATTTCCATTCTCAAGTGGAACCTTTGATTATATTTTTAGTGAACACATGATTGAACATATTTCTTATTCACAAGGGTTTAATATGTTAAATGAATGTTATCGTATTTTAACAGAAAATGGAAAAATTAGAATATCAACACCTGATTTTAAGTTTTTAAACGATTTATACATAGAAAATAAGTCAGATTTACAAAAAGAATATATTAAATGGTCTATAGATAATTTTATACAAGATGCACCTTATTATGATTCAATATTTGTAATTAATAATTTTGTAAGAGATTGGGGACATTTGTTTATTTATGATGAAAAAACTTTACGCTTGTTATTGGAAAAAGCAGGATTTAGTAAAATAGTTCGTTGTAATTTGAATGAAAGTGAAGATATAGAACTTCAAGATTTAGAAAATATAAATAGACTTCCAAAAGGGTTTTTAAAGCTTGAGTCTATTACATTGGAAGCCACTAGATTAAAAAACTAATAACAAAATTATAGTTACTAGTATTAATAGTATCTCACTATCCTTTTTATATTCGCTAAACTTTGATAAAAATATGTTCAAGAACTGATTTAACTTATTTTTTCAAATAAACAAACTGTCTCTAGGTGGTATGTATGTGGAAACATATCAACAGGTTGAAACTTGGTTAATTTATAACCTGCTTCATATATAAGTTTTGCATCTCTTGCAAGTGTAGACGGATTACAAGAAACATATACTAATTTTTTTACATTATTTTCTGAAATTGAATCAAATATATAATCCTCACAACCCTTCCTAGGCGGATCTAAAACAATTACGTCTATACTATTTTTAGAAAGGACTTTTGGTAATATATCCTCTACTTTACCTTCTTTAAAAGTAAAATTCTCTATATTATTTATCTTGGCATTTTCAATTCCATCTGATACAGCTTCTTTAACAACTTCAATTCCTATAACTTTTTTAGAATTTTTTGCTAAAAATAATGATATGCTTCCTGCACCAGCATAAGCATCTAACACAGTTTCAACACCAGTTAAATTAGTATATTCTAAGACCTTATTATATAAATTAACTGTTTGAACAGGATTTATCTGAAAAAATGAGTGCAAAGAAACTTTAAATTTTAAATCTTTAATTTGTTCTATTATAAATTCTTTACCATATAAACTAATATTTTTTTGTCCTAATATTACATTTGACTTTTTATCATTAATATTCTGAACAATACCAACTATTTGAGGAAATTTATTTGTTAAATGATTAACTATTTCTTTTATATTTGATATTTTACCAGCCTTTGTAACAAAACCTATTAAAACCTCATTACTCGTAAAAGCGTGTCTAATAACTAAGTGACGAAATAAACCTTTATCTGTCTTTTCATTATAAATCTCAATATTATATTTTTTGATTAAATCTCTTACTTC
This sequence comes from Candidatus Sericytochromatia bacterium, assembly GCA_046328075.1. GTDB lineage: Bacteria > Cyanobacteriota > Sericytochromatia > UBA7694 > JACMQJ01 > JAXLXG01. Next base: position 143,560 of record JAXLXG010000004.1, read on the forward strand.
TCTAAATATAAAATTAATAATTTCACTTTGTATATAACATTTTTCAATCTCTATTAATTTGTGTGAGCTTTGTGCATAAAAACCACCTTTTACTTTTCCATCCTCTTTATTAAAAGGGAATTGACTCTTATTTCTATAATAAAATGTATTATCCATTCCTATTATTCTTTGATAAGAAGTGTCTATATCTTCCTTTGGAACACTCCCTATTCTTATAAGATTATCTATTAATAATTTTTCTTTTGTTTTCAATTGGATTTTATATTCTAATTCCTGCCATTGGCAACCTCCACACTCTTTGGTTACAGGGCATTCAGGTTTAACTCTAAATGTAGAAGGTTTAATAATCTTTTTTATTAATCCTCTTGCATAGTTAGGCTTTACAGAAATTATCTCTATCTCTACAATATCATTTGGTAAAGATTGAGGGACAAAAATGGTAAAATCTTCTAGTTTCCCTAAACCTTCACCACCTTGTACAAGATCAAGGATTTCTAGCTCTAACACCTGACCTACACTAACTCTATCTTTCATTTAAATAAATCCATAATAATAGTTCTAATATTCGTTTAATACTTTTATACATATTTAATTTTCTTTAACAAGAATTTGTAAATTTACTTAATATATATTCACAAAATTACATTAAATATTGTAAAATAAAATTATAAGTATTTTAAGATTGGTACAAAGAATGAGTATATAAATAAAAAGAATAAAACAATAGTTTTGACATTATTAATAAGCTTCATTAGCTATTATCCTCTCACTTATTAAATTAATAATAAAAGTAAAGCTGAAGCTGTTGTATTCATAAAAAATGATAAATTAAATGAAATACTAAAAATTAAAAATAAAAGTATCTGTTAATAAATCCGAATCAGCTAATACAATTAAATACTTCTGATTCTAATAAATCCTATAAAAAAGATTTACTTTCATTAACTATTAACCCACCACAAGGATATAAACGTATTAAAACTTTTAATTTATTACCTGAAGAAAGACCAGAAGGAACATCATGTGTAATATTTGGTGATAATTTTAAATTATTAGTTTCTGAGGATACAAAGGGATATAAACAAGTTGATAAGATAGATGGTTATAATGTTGTAAAAGTATTTGGTGAGAATAAAAATTATTATCACATTCTAAATACAGATTTAGTTAAGGTTGAAGATATTACTAATAAAGAAGAGCATAATAAGGTAGTTATTGATATTTATAAAGATTTTAAATTATATAATAAAGGTAATTTCTTAAGTATATTTTCTGGTTTAGCTGAAATCGCAGAATTTATACCTCAACCTTATGAGGCATTACAAGAAGAAAATACAGATATGTATTATAGTTATTTCCTAATAGGAAATAGTACTGATAATGTTATTACAATAGGTTCTAAAAAAGAAAAAAATTATGAAACCCTATATATAGATCAGAATAATAATCAAAAACTATCTGATGAAAAACCAATAAAGATTTATAATAATCAGCTTATATGTGATATTAAGTTACCTCTTAATATAGTTGGAGAAAGAAATATTAAAGGTCAATATAATATATGTTTACAGAAACAAAATGATAAATTATCATATTTTCCATCATCTTATTACTATAAAGAGTTAAATATAAATGAGAACTCATATAAAGCTCTAGTTATTGAACACGCTGATTACGATAATAATATGGATGGTATTTATCAAAATAGTGGAGTTTGGATTGATATAAACTTAGATAATAGATTCACAGATGATGAACATTTCTCAAATGGTGATATTTTACTTATTGATAGTGATAAAAGTTATGAAGTTGTTATGATGTAAACTACATCTGAAAAAGTCATAATGTCATCAAGAGCTGAAGCATACAATTCAGAAAGCATTTGATAAAATAAAATCAATAGTTTATCAGTGTAAAAAAGATATTTAATTAATAAATTATATAGATTTTAGTGTATTAAAGTAATTTATATTATTAATAATAAGTTTTGATAATTTGTTTGTTTATTTAAATTTTGTTTTATTTGAATATCTAATAGTTTGTTATATAATTAAACAAAACTAAAGTATTTATAATTTTTTATAGAGGTAGTATGCAAAAAAAAATAAAATTATCAATAATTTCATGTTCTATTTTAGGTATATTAACATCTTGTTCAAGCAACGAAACTTTATTACCTTTAGCACCTCAAAATACTAATATTTCATCAAATACTAATGATATTAGTAGTCAATATATAATAACAGCAGAGGCTATCATTGATAAAATGCCTCAAGTGAAAACAGAAGAACAACAAGATAAATTAGTAAAAGATTTTATTCCTTTAATTAAATCTCTTAATAGATATGCTTTAAGTAATTTATTTAAACATGCAACAAAAGTTCTTAACGAGAATTTAAAACCAAACCAAGATCCAGAAGATTCTTCATTATCAAAGTTGATATATCCTTTATGTGAAAGAATAACTGCTGTAAAAAGAGAAAAAAATAATATCTTTTATAAAATAGTTTTTATTGCTCAAGCACAAGACACACAAAAACAAGAAAACATGATTTTAGATTTTGAAAAATCGGTTAAAAAACTTCCAAAAGCTGATATTAAAGATTTAATAAAAGATTTAAATAATGAAAAAAGTGATTTAAGCTTTTTTGTTCATGTTGGAACTCCATTATCAAATAAACTATTAAAAATACTAGAATCTAAGTTATAAAGTTATAATTATCGTTTTAAATAGATAAATATTTAAAAGATTAAATTAACAATTTTGTATTAGTCATAAGAATACAAGCAAATTTTAGTATGAACTGTTCTTATGGCTAATATTATTTTATTTAGAAATGTATTGTTATTACAAAATTCTAACTTCAAATATAAATTGATTTCAAAAATAAATTATCTTATAGTCAATTACAATTAATCACCAGATATACTTTAAAGTAAAGATACTAAAAAACTAAAATTTCTATCCGTCTAAATAAAGTTAGTGAATAAAAAATAATTTTGTTATCATTAATAGGTGTAATTTTATGATAGAAAAAGTTGATTTAAAGAATAAAAAGATGAAAAAAATTACTTTAGGCTTAGTTGCTTCAATTCTTATTTCTGTACCAGTGATGTCAAGACCAATTATGAATAAACCTAAAAACCCTGTAAAGTTTGAAAATACAGTTAAAAATATAAACAATAAAAATTTTAAATTGGGTGAAATAGAGTTTGAAAAACATAATTATAAAGAGGCTGTAGAACTTTATAAAAAAGTATTAAATGAAAAAACAGATGATTATACAAAAAAGGAAACAATATTAAGATTAATCCAATCTTTAATAATGTCTAGGAATTGGGATGAATCTATTGATTTATCTAATAATAGCTTAAAAAAATTTGAAGCTGATAATCATTGGCAAGGTAGATTAAATAACTTAGTTGCAAACCTATATAAAATAGTTCCACATCAAGGGTATAAAAGGAATAATAAAGTTTATAGAAATGAAAATACATCAAGAGAAGGTATATATATTTATCTTGGTGAAGAAGATCAAAAGACTGTAGTAAAACATTTTAAAGATTCTAAAAACTTTTATTATAAAGTAAGTCCTTCAAAACAAGTAAATCAAGAAATAATTAACCTTAACTTTGAGTTTGCAGAAGAATTAATTCAAACATCTATTATGCCACCTATAAGACCTCTATCAAGAGAATCTAAAGAAAGTAGTTTAAAACAATTTCCAGAAAATTTAAGTATTGAAGATAGTATAGTATTTTTATTTGATGAAGTATTTGAACTTAATAAACTAGCTCAAAATAGCCATAATGAAGCATTATCTTTATTTAGAAAAGCATCATATTTTGTAAGGAAAAATTATATTAGTTATGATTATGAAAATACAAAAGATAAAAAAGTAAAAAATCAAAATCCAATTCCTCTTTTAGAAAAGATAGTAAAAAATTATCCTAAAGATGAGTTAGCTCCTGAATCACTCTATGGGATAGGTCAAATATATTCTTCAAAATATAATCTTGTATCTGCACTTGAATATTATCAAGATTTAATAAAAAAATATCCTAAATCTATAAGAGTTAGTGACTCAAAAGCAGAGATTCAAGAAATTAAATCTAAAAATCTAAACTTAATAAACTCAGGTGTACAATCTAGTAAAGATAAAGCAAAAATAACAATATCTTCTAAAAATATTAAAAATGTTCAACTTAATGTATATAAAGTAGACTTAGTACAAACTTTGAAAAGAAATCTTGAGAAGCCTGATATGTATTTTAATAGCTTTAATCAAAACTTTGGGGATAAAATAGAAGAAATAAAAAAACAGTCTAAAGAGAAAGTTTTAAGTCTGAATATTGATATAGAAGATAAAGGGGATTATCAAACTGTTAGTAAAGAAGTAAATTTACCTAATATTAAAACAGGAACTTATTTAGTTGAAGCAACTGATGGTAAATCAAATCACTCATTATCATTATTTTTAATATCAGATATGACAATAGTAAAAAATATTGATAAAGAGAAAACTATTATTCATATTCTTGATAGACAAACAGGAAAACCTATTAAAGACTCAAATATAATTGTCAAAGAAAATTATTATGATAATGATGGAACAGGAAGATATAAAACTAAGTATATTCAAGTTAAAACAAATGAAAATGGAGAATATATCTATAAAAAAATTAAACTAGATAATTCTTACTCATATATTGATGTATTGTCTTGGAAAGATGAACAAGTTATATATTCAAATGCACAATATTATTATAATAATATGTATTCTTATAACTCTAATTATAAAGCTTATATTTACACAGATAGACCTGTTTATAGACCTGAGCAAACTGTTAACTTTAAAGAAATAATTACTTTAACAGAAAAAGGGAAAAATAATAATCTTAAAGATAAAAAGGTAAAAGTTACAATAACAGATCCTCAAGGTGAAAGAGTTTTTGAAAAAGAGTTAGAACCAAGTAAATTTGGAACAGTTAATGGTTCATTCCAACTAAAAAAAGGTGCACCTCTTGGTATGTATTATATTAATACAAGTATTGATAATGGACATATTGGTGTTATTCAATCAGGGGGGCAAAGTTTTAGAGTTGAGGAATATAAAAAGCCTGAATTTACTGTAAATGTTAAGTCTGATAATTCACAATTTAAAGCTGGTGATAAAGTTAAAGTAACTATCTCTACAGATTATTATTTTGGCTCACCTGTAGCAGAAGCAAAAGTAAAATATAAAGTTGTAAGAACTCCTTTTTATTACTATTATTCACCTTTTTCAAAGTATTATTGGTTTGATGATGTAAGAATTTATTCACCATATCCAAGACATGAAGGAAATGATGGAGCTGTTTGGAAAGAAGGAGAACTAATTACAGATAAAGATGGTAAAGCATATTTTGAATTTGATAGTGAAAAAACAGATAAAGATTTTAAATATGATATTTTAGTTGATGTAACTGATAAAAGTAGGAGAGAAATTAAGGGAGCAAGCTCTGTAAAAATAACTAATAATCCTTATTATGCTTTTATTGATGTAGAGCATGGTTTTTATACACCTAATGAAAATGTAGATATTGAAGTCAACTTAAGAAATCCTAATGATGAGGCTGTTAAAGCAAAGGGAAAATTAAAAATATTTAGTGTTAAATATTCAGGCGAAAAAAATGAAAAAGAAGAAAAAACTCTTTTAATCTCAAAAGATGTTGAATCAGATGATGAAGGTAAAATAAATTATCGTTGGAAAGCAGGTAAAGAAGGAAATTATAAGATAATTTTTGAAAGTGATAATGATAAAGTTACAGCTGAAAGACTAGTTTGGGTAAATGGTAAAAATTTTGATGGAAGATATTATAAGTTTGAAAATGTGGAAATTTTAACAGATAAAAAAGAATATAAAGAGGGTGATATAGCACGTTTAATGCTTAGTACTAATTATCCTGATAGTAATGTTATTTTATATACAGAAACAGATAAAGAAATTCTATCTCATAAAGTTATTTATATTCCAAATAAATCAAAAGTTTTAGAAATAACAATTGGTAAACAACATGTTCCAAATTTCAATATAAAAGCATTATTAATAAAAGACAGTACAATGTTTTTAGAAAATAAAGAGGTTTTTGTTCCTCCTGTAAAACAGTTTTTAAATGTTAGTATTAATCCTGAAAAAGAAACATTTTTACCTTCAGAAGAAACAACACTTAGAGTTAAAACAACAGACCATACAGGAAAGCCTGTACCTGCTGAAATATCTTTATCTGTTGCAGATTCTTCTGTTTATTATATTCAAGAAGACTTAAGTGGAGATATTCAAAAGTTTTATTATGGTGAAAAAAGATATTTTCCTTATTCTATAGATTCATCTTTAAATCTTTATTTATATACAATTAATGAATCTACAGATAAAAAAGAAAACTATCAAAGACATGGAGGCCCTTTTGATTATTATTTCTCTTATGGTGCTGTAAGTAATATGCCTGTTATGCAAAGAGCTTTAGGTAAAACTGCTGTTATGAGTAGTCCTGAATCAGCTCCTGTTTTGGCAGAAACAAGCTCTGAATCATTATCAGATGCTTCTGTTCCACCGCCAATGCCAACATCTAAAATGGCAAAAGCCAAAAAGGATTCTAATGAAGGTGGTGGAGTTATGAAAGAAGCTGAAATAAGATCATATTTCCCTGATACAGCTCTTTGGAATCCTATGATATTTACAGATAAAAATGGTAATGCAAAAATTGATTTTAAATTACCTGATTCTCTTACAAAGTGGAGAATATCAAGTAATGCTATAGATAAAAATAGTAGAGTAGGTAGTGATAAGACAGAAATAGTTACAAGAAAAAATATATTAGCAAGATTACAAGCACCAAGATTTTTTATTGAAAAAGATCAAGTTACAATTTCAGGTTTGATAAATAATGATCTAAATAAAAGTAAGAATGTAAAATGTATTATTCAAACTACAGATGAATTAGAAAATACACAAGAACAAGAAGTAACAGTTAATATTCCATCAAAGAGTGAAAAAAGAATAGATTGGAAATTTAATGTTAAAAAAGCTGGTAATGTAAAAATTACTCTTAAAGCATTAACAGATATTGAAAGTGATGCGAGTGAAACTACATTTCCTGTATATGTTCATGGAATTGATAAATATGTTGCTCAGAATGGTTTAATTAAAGAGAATGAAACTAAAACAGATTTATTATTAGATATACCAGAACAAAGAAAAAAAGATAATACAAAGCTAAATATAACAGTTAATACAAGTGTTATTTCTACTCTTATTGATTCTATTCCATATTTAGCAAATTATCCTTATGGTTGTGTTGAGCAAACAACAAGTAAATTTATTCCTGCTCTATTAGTAAATAAAATAGTTAAGAAAACAGGAATAGATATAGGTAATTTATCTCAAGATAAGAATGAAAATGTTAAATATCTTGATAAGAGAAATGAAAACCCTATTTATAATAATTCTGTTCTTGATGATATGGCAAAATCAGGATTAAAAAGAATTTATTCTTTCCAAAATAATGATGGTGGTTTTGGTTGGTGGAATGGTTTTCAAAGTGATACTTATATGACAGCTTATGTAAGTTATAGTTTACTTTTAGCTAAACAATCTGGATATGAAATTGATAAAAATGTTTTAGATAGAGCTTTAGATTATCTAAGTAAAAAATATAATAGTGATGAAGAAATTTATGATAAATTATATATAGCTTATGTTTTATCAATGGATAAAAGAATAAAAGCTAATACTCTTGATAAATTCTTTAAAGAACGTGAAAATCTTAATAATTATGGAAAAGCTCTTTTATCAATTACATATTCTAATTTAGGTGATAGAGAATCTAAAGAAAAAGCAGATTTGATATGTCAAAACTTAAAAACCTTTGTTGAGATTTTTGATGAAACAGCTAGTTGGAAAAATGATACAAGATGGTATTGGTACTGGTATGGAGATAGAGTTGAAACAAATACTTATATTCTTCAAGCATTTTTAAAATCAAGACCAAATGATAAAATTGTTCCAATGATTGCTAAATGGATTTTACAAAATAGACAAGGAAACCATTGGTATTCTACAAAAGATACAGCTAATGCAATTTATACACTTACAGAATATGCTAGTTTAAATAAAGAATTAAACCCTGATTATACTATTTCTATATTCTATGGAGATAAATTACTAAAAAAATCTAAAGTAAATAGTAAAAATATGTTTAGTTTTAGTAATTCAATAGATTTAACAGATAAAGATTTAAAAGATAAAGGTAAAATAAGAATAGTTAAAGAAGGGAAAGGTAATTTATATTATTCTTCATCTTTAGAGTATTTTAGTTTAGAAGATAATATAAAAGCTGCCTCTAATATGATTTCTGTTAATCGTGAATATTATAAATTATTTGAAAAGAAAGACTCTGAAAATAAAATAACTTATGATAAAGAGCTTTTAAAAGATGGTGCTACTCTAAAAAGTGGTGATTTAATAGAAGTAAAACTTACAGTTAAATCAAATAATGATTATGAATCTTTGATATTTGAAGATATGAAACCAGCTGGTTTTGAATCAACTGAATTAAAAAGTGGTTATGAATATCAAAATGGAATATCTTTAAATAAAGAGCTAAGAGATCAAAAAACCGTATTTTTTGCTAATAATTTATCACAAGGAACACAAGTTATAAATTATAAACTAAGAGCAGAAACTCCTGGGATATTCCATGCTTTACCAAATAAATCTTATGCTATGTATGCTCCTCAAGTAAGAGCAAACTCAGATGAAGCAATTTTAAAGATTATTGATTAATAGTAATAAAACAAGAAGATATATAAATTATCTTCTTGTTTGAATACGGTATTGCTCATAATGATTTAATGTATTAAAATGTTTTAAATATGCTGATGTGGCGAAATGGCAGACGCAGTTGACTCAAAATCAACCGGACTTAGGTTCATGTCGGTTCAAGTCCGACCATCAGCATTATAATTTCCAATCAATTTCTTTTTCACCCAATTTTTTAAAGTTTTCATTTATTTGAGAAAATGGCTTACTACCAAAAAAACCAGCATTTGCGGAAAGAGGTGAAGGATGTATTCCTTCAATTATTATATGTTTATTTGAATCAATTAAAGACGCTTTCTTTTTTGCATAATTTCCCCATAATAAAAATATTACAGGTTTATCTCTTTCATTTAATTTTTTAATTACACTATCCGTAAATTTTTCCCAACCTTTAGATTTATGAGAATTAGGTGTTGCTTCTCTAACAGTTAAAACAGCATTCAACATAAGAATACCTTGTCTTGCCCATTTTTCAAGATTACCTGTTGAGTTTTTTATTCCTAAGTCATTTTCCAGCTCTTTAAATATATTTTTTAAAGATGGAGGTAATGCTATATTATCAAGAACAGAAAAGCTTAAACCATGTGCTTGTCCTTTCCCATGATATGGATCTTGCCCAAGTATTAAAACTTTTACATCATTATAATCTGTATATTTGAACGCGTTAAAAATATCTTGTTTTAGAGGATAAATTACTTGAGTTTTATATTCTTCTTCTAAAAATAATTCTAAGTCTCTGAAATATTTTTTATCAAACTCATCTGATAGTATAATATCCCAGCCATTATTTAATTGTTGTTTTATCATAGTTATCAAAAAATTTAAAAGGTTATTTTTGAGAATATATTTTCAAAAATAACCTTAAATAACCCCTTATATAAAATTCTGTTATTTTTTTGGTGTAGTTGCAGGACAATCTGGATCTAAAGCAACAGGTAAAGCACCAGCTGGTATTTGAACACATTTACCATCTTTTACTGGTGGCGCATCACAAGCTGTTAAACCAAAACTAAAAGCTGAAATTAATGATAAAGCTATAATTCTTTTCATTTTTTACCTCAGAAAAATAAAATACAATTGTTTATATTTATTATGAAGTATTTTTTTTTATAAAACAATACTACTCAGCTATAAGTTATAGGTATTTGGTTTCTTAAACTTAATTCATAATAACTATATTAGAAATTTTAGAATATATCTATTAAAAATGTATCTAACTTAGGATATATATAGAATTAAGTATTGTATATATTTATTTAGTCTCTTAACTTATTTAGCTATTCTTGAAATTGAAAGACGTACATAACACAGTTTCAATATATTATAAGATATTTTAATTTTATAATTAACAGCATATTAAATTAATTTAAACATAAACGATAAATTATCATTATAAAATAGACAAATTTCTAAAAGTATCATACAATAGAGTAACAAAAAATAGTTAAGGACTAATTATAATTTATGAAAAAACATCTTATTTCAGCATTAATTTGCTTACCTCTATTTCTTTCATCTTGTGCTTCAGACATAAATACTGTTGATTTACAACCAGAAAACTCATCAATAAGTACTTCTGATATTAAAAAAATAGAAGCTGAAGATGACTTTGTCAAAGCTCAGTCTTTATTTAAAAGTAAAAAAGGCAATGTTCCTGATAATGGTGATGTTAATATAAAAATTGATAATTTAGTTTTGGCAAGAAGAACTTTTAATAATTCAACCCCTATGATGCATATTGATGGAGATGATGCATATAAAGCAATGGAAAATCTTATTGATAATGCAAAGAAAAATTTATATATAGAAACTTTCCTTTTCTTTGATGATGAAACAGGAAGAAGAATTGCTGATAAACTTGTTAAAAAGAAAAAACAAGGTATTGATGTAAAAGTTTTAGTTGATAGTTTAGGTTTAAGAGTGGTAAAAACAACCAGAATTTATGATTACCTTAAAAATGAAGGAATTGATATAAGAATATATAACAAACTATTGATTGGTATTCATGGAATAAATATTACTCATCGTAAAATACTTATTGCTGATGGTGATTATGGTATTACAGGTGGAATGAACTTTGGTAATGAATACTCTAAAGAATGGCATGATAGTATGACAGAATTTCATGGTGAAGTTGTTCAAGATTTACAAAGAGAGTTTTTTGTAAACTGGAAAAAATCAGGTGGAACTGTTCCTGAAAATCAACCAAGATTAGGTGATAAAACTTATGGAAATACACCTATGAGAGTTACTGTAACATCTGCTCATGAACAAGATAAAAGATATCAAATAAAACACTCATTATTAACTCTTATTGATAATGCTAAGAAAAGAGTTGTTATGGAAGGTGCATACTTTTCTGATGATAACTTAGTTAAAACTCTTATTTCTACTGCAAAAAAAGGTGTAGATGTACAGATAATTATGCCCAAAAAAGGTGATAGTAAGGTTTTTAATACAATTAATCCTGCTACTGCTAAAGTATTAATGAAGAATGGAGTTAAAGTTTTCTTTTATCAACCAAGATTTTCTCATATGAAAGCAGCTCTTATAGATAATTTTGCTATAGTAGGTTCTGCTAATCCAGATGCGAGAAGTTTTAGAGAAAATCAAGAATTAAATGTTATTGTTGAAGATTCTAAATTTACTTCTGATTTAGAGAAAAGATTAATATCTGTTGATTTAAATAGATCTTCTGTTGAAAGTTTAGATTCAGTTCAAGTTGGATTTGGTCAAAGAATAGCACAGAGTTTATTAGAAATAATAGATTACTATTTATAATTTATATTTTTACAATGTGTTAAAACCCATTGTTCAAGGATTTCTTTGTTCCATAAAATGTAAATCAATTTTGTTTGATTATAGTAAATAATATTTATAAGTCAAAACCAGTAATAGTTAAAATTTTTGATGGTTTTCTTAGGTTGTTTTTGCTTAAGAACATTATTAAAATCTATATGATAATTTTTTATCTTTTTCATTTATTTCTCTAAAATTTTTGGGTGAAATTCCTGTAACCCTTTTAAAAGTTTTAGAAAAGCTGAAAGCATCTTTGTAACCAACTAAATGTGCTATTTTTTCAAGATTGTAGTCTGTTTTATCTAGTAAATCTGAGGCTTTAAATATTCTTAGAGTAGTCAAATAATTAAGAGGGGTATCTGATAGAATTTGTTTAAACTTTAAAGCAAAACCTGCTCTAGATAAACCTGCTGATTGTGCTAAAGATTCAACTGTCCATTCTTTATCAGGATAAGAATGCATTAATTTTAGGACTTTACTTATTACTGGATCTTTAAAAGCATGACTCCAAACATTATTTTCTTCATTATTAATTATTTTTCTTAGTATTAGATTAAACATAACATCTAATAAAGAAGATATTATTGTTTCAGAGCCTAATTGATTAGCTTCTAGTTCTTTTGAAATTATTTTTAAACAGTTTTGTAATGAATCTAAATAATTAATATCATTATAATTTATAATTTTCCAAGATGGTAAATCATTAAATAAAGCATGAATTGGATCATTCCATAATTGATAAGCTCCACTAACTATTGTAAGAATAGGGTCTCTATTGCTATTATCTTTTATTTCCTCATTTTGTTTTTGATCTAATAGTTTTATATTACTATGAGTTGTTATGTAATGTTGAGAACCTCTAGACATAAAAGCGATGTCACCTTTATTCAATAACATTGGTTCAGAATTTTTTGACTTCCATAGATAAGCTTTACCTTGAATTATTACATGAAACCCAATACTTTTTGGACATGGAAAGGTTAATCCCCAATCTTGATATAAAGATTTTTGGTTTAATATTCTCTTACGTAAACCAGCGGTATTTAAAATATCTGTTAGTATATCCATAAATTATATAATCTCATATGTACTATCTATTTGTCTATTATTTTATACGATTAAACATATATATTGGACTAAAACATATTTTAAATATAAATTTATCTTTATATAATCTATATTAATAATATTTTTAATAAAGGAAATATAAATGAGTAAAACATTAATTTTAGGCTCTACAGGAAATATTGGTTCAAAACTAGGGGAAATATTAAAATCAAAAGGTCAAAAAGTATCTTTAGCAACAAGCAAAAATAATCTAGGAGAAGAGCAGGTACATTTAAACCTTGTTACTAGACAGGGTTTAGAAAAAGCTTTTGAAGGTATAGATAAAGCATTTTTATTATCTCCACCAGGTTATACAAATCAAGATGAGTTAATGTCTCCTGTAATTGATTTATCTAAAAAATATAATCTGAAAAAAGTTGTATTTATGACAGCTATGGGAGCAGATGCTGACCCAGAAAGCCCAATGAGAAAAGCAGAACTATATCTTGAAAAATCTGGCATAAACTATAATATAATTCGTCCAAATTGGTTTATGCAAAATTTTAATACATTCTGGTTACAAGGGATATTAAATGCTCAAAAAATATTTTTACCTGTAGGTAATGCTAAGGGTAGTTTTATTGATTCAAGAGATATAGCTTCAGTAGCTGCTGAATTACTTTTAAATGATAAATGGAATAATCAAGCATTTAATTTAACAGGTAAAGACGTTTTGGATCATAATGAAGTCGCTTCTATACTTTCTAAAGCTACAGGTAAAAATATTACTTATGAAGAAATAAGTCCAGAAGCAATGAGAGAAGGTTTATTATCAGCTGGTATACCTTCTGATTATACAGAATTCTTATTAGTTATTCTTAATTATTTTAAACTAGGTTATGCTCAAACAGTAACAGACTCTGTAAAAGAAATTATAGGTAAAGAGCCTATTAGTTTTAATCAATATGCAGAAGATTATAAAAGTTTTTGGTAATAAAAAAATGAAATAAAAAATCCCTCTGTAAATCAGAGGGATTTTTTATTAATTAAAATTCAAGTTTTATCCAACTTTCATTTCTAAACTTTGTTCTTCTCTAAGCTCAGAACTTTGTTGAACTTCTTGCATACCAGTACCAGCAGGTATTAATCTACCAATAATTACATTTTCCTTAAGTCCTCTTAAGAAATCACGCTTACCTTCGATTGCTGCTTCTGTAAGAACTCTTGTTGTTTCTTGGAATGATGCAGCAGATATAAAGCTTTCTGTATTAAGTGATGCTTTTGTAATACCAAGTAATACATTTTCAGCAATAGGACTTGCAACACCATCATTTGTAGCTTTCTTAACAGCTTCGTCAAATTGATAAGTTGTAATTATTTCACCTGGTAAAAGTGTTGTTTCACCTGGTTCAAGAATTCTCATTTTCTTAGTCATTTGTCTTACAATAACTTCAATGTGTTTATCATTGATTTGTACACCTTGTGAACGGTAAACTAATTGAACTTCATTAACTAAGAATTGTTGTACTGCTTCAATTCCTGCAACTTCAAGAATATCATGTGGATTAATAGGACCAGAAACTAATCTTTCTCCTATTCTTACTTTATCCCCATCATTTACTGAAGGTCTACTGTTTATTGGCACCTTGTAGTTTTTAGTTGTTCCTTCTGAAGATACAACATTTATACTTACAACTTCACCATCAACAGTTACAAGATTTACGGTACCTGCTTCAGCAGCAAGAGTTGCACTTTCTTTTGGTTTTCTAGCTTCAAGAAGTTCTTCAACTCTCGGAAGACCTTGAATAATATCCCCTGTTTTAACAGTTTCATAAACAAGTGTTCCAAGTGTTTCACCCTGTTGAACCATTTCACCATCTTCTACTAAGATTGCTGAACCTTGGCTTACAAGATAAGGTCTTGCTTTTCTTACTATAATATGATCTTTTTTAACTTCTTCAATTACACCTGATTCTGCAAAGTTTTCTTTTTCACTAACTTTATCACCTTCATGTATGTATTGACCAACTCCAAATTTAACTGAACCATCTGTTTTATGATTAACTTGATTTTCAGCATTAACAATGAGAAGTTTTTGTGAACCAGATTCAGGATCTTTGAAGACTTCAACTTTACCAGAACTTTGAAGCATAAAGTCTGTATATGCAACAACTGTTCCAGGATTTACAGTTTGTCCTTCTTTTACTTGAAGTTGAGAATTAATTTTAAGCTCTTGATGACCAATTAAACCATAATTTGAAGGGTCATGATGTGTTGTAAGGTTTTCAATTACTGAAATTAGCATTTTAGCTCTTACTGGATTTCCATCTTCATCTTCTTCTATAGTTTTAAACTCAACTTTACCACCTAATAATGTAAGAGGAGCAGAAAGTTTAAATACAAGATTTGCTTTTACTAAAGCTGTTCCTGCTTTAAGTTTATCTCCATTTCTTACCATTAATTTGGTAATAGGTTCTAAATTAATAGAACTGTGTGAAGCTTTTAAGTCATAGAATTTTTCAATTGGTTCTACTTCGTAAGTATATGTTTTACGAACAACTAAATACATACCTTCTTCAGAGTGAATAAACTGAACCATACCTTCTTGTTGTGTACGAATTTCTTGTTTTTCTTCTGTTTCAGGATCTGTTAAGTAACCAAGTAATTCATCTTCTTTAACTTCTTGATTTTCAGTTACATTAATAACTGAGTTTTCAAGAGGGAAATAAGCACCATAAGCACCAGGATAGAAAGTAACACTTTGTGATAAATCAAGATTTTCAAGTGAAACAAAACCACTTTCTTTTACTTTAATTCCAGGGATTATTTCATCACCAGCTTCAACCATACAACTATCTTCAACTAAAGGATTTCCTGTTGAACCTAATTGATAATTTTCTTCAGGTAAAAACATTAATGAGCTTTTTCCAGTGATTATGTTTTTATCACTGTTTTCCATATTTAAGAATCTAACTTCACCACTTGATGGTGTTACATATTTACCTATGAAAGCTTCTGCTAAAACTGTTCCTGATTCTACTTTACTTCCTTCTTGAACAAGTAATTGGAATAAGCTTTCAGGAGCATCATCAGAGAATTTAAGGTGTAAATCTTTTCTACCAAGAATTACATCTGGTTCAGGTAATTCAAGTTCAGCAGTAACAAGAGAAATACTTTCCCATGAACTATTAGCTTTATCATAACCATTAACTTGAATCTTTCCACCATATTCTGTTTTAGTAGCAATACGCCCTAAACTATCATCAGCTTTAAGATTTTGATTATTATCAACTAATATCTCACAATCTGAAGGTAATGAATAAACATTACCACTATGTACCCAGATAACACCTTGACCATTAGCCGTTCTACTAATTAGACCTTGTCTATCTTTCTTTTCTTCGGTTCTGAATCCAACAAATTTAGCCATACCACTGATATCAGAGTTAATATCTCTATAAGCTTTTTCAACTGATTTTTGTGAGTTGCCTGTTAATTTCATTTGTTCAGCAACTATTGTATCAGCTTTTACAGTTTGCCCATCAACTACTTGAACTTGATAACCTTCAGGTATTTCAACTTTATGAAGTTTAGCTTTTTTATCAGCTACATTTAAATGATAATTAGCATCTTTTTTTACAACTCTAATAACTTCACCATAAGGAGTTCTGAATTCATCTGTTGAGTTATGTAAATCAGATTCATCGATTTTAACAGTACCAGCATGCTTAGCTTTAAGTTTATTTCTGTTAGCACCCTCGAAAACACCACCTGTATGGAATGTTCTCATTGTTAATTGTGTACCAGGCTCACCAATTGATTGTGCTGCAATAATACCAACAGCTTCACCAATATCAACTAAACGCTTACTTGTTAATGACCAACCATAACATTTTCTACAAACACCATATCTATTTTGACATCCTAATGGAGATCTTATCTTAACAACTGTAGCTCCTGAATGTGGTGCTGATTTATTAAATTCAGCCTCTTTAATCATGGATTCTGTAACACCAACAGTTACAATATCTTTTGATTGAGATGGATTAATTAACTGATTTTTACAAACAATAAGCATTGCTTCTTCATCAGGATCTTTTGGATCTTTCTTAGGATAGAAAATGTCTTCTGCTGAAGTTCTACCAATTAATCTTTCTTCAAGCTTAACAATTGTTTTATCACCATCAACAATATCTCTTACATAGATAAAGTTTTCAGTTCCACAATCTTCATCGGTAATAATTACATCTTGAGCAACGTCTGCAAGTCTTCTTGTTAAATAACCAGAGTCAGCTGTTCTTAACGCAGTATCAACAAGACCTTTTCTAGCACCATAACATGAGATTACATATTCAGTTACATTTAAACCTTCTCTAAAGTTTGCTTTAATAGGTAATGGAATTGTTCTACCAGACGGATCTGCCATTAAACCTCTCATACCTACAAGTTGTCTTACCTGACTTATATTACCTCTTGCACCTGAGAACGCCATCATAAATACTGAATTTAACTTATCATAATCTGTTACGATATGGTTTGTTACTTCTTCAGTTGCTTGTGACCAAGTATCAATAATCTTGGTATAACTTTCAACTGCTGTAATCTCACCTTTTTGATAACGTTTATATGAAGCTTCAATTTCTTTTTCAGAACGTCTAATAATATCTTTTTTCTCATCAGGAATAACCATATCATCAACAGCAATTGAAATACCTGCCATTGTTGAATAATGGAAACCTAATTCTTTAAGTGAATTAGCGAGTTCTGATGTTTTGATATTACCATTATCAAGGAAACAATCAGATATTATATTTTCAAGAACTTTTTTATCAACAATCTTATTGATAAATTTAAATGATTCTGGTAATTCTTGATTAACTAATACTCTACCAACTGTTGTTTTGATATAAACATATTGTTTATCATAACCTGAAGCAATTAAAGTATCTATTTTTTGTGGAACTGTATCAGGATTAGCATTTTCATATGCATCTTCTGTTTTTGAAACAGAATTGATATTTATTCTTACTTTTATTACATCATGAGCATGAACTACACCAACTTGATGAGCTGACAATACTTCTTCTAAGCTACTAAAAGGCTTCTTTGTAAGATCTTTAGCATTAGGATTTTCAACAGTTAAATAATAACAACCTAAAACCATGTCCTTTGTAGGTGTAATACCAGGAACACCTGTGGCAGGAAGTAATATATTATTTGTAGCTAACATAAGCAATCTTGCTTCTGTTTGAGCCTCAATTGATAATGGAACATGAACTGCCATTTGGTCTCCATCAAAGTCAGCATTAAATGCAGTACAAACTAATGGATGAAGCTGAATAGCTCTACCTTCAACTAAAAGAGGTTCAAATGCTTGAATACCAAGTCTATGAAGTGTAGGTGCTCTGTTAAGTAATACAGGGTGACCTTTAATTACATCTTCTAATACATCCCAAACTATACTATCTTGAGCCTCTATTTTCTTTTTAGCTGATTTGATATTTTGAACAATTTGTCTTTCAACAAGTTTATTCATTACAAATGGTTTAAATAATTCAAGAGCCATCTCTTTTGGTAAACCACATTGATGCAGTTTTAATTTAGGACCAACAACTATAACTGATCTTCCAGAATAGTCAACACGTTTACCAAGTAAGTTTTGTCTAAAACGACCTTGCTTACCTTCGATAATATCACTAAGTGATTTTAACGCTCTATTATTAGGACCTACAACAGCTCTACCTCTTCTACCATTATCTATAAGAGCATCAACTGCTTCTTGAAGCATTCTCTTTTCATTTCTAATAATGATATCTGGAGCTTCCATATCAAGAAGTCTACTTAAACGATTGTTTCTATTGATAACTCTTCTATAAAGATCATTAAGATCTGATGTTGCAAAACGCCCACCATCTAATTGAACCATAGGTCTTAAATCGGGTGGAATAACAGGAATTGCATCAAGAACCATCCAAGGTGGTTGAGTTCCTGCTTCAATAAAGCTTTCAATAACTCTTAATCTTTTGATTAGTTTTGCTCTTTTTTGAGCTGAAGCCTCATGAATTTCTTTTCTTAATTCTTCAGCAATTTCAGGTAACTCTAAAGATGCAAGTAATCTTTTAATAGCAGGAGCACCCATATCAGCCTCAAACTGATTATCATCTTCCATTACAAGATTTTCATATTCATCTTCACTAAGAAGTTGTTTTTTAGATAAACCTTCAACATTACCTGGATCAATTACAACATAACTATTGTAATATGTTACATCTTCAAGATGTCTTAAAGGCATATCAAGTAATAAACTTAAGTGGCTAGGAATACCTTTTAAGTACCAGATATGACAAACAGGAGCAGCAAGTTTAATATGTCCCATTCTGTGACGTCTTACTTTTGAATCAGTAACTTCAACTCCACATCTTTCACAGACAATACCTCTATGTCTTACTCTCTTATATTTACCACAATGACATTCCCAATCTTTTGCTGGTCCAAAGATTTTTTCACAAAAAAGACCATCTCTCTCAGGTTTCAATGTTCTATAGTTGATAGTTTCTGGTTTTGTTACCTCACCATAAGACCAACCAAGTATTCTTTGAGGAGAAGCAATACCAATTTTTACATAATCAAATTGTTCCTCATGATCTTCTTCATGAGAAGTATTTGATAAAATACTATCTATTGTTGATATATTTAAACTCATTAATTATTCGCCTCCACTTTTAATGCTGATTTATTCAGTTGTTGTTTTAGACGAGTTCTATATTGTGATGTATCTTCTTCAAAAAGTTCCATTTCAATTTCTTGTTCATCTTTCATTTTCATGATTTGTACATCAAGACAAATACTTTGAAGCTCACGTATAAGTACTCTGAATGACTCAGGAATACCTGGTTTTTGTATGTTTTTACCTTTAACAATACATTCATAAGAAGCAGCACGACCTGTAACATCATCTGATTTAATTGTTAAAAGTTCTTGTAGTGTATAAGCCGCACCATAAGCTTCTAATGCCCAAACTTCCATTTCACCAAATCTTTGACCACCAAATTGTGCCTTACCACCAAGAGGTTGTTGTGTTACAAGTGAGTATGGTCCTGTTGATCTTGCGTGAATTTTATCATCAACTAAGTGAACAAGTTTCATCATATAGTGGTATCCAACAGCAACAGGTCTATCTAATGGTTCACCAGATCTTCCATCATAAAGAATAACCTTACCTTCGTCAGTTAACCAATCAATATTATTATGACCTTTTTTAGCATCACCCATATACTTCTTAAGCATTTTAAGTGAAGCACCTTCTTCAAACATCTCATCGAATGGTAAAACAGCTAAAGGATAACCTAATAATTTACCTGCCCAACCTAAGAGAGTTTCATAGATTTGTCCAACGTTCATACGGCTCGGAACCCCTAACGGATTAAGAACAATATCAACTGGTGTTCCATCTGGTAAAAATGGCATATCTTCAGGTGGTAATATTTTTGCAATAATACCTTTATTTCCGTGTCTTCCTGCTATTTTATCTCCAACTTGGATTTTACGTTTTTGAGCAATATAGACTCTTACAACTTTATTTACACCTGGTGCAAGTTCATCATTGTTCTCTCTGCTAAATACCTTAACATCAACAACACGACCTTTTTCACCATGTGGAACTCTTAAACTTGTATCTCTAACATCTCTCGCTTTTTCACCAAATATAGCTCTTAAAAGCTTTTCTTCTGGTGGATGTTCAGATTCACCTTTTGGAGTTACTTTACCAACTAAAATATCACCAGGTGAAATTTCAGCACCAATTCTGATAATACCGTTTTCATCAAGATCTTTTAAAGCATCTTCACCGATATTAGGTATTTCTCTTGTTATTTCTTCATCACCAAGTTTTGTTGTTCTTGATTCTGTTTCATATTTTTCAATATGTATAGATGTAAATACATCATCAGAAACAAGTCTTTGACTAACTAAAATAGCATCCTCATAGTTATAACCTTCCCATGGCATAAATGCTACAATAAGATTTTTACCAAGAGCTAGTTCTCCATTTTTAGTTGAAGCACTATCAACAAAAACTTCTCCTTTTTCAAGGATTTGTCCTGGTTTAACTAAAGGTTTTTGATTGATACATGTATCTTGGTTTGAACGGAAAAACTTAAGTAATCTATGTGTATAATCTTTTCCTGTTTCTAAACCTTTTAATTTTATTTCATTTCCACTTACATATTTAACTTCACACTTTTCTTCTGTGTATAAAAGCATACCAGAGTCACGTCCAACTCTTTCTTCAATACCTGTACCAACAAGAGGTTGCTCAGTTTTGATAAGAGGAACGGATTGACGTTGCATATTTGCACCCATTAATGCTCTGTTCGCGTCATCATGCTCAAGGAAAGGAATTAATGAAGTAGCAACTGAAGCAAATTGTATAGGTGAAATACCTACTAAATCAACTTCTACAGGCTCAACAGTTACGAAGTCATTTTTAAATCTAACAGCGATTTTTTCAAGAACAAATGTTCCATCTTTTTTAAATGCTGTATCACCAGGAGCAATACGATAAACATTTTCTTCATCTGCTGTTAAGTGAATTAACTGATCTGTTTTTTTACCATTAACAACTTTCCAATATGGTGTTTCAATAAATCCGTATTCATTTACTTTTGCGAATGTACTTAAACGACCAATAAGACCTGCGTTTGGACCTTCTGGAGTTTCTATTGGACAAATTCTACCATTATGTGAAGGGTGAATATCACGAACTGCATAACCAGCTCTATCACGGCTTAAACCACCAGGACCTAAAGCACTTAATACTCTTTTATGTGTAATCTCAGCAATAGGATTTGTTTGATCCATAAACTGAGATAATTGACTACTACCAAAAAACTCTTTAATTGAAGCAACAAGCGGTTTTGCATTGATAAGATTTTGTGGTGTAAGGTTTTCAATATCTTGAATAGTCATTCTTTCTCTAACTATTCTTTCAATTCTTGTTAAACCAACTCTAAATTGATTTTGTAATAATTCACCAACAGATCTTATTCTTCTATTACCTAAATGGTCAATATCATCAACAATTCCCACATCATAGCTTAAGCCAATTAAGTATTCTATTGTTCCAATAATATCTTTATCTGTTAATGTTCTTTCTGTCATAGGAGTATCAAGTTTAAGTTTTTTATTAACTTTATATCTTCCTACTTTTCCTAAATCATATCTCTTAGGATCTTGGAATCTAGAGATAAGAATAGAACGACCTCCATCAACTGAAGGAGGGTCTCCTGGTCTTAATTTTCTATAGATTTCAATTAATGCTTCTTCTGTTGTTTCTGTATGATCCTTATCAAGAGTCTTTTGTAAGAAATCTCTATGTCTTCTAAAGATTTCAAGCATTTCTTGATTTTGATAACCATAAGCTCTAAGTAATGTAGTTGCTAAAATTTTTCTTGTTTTATCAACTCTTACATATATAATATCGTTTGCATCAGTTTCAAACTTTAACCATGCACCTCTGTTTGGAATAATGGTTGCTGTATGAATTCTTCTTCCACTTACATCTGTTTCTTTTTTAAAATATACACCTGGTGAACGAACTATCTGACTAACAATAACTCTCTCAGCACCATTTACAATAAATGTACCTCTATTGGTCATTATTGGTAATTCACCAACGAATATTTCTTGTTCTTTGATTTCTCCTGTAACTTTATTTACTAACTGAACTAAGATTCTTAATGCTCCTGAATATGTAACGTCACGAATTCTACATTCTTCAACGCTATACTTAGGAGTTCCTAATCTAAACTTTGGTAGTAAATGAAGTTCAAGTCTACCGCTATAATCTTGAATTGGTGAAAAAGAAGTTAACTCTTCAGGTAAACCTTCTTCTAAAAACCAATTAAAAGAATTTTTTTGAATCTCAATTAAATCAGGAAGACGATCCAAATTAGAAGCTGAAACATCATAAACATGATGTCTTTTCGCATCTATAGAAGAATCAGTTAACTTAATGGTTTCACCTGATTCTGTTGATAAACTCATATTTTTCAACCTTCCTTTTCAAAACATATAAATGACTATATCCCGTTACTTTTCTCCCGGGACATGAGGGGCTTTTTTACCCATAAGATCTTAAAAATCAGATCTCTTAACTACTGATAAATTTTTATTAAATTTTATGTTGATTATTTTAAATTTATGAATTATAATAAAAATGTTCTCCAAAAAATTATTAAACCTTAATTTAAACTTAAACAATAAGCATATTATTATAATGCTTTAGAATATATCAAGTCAATAACAAATTAATATAATATAATCTTAGTACAGTTAATATTTATTAAGATGAGATTTCTGTAACTTCATTTTCTTCCTCAGATTTTTCAATTACGAGCTTAGTAATCATAACCTTTTGGACTCTAATTCCATCCATTTCATGTATCTTTATAACTGAGTTATCAATATTAACAGTTTGTTCTGGTTTTGGTACTTCTCCAATAGTCTCAAACACTAAACGACCAATTGTCTGATTATTAGGTAAATTCAAATTCAAAACTCTATTAACTTCACCAACACCAACTTTAGCATCTACTAATATAGTATTAGAATCTATTTCCTGAATTAGAGGTGTCTCATCTATATCATGCTCATCTCTAATTTCACCAACAATTTCTTCTAAAATATCTTCCATAGTAATTAAACCTGCAGTTCCACCATACTCATCACTAACAATAGCCATTTGTACACGCTTTGCTTGCATTTCCTTTAATAAATCACTAATTGTTTTATTTTCTGGTACATGAAAAGCATCTCTCATTACATTTTGAACACTTTTCATATTATTATCAGGATTATTTCTAGTATATTTAATTAAATCTTTAATATGAACAATACCAACAATATTATCTATATTATCTTCATAAACAGGAACTCTTGAATATTCTTGCTCAAACATTAATGAAATTGTATCTTCAACATTTGTATCAACTGAAACACATTCAATATCAACTCTAGGAGTTAAAATTGAACTCACTGATAATTCATCTATTGCTAATGCAGATTGTATTATCTTTGTTTCATATTGTTCTAAAACACCAGATTCATGACCAATATCGACCATTGTTTTTATTTCTTCTGCTGTTAGTTGTTGCATCATTTGCCCAAAACCTTTTCCTATAGTAGACATTAAAGGTTTTGCTAAAATATTTACAATATAGACAAGTGGTTTGAATATGTAATATAAAATCTTTATAGGGTACGCTAATAATAAAGCAGCTTTTTCTGGATTATGTGCTGCATATGTCTTTGGCAAAAGTTGAGTAAAAACAAATAAAATTATAGAGGTAATTATTATCACTAGAGCAATTCCACTAAAATTTTTTAAGAAATCGTATCTAAATACTTCTAGAGCAACCATTGTAACAATTGAAACATTAGCAATACTATTACTTATCATTAAAGTAACTAATAAAGAACTTGAATCATTTAAAAGGTTAGATAAATTTTTTGCTGATTTTTTGTTTTCATCAACAAGACTTTGAATTTTTCTTATATTAACGGTTCTAAAAGATGTTTCTGATGAAGAAATAATTGCAGATAATAAAGTTAAAATAAATATTATCGAATAATAAGATAAACTATCGGGGTCCAGAGTAATAACTCCTTTCAAAATATACTATACAATGAATTCTAATTGACTATTTTTTATAAAACATATTATAAAATTAATAAAAAAGATATTATATTAATAAAAATTCATTGCCTCCAAAAACAAACTTAATTACTTATCTATATAATATTATCATAAATTCTATTTTTTTAACTAAGAAAACTTTTAGTTAAGAAAACTCAAGGATTAACGAAGTTTTTTATTACTGAAATTTTATCTATTATTTAAGAAACCACTAACTGCACCAAATTGAACATTGGGGTTTGATTGTTGAGGTCTACTAAATACACCTATACCCATTGTTGGTTGTTGAGAATTTGTTTGTTCACTAGGTTGAGCTGTTTGGGTTGTATTAGTTGGAGCAGTAAAAGCAACACCTTCTGTTCCATCTTTTGTAACAGCTGCAATTGTTGAATAATCTTTTTCTGCTGTACTAGCTTCTGACATACCACCAATAGCACCAGTTAAAGCAGTTACACCAAATCCAACCACACCAGCAACTGTTATAACTTTTAAAGCTCCAATTGAACCATTTTTAAGTATGTCGCCTAGCATATTGCCAAGAGGAGATGCACCTGCTGTACCAACTACAGCACTAATACTTGTACCACCTCTCCATAAAGCTAAACCAGTTAAACCTATTGTTCCACCAGCCGCAACTAAAGCTGAGGTTGGACCTATTGTTGTTACTATATTACTAACTGCACCAAAAATAGCATCTTTGGTCTTTTTAATGCCACTTAAAGCACCAGTTTTCATACCTTCTTGAAGTGAGTTTATTTCATTTTCATAAGCAACAACATTACCAGCTCTACCATTATAAGTAACTTTAGCTATTCTATTTTCTGAAAGTTCACCAATTTTAAGAGAATCACCATAAGCAAGAAAATTTTTTCCATCTACATTAAAGTAAATTTCATCAATTCCATTTTTTTTAGTTTTGGTACTAGCTTCTTGTACTGACATTCCCGGTTTGAGTTCTTTGATGCCTTGAACAGCTAACTCCCTACCGTTAAGTGTAATTATTTCCATTTTATAATCTCTCTAAAATAAGCTACTATACTCTATATATCTTTATATATATTTTCTCAAAAAACTTGCTAAAAATATTTAAGAAAAGGTAAAGTTTTAAATTATTTTCGGTTAAGATAAGTATCTAATTCAAAAATTTTATATAAAATATAGGTCTATTATAATCTTTTTATTAAAATTATTCCATTTATTTTTAATAAAAAGATCAATTGATCTATTTTATATGTTTTGCTTCTCTAAATATATTTTTACCTTCTAAATATTTTTCACTAACATTGTATTTTTCTAATACTATTTTTAAAGCTGAATTTAATTCAAGATTATCAGAGTTCATTCCATTGTTTTTTAAACTATTGCTTATACCAATAGAAACAGAATTTGTAATTACAAGTGGAGGTGCAAAAGCTTGAATATTTTTTTCTTCACCCGAATTAAAAGCATCTTCACAATCTTTAACTGACATAGAATTCCAACCTTTACAAGCAAGAGGTCTTACAGGATAAACTGAACATTTATTATCAATCAATAAAGCACAAGCCTTTTTTGCCTTTTTTCTCTGAAAAGCATTCATTCCTTTTACATCTTTGTCTAAACTATCAACTCTTTTTTTTAAAGACAATATCTCATCTTTTGTAAAATTATTTTTAATATAATCACTTATCAACATAACTTCAGGTGCGGTAAGAGATACTTGATTATGACAACAAAAAGTACAATATAACTTACAATCAACATTTACAGACTCTATTTGTGTATTAACAAGATTTTCACTTTCTTGTTGGAGTTGGTTCATTGCAATATTTATATTATTAATCTTTTTTGTTCTAATAGGCTCAAAAATAGTTTGAATAACTGCTTTTATTAAATCATTAGAAAAGAGTTCTGCTTTTTTAATACACATATAATTAATAAACCATTACAACTCCGCCCATTGAAAGACCTGCAGCAGTACCTACTAGGCACATTTTTTGTCCTCTTTTAATTCTGCCATCTTCAATTGCATCATGCAAAGCCATTGGTATAGAAGCAGCAATACAATTACCATGTGTTTCTAAATTAGTTACAAACTGTTCATCTGTTAACTTAAAAGCTTGTTTACCTGTTTCCAAACCTAATTTACTTGCTTGGTGAGGAACAAACAATGTTAATTCTTTCATTGGTGTTCTAGCTTTCGTCATTAATTTTGTCATAAATGCAGGTAGTTTTTCAAAAGCCATTTCTAAGATAGCTCTACCTTTCATGTTAAAAGTAAAGTCTTCAGGATTAGAATTTTCATCATTTGGATGAATTACATTTCCTCCACCTTTTACAGCAGTATAATAAGCACCTTTTGAAAAAGTTTCCATTTCAGCAGCGATAATACCAGCTCCTTCTTCTTCAGTAGCTTTAGTTATAATTGCTGCAGCAGCACCATCTCCTAAGAGTGTTGCACTTTCTCTTTCATTATAGTTTATTGATTTTGAGGCAATTTCACTTGTAACAATAGCAACATTTTTGTATTTACCTGCTTCAATAAGATAACTTACCACATCTAAAGCTGTAACAAAACTAAGACATGTAGAATCAATATCCCAGCAAGGTGTTCCAGAATCTTCTTTACCCATTTCTTTTTGAATTAAACATGCATTATAAGGAATAGGATGATCGAAAGAACCTGATGCACCAATAATAGCATCTAGATCTTCATATTTCATATTAGCTTTTTCTAATGCTTTTTCTAATGCTCTTGCTCCCATAAAAGAACAAGTTTCAGTTGTAACAAATCGTCTTTCTCTTACACCAGATCTATTTAAAGCCCAACCAGCTTCTAGACCCATTTTCTTTTCTAAGTCTTCAGATTTAACAATGTTATCAGGTAAGTATTTACCCATACTTACAATTTTCACTCTATTGATCATAAACTAACCTTTTGGTAAACACAAAAAAGATATTAATGATAACAATATATCAGAATTTTACTAATAAAATTATTAAAAA
This sequence comes from Candidatus Sericytochromatia bacterium, assembly GCA_046328075.1. Lineage (GTDB taxonomy): Bacteria > Cyanobacteriota > Sericytochromatia > UBA7694 > JACMQJ01 > JAXLXG01. The sequence continues at coordinate 170,947 of JAXLXG010000004.1, forward strand.
TTGTTTGTTTTTAGTTTTTAATTGGGTTAAGGTAATAAATTTTATTTATATATATTTATGTGGGAAATTTAGAGATTTTTATATTTTAAAAAGGCTATCTATATTAAATTAAGATAGCCTTTTTATGAAAAATTATAAGTTGTCTATAATATCATTAAATGTCTTACTAGGTCTCATTTCTTTTTCAGTTTTTGCATGATCTGGGATATAATAACCATCAATATCAGCAGGTCTTCCTTGAACACTTAAAAGCTCTTCATTGATTTTTTCTTCATTTTCTTCAAGTTTTTTTGCTATTGTTTGAAAACGAGATTTCATTTCAGAGTCTTTATCTTGTGAAGCTAAAGCTTGAGCCCAATACATTGAAAGATAGAAAGAACTACCTCTATTATCAATTTGGTTAACTTTACGAGAAGGAGCTTTTGCATTTTCAAGATATTTTCCAATTGCTTGTTCTAATGTTTCAGCTAAAACTGTTGCTTTTGGATTACCTGTTTTATCAGCAACTAATTCAAATGATGGAACTAAAGCTGAATATTCTCCTAAAGAATCCCATCTTATGTGATTTTCTTTTAAAAATTGTTCAACGTGCTTAGGAGCTGAACCACCAGCACCTGTTTCAAATAATCCGCCTCCATCAAGTAAAGGAACAATTGATAACATTCTTGCACTTGTTCCTAATTCAAGAATAGGGAATAAATCTGTTAAATAGTCACGTAACACATTTCCTGTAACAGAAATAGTATCTTGACCTTTACGTATTCTTTCTAATGAAAAATTCATAGCATCAACAGGCTTCATTATTTTTATTTCAAGACCTGTTGTATCAAATTCTGGAAGATACTTATTTATTTTTTTTATAATCTCTGCATCATGACCTCTATTTTCATCTAACCAGAAAATTGCAGGTGTATTTGATGCTTTTGCTCTTTTTACTGCTAAACCAACCCAATCTTTAATAGGAGCATCTTTTGTTTGACACATTCTGAAAATATCCCCTTCTTCAACTGATTGTTCAAGAAGAGTTTTACCTGAATCATCAACAACAATTACTTTACCAGCAGCTGTCATTTCAAAAGTTTTATCATGTGAACCATATTCTTCAGCTTTTTGAGCCATTAAACCAACATTTGAAACACTTCCCATTGTTGATGGGTCAAATTGTCCGTGTTTTTTTGCATCTTCAACAATAGCCTTATATATTGTCGCATAGCTACGATCAGGAATCATTGCAAGTGTATCTTGTAATTGATCGTCATTATTCCATAATTTACCACCATCTCTAACAACATTTGGCATAGAAGCATCAATAATTACATTATTAGGAACATGTAAATTTGTAATACCTTTTCTTGAGTCAACCATAGATAAAGCTGGTTGCTTTGCATAAACAGCATTAATATCAGCTAAAATCTCTTCTTTTTTATCAGCAGGAAGTCTATCAAGCTTATCAATTACATCTTGAACACCATTATTAACATTTACACCAATTTCTTTAAGAACATTGGCATGTTTATCAAGAGCTTCTTTATAGAAAACAGATACACAATGACCAAACATTATAGGGTCTGAAACTTTCATCATTGTTGCTTTTAAATGAAGTGAAAGTAATTGTCCTTCATTTTTAGCGTGTTCAATTGATTTTGCATAAAACTCACGTAAAGCTTTAACATTCATTGTTGCTGAGTCAATTACTTCTCCAGCTTGTAGAGATAACTTTTCTTTTAAAACTTTAGTACTTCCATCATTTCCAACAAATTCTATTTTTACATTACAAGCATTATCAAGAGTTGTTGATGTTTCACTTCCAAAGAAATCTTTTGATTCCATGTGTATTATTTCACATTTAGAACCAGATTCTGGCCAAGGTTTCATCATTCTATGTGGATTTTTTTGTGCAAATTTTTTAACTGATGCAGAAGCTCTACGATCTGAGTTACCCTCACGTAATACAGGATTAACAGCAGAGCCTAAAACATTACCATATCTTGCTTTTATTGATTTTTCTTCATCATTTTTTGGTTCTTCAGGATAATCTGGCACATCATAGCCTTTTCCTTGAAGTTCTTTTATTGCTTCTTGTAATTGTGGAATTGAAGCACTAATATTTGGTAATTTTAAAATATTTGCTTCTGGTGTTTTTGCTAATTTACCTAAAGCTGTTAAATTATCAGGTATTTTTTGCTCTTCTTTGAGTTTATCTGGAAAATTTGAAATAATTCTTCCTGCAAGGGAAATATCACTTAATTCAACATCAATTCCTGTACCTTTTGTAAAAGATTGAACCACTGGTAATAAAGCATAAGTTGCTAATGCTGGGGCTTCATCAATCTTTGACCAAATAATTTTCATCGTCATTTTTCTCCTTAAGAATTTGTTAAAACATTGGTTAATGTGAGATATAACACCAAAGAATTTTATATCGACTTTTTATTTGTAACAATTCGTTATTTACAAAAATATATTTAAGCAATAATCTCCATGATAATAAAATAAAATTTTCTAGAATTTATTTAAAACACATTGTAAAATATCTATTTATTTAAACTATCGAGAGCAAAATATTAATGAAAGATATGTTTTTCAGAATTGAAGATATTGAAAAGTTAGCTTCGTCACGTGTATTTGAACGTGGTGAAGATTATTATGAAAGTGGCTATGTTGGAAAAATTACTAAAAAAGGTGATATTTTCAATGGAACAGTGAGTGGAAGCTATAGATATAAAGTAAGTCTTGATATATCAAAAAATAAAGTTGCTTTTAAATGTAGTTGTCCTTATGATGATTATGGTTTATGTAAACATTGTGTAGCTTTTGCTCTTGCTATTATTAATGGTGAATATAAAGAAGAAAAAACAGATAATGTAAAAACTTTCACAAAAGAAGAATTTGAAAAACGTTTTAAATCTGTAGAAGATTCTAAAAAACTTAAATTTTTAAAAGAAATTCTTGATAAAGATACTAATTTACAAAGTCAATTTATAAATTACACTGAGATTAAAATAAAAAAAATAGATTCAATATCAATAATAAATAAAGTAAAGACTGATATTTTTTCTGACCTATCCTCACTTGATTTTGATGAAATTTCTGGCGAAGATTATTACGGAAATTATTATGATGAAGAAAATCCATCAATTGAAGAAGCCAATGAAATGATAGAAGATGTATTTAAAAAATACTATAAAAAATCAGAATATTTTATACAAAAAGGCGATTTAATTAATGCTATAAATATTATATTAGGAATGTATGAAGGCTCACAAGATTTACCTGAGTTGGATAATAATGAATATTATGTATTTGATGATGCATATAATCATACTGTACAAGAAATTCTACAAGAAAATATAAATAAACTCTCAAATGAAATCTCTAATATAATAAAATCTGACAAAGATGTAATATCCTCTATCAATTTAATAATTTCAAGATTTCATTATTATGAAAATGTATATAAACCTAAAAAAAATGATTATGGTATGAAAATAGCCTATTATCTAGAAGACTTTAATAATTTATTTTTATCTATTATAAGTAATGAAAAAACAGCATTACATTTATATGAATTAATATTAGAAAACGACCTAGAATGCCTTGGTTTAGCTTTTGTTATTCTTAAAATTTCAGAGCTTATAAATAATGATAAATTATGGATAGAAACAGCTGAACGTTTTGCAGAAGCAGATCAAGAAATTTCAAAAAAACTATTAGATAAATATAAAACTGATAATAAAGAATCTGACTTTAATAGAATTGCAGAAATATCTTTTGAAAAATTTCCTTATGAATTTGATCTTTATTTAATCAATAATTTGAATAAAAATACTATGAAAAATTTATATATTAAATGCTTAAAGCATTATATAAAATCAAAACATAGCATTAGTCACTATAATGAGCTTAGGGAATATTTACCAGAGAAAGAAAAAAACAATTATCTTGATGAAATATCTAAAGGATATAATTATGTTTTTTATGTAAAACTTTTAGAAATAGAAAAATATTATGATAAGATATTGTCTTTTGTAATAGAAAATAAAAATTCTGGTTATTTTGATAAACTTATAGAACCAATAATTAATATTTATCATCAAGACTGTTTTGATATTATCAAAGATAAATGTCAAAAATCTTTAACTTCTCCAAAAAGAAATCGTGACACATATAAAGAAATGGCTAAATGGATTAAACTTATGAAACAAATAAAAGGAAAAGAAAAAGAAACAAATACATATATTCTAGAACTATATAATCATAAGCCTAATCTACCTGCATTAAAAGAAGAAATGACAAATGCTAAATTATTTTAGTTTTTAAAACATCAAAATCTGGTTCTCTTATAAGAGTTTTTGAAAAATTTCCACTTTCATCTAAATGAGTCATTAACCATAAAGGTAATATCGAAATTGCTTTATCTCCATTTAATTCATATATTCTATCTGAGAATCTATCCCAAACAGGTAAAGCCCAATGTTCTTGACCTCTTTCTCTTAATGAAGCCATAATCTGTTCTGCTGCCATATTGCAAGTAAATAATTGTGTTTTACCTGCCATTCTTATTGAAAAGAAACCATAAGATCTACAAATAGCAGGTCTTACAGGATATATAGTACATGAATCATTTACAAGTAAAGGACAAGCACTACACTTAAAATCAGGTCTTGGCTTCTTTTCAATAGTTCTTCCAATCTCTGTATGAGAATGCTGAACCCTTTCTCTTTCTTGTAATAACTCTTCTATTTGATTTGAATGTTGTTCTTTTAATTGTTCAAATACTATTTTTTTTATTTCTTCAGGCATGGAATTATTAATATACTTATGTATTGGAATCCATTCTATTAATGTTGTTCTTGGTAAGCCGTAATTAGTACAACATCCGCTACATTTATCCTTACAAGGTACAACTGGTAGAGAGTTTTTTACAATCTCTACCAATTCTTCTAGTAAATAATAAATATCTTTTTCATTATTTGATAAACCTAAGTTTGTTGCATTATTTAGGTAAATTCCAAATTGTGCTATTTCTTGTTGAATATCTTCCATTCTATTTATCTTTTAAAGCTATTTCATCACGACTAACTATAGTAATAATAGCCAATAAAAGCCATAAAAGTATATGAACTTGAGGACGATACCAAACAGTATCAAACATACCTTGTATAAATAAACCCACTAAACCAGCTAAAGCACCCATTGAAATTATTCTTGCAGAATAATCTATATCAGAAAAAATAGCCCAAATTGCTCTAAATGAATGTGTTGCTAACATAAAAACAAATATTATTAGACCAATAACTCCTGTTTCAACAGCTGTTTCTAAAAAAATATTATAAGCAGATAATGCCTTAAAACCACTAAACATATATAAAGGGTAAATAAGTTCAAAAGTTGTATTTCCAGGTCCAATACCAATAAGTAAATTATCTTTAAACATTTGCCAACATGAAATCCAAACATTCATTCTAAATGAGTTTGATGAATGTCCTCTTGTTGTAAAGATACTTGTAAATCTTTCAAGAGTTGCAGGAGATGCAATTAAAACAGCAATAACTCCAGCTAATCCTAAAACAAAACTTACAATAAGAGCATTTTTTAAAATTTTTGATTTAAGTATTTTTTGAGCAAATATTATTAATGAGCCTAAGAATAATACACCTAGCATACCTATAACAGCTAACCAGCCACCTCTTGAATATGTAAAATATAAACAAGCTATTTGTAAACCTAGAGAAATTAAAACAACTATTTTTCTCCAACCTAAAGTTAAATAATAAAATGCAGCTGTTATAGAAGCCGTTGGAATTAAATAACCTGCAAGAAGATTTGGGTTTTTTAAAAAAGAATAAACTCTTGTTGTTTTATAACTTGTTGCATTTGGGTCATCCCATAATGCTCCCTGATATGGTTCAACTTTTATATAAAATTGGTAAACACCATAAGCTGCAACAATAGAAGCGGAAGCAATCATAGTCCATATAATAAGCCTAATATTTTTAATAGTTAGTAAATTTACTAAAAAAACAAAATAAGCTAACATATAAATAATCATCTTTGCAAAACCTTTTAAAGATGCCATAAAATATGGTGAGAAAAATGCGGCAACTAAACTTATTGCAAAATATGACAATACTGTAAAAGTTAAAACATCTGTTTTTCTAGATATTGTTTCAGGTTTTAAAAAATGTTTTAAGCTAGTACCTAAAACAGCAAATATAACTAATGTTGCATTTGCATCTGTAGAAATAAAAGGGGAAAGAAAAATAAGAAGCATAATTGAAAACATGGTTATTGCTTCACTAAAACTAGCAGCAATACTTTCTTTTGAATATGGAACTAAATACTTTTCAATTAAAGATATAAAAAAAGTAATAATCTTAACAGGTAAACTATTAGAAATTATTTCTTTCCATGAATTTTCCTTATCTTTTAGACTTAACTTATAAAATATATTTTCACTCATATATTTAATTTACAATACCAGGCATTTTTACAGAGATAATTGAGCCTGTAAATTTATATTCTGTTGTTTCAAGTTCTACAGGAATACCAGCTTTTACTTTACTTCCACCTAAGACAATACTTGGAGGATCATCTGTTGTAAATTGAGCTTTACTTTTAATAACCATATCAACATCTGTTGATAATGAATCATCAAAATTTTCAAATCTCATTGGTTTTTTTTGTTCAGGAACATAAAATGTTAATGGTCTTCTCCAAGCCTTTACACTTACAATATCAACATTATCAAATGGTTGATTTCTAATAATAATAAAAGCTTTTTTATATTTATCAAAAACTTTTAAATCTTCAACTCTAGCACCTCTAATAGCTATTTTTACTTCTGCATCACCTTCAGAAGCTACTTTTTTATTAAGAGATGAATGACCTGTTCCAGTCCAAATCAATCCCATTAAAACACCTAAAACAACAATGACTAAAAATAAATCAATTGCGTTTATTTTTCCTAAAAACTTTCCTTTTTCATCAATAACAGACATTATTTCTACCTTTTAATTAAACTCTGATAACAATACATTTTTCATTTCATTTATATTAGTGGTACTTGTACCAAATCTTCTTATTACAATACTTGCAGCTAAATTAGCTAATGACATTGCATCCTTCAAACTAAAACCAGATGCAATTCCAAGGGCAAGAGTTGATACAACTGTGTCTCCAGCACCTGTTACATCAAAAACCTCTGTTCTATTAAAAGCAGGTATTTGTGTTATATTTCCATTTTTTTCAAAAAGAGTCATTCCTTCTGAACCTCTTGTAATTAATACGGAAGTTGCATTTGTTAATTTTAATAAGTCACTACCTGCTCTCTTAAGACTTTCTTGATCTTTTATTTCATATCCTACAACATTTTCTGCTTCTGGTTGATTAGGAGTTAATATCGTTGCTTCTTGAAATTTACCTAAATTTCCTTGTGAATCTACAACTAAATATTTATTTTTTTCTTTAGCAAGTTTTAAACATTTATCAATCACTTCTTCTGAAACTACACCATTTTCATAATCTGAAATTAGTATAGTATCAACTTTATCTATAAATTTTTCTAGAGAATTTACTAAGTTTTCTCTAATTTCTTTTTCAAGGACATTACTATTAGGTAAAGTATCAAGTCTGGCAACTTGTTGTTTAACAGATTGCTTACTATATGCTGATATTCTTGTTTTA
>JAXLXG010000040.1:0-40773 GCA_046328075.1 Candidatus Sericytochromatia bacterium
TCATTCTTAATAAAATGATCATGAAATAACTACTTATTATTCTTAATGGATAGCCAAGATAAAATTGCATTGAAGCTATTATAGGTAATGAAAGAAAAGCTAAACCAAATATAGCAGGTGATATTTTAGTTTTTGAAATATAAAATGTATATGTTATTGATATAATAGCGAAAATAGCATGTATCATATCACTAGAGTATTTATATGATAAAATATACCCTATTAATAAACTAATAATGATTTTTAAGCTATTTTTTGATATTTTTATATTAAAATTAATTTTTCCAATAAAAAATACAAGTGTAACTAATGATAATAATCCTAATGGTTCATCTGACTTATCAATAATTCTAAAAAAGAACCAATACCATACATTCCAAAATGTTATTATTTGAAAAATAAATATATCTTTTAAATATAAATCTTTAAAAAATGCCACATCAGATATTTTATTAAGAAAACTCTTATTATCAAGATATTTTGTATTTAAGCGTTCTTCCATACATTTTTCCTATTAAAAACTGAATATATTATGAATAAAGAAACAACTATTATTAATAACCACTCTTCAGGTTCAGGTATTATTGGAACTTCAGAGTTTTTTACAGGTTTTATATTATTATCTATATATTGTTGTTTATTTTCTAATACAACTGCTCCACTTACAGGTGTGACTATATGATATTTTGAAGCTGTTTTAATTGAATCTTTCATATTATTGTTATCTAATAAATTTAATACTCTTTCATTTGCCCATATTTTTTCTAAATGCATAGATGCTTGATTTTCATTAGATTCATTTGTTTTTAGTACATTATTTCTTTTAAACTCTAATCTATTAGTATCTAGCACCAATGATTTTATAAAACTACCTAAACTCTGAGAAAAATTACCTGTTATTGGTATTTGATTAAAGTATTTATATGATTCAAGATTAGATGTTATTACATTAGAACCTATACCAAATTGGATTTCATTTATTCTTTTATTTAATCTTTTTAGTGTGTAAAATAAATTATCTACTTTAGAGTTACCAAAGTAGTTAGCTTCTGGTTGTACTCCATGTAACCATATTATTTCAGAGTCATTATTATCAAGAGATTTTATTAATGCTTCTGAATTATCATTACCTCCTATAAATTTATTATTTAATAGGTTCTCAGACTTTTCTATATTATTTCTTCCATCTATGCTTATTATTTCATCAGATGCTATTAATATATTAGTATTTATTGATTCTGGTATATTTTTTAAGATATTTGATATTTCTTCTAAATATTTATTAGTTTCTAATGACCCATCAATAATAAAGCTTAATTTTTTTATTTTTTTATTTTTTATTTCATGAATTGTCTGTTTAATAATATATTTACTATTTGTTGAATCTATAACCCAAGAATCTTTTATTTCATCTTTCCTATTTATTTTTATAGAGTAAGGAAATTTTTCAATGTCTTTATTACTTATTTCACCTTTTATTGTATATATATTATTTAAAAAATTAGTTTTTAAGTTACTATCCTGTAAAGAAATATAATTTTTGGAGTCATACCAAATATTATGTTTAAACCCTTTATCTAAATTAAAATTTCTTTCTATAATTTGTGGAAATACAAAGTTTGATTCTTTTTTACTAGAAAAATTCATAGGGGATGTAATTCCTAGTTTTATCTTCATTTCACCTTTATTATTAGGTGGAACAGGGTAACACTGTACTAAAACTCTATCAAGACCATTACTTGTTACTAAAACAGGATCTCTTTTTCTAGCTACAACACTTTGATAAGCTCTTTTTACTTCTTCTTTTCCTGCAAATGCTGCTTCTTGAGGAACTCCATTAACCCATAATGTTAATCTTGAAACAGTTGATTTAGGAGCTAATTTTATTTGCATTCTTGCTTCTTGTTCCCAAGATGCAGAATTTTTAAAACTCATTGTCCACTCTGTATAAGCCATTCCTGATTTTTGATCAAAAATACCATCTAATCTTGAGTTATTTAAACTAAGACTTTTTAATTTTCCTCCTACATTTTCACCAGCTAGATTTTGATCAAATACAAAATCATCTGTTAATTGAAATCTTTCTCTTAAGTTTTCTGGTATTTCTTGGCTATTATATGTTTTTCCTGTAGCTTTATAATAAATATCTTGTGCTTTTTCAAGTGTCATTGTACTTTTTTGCTCTATAAAAAAACTAATTAAATCAGGAGATTTTCCTCTTATTCCGTAACAATATCTAAGCATAATATCGTTATTACCATATTTTCTTAAAAGATTAATACCTTGTAATTTTGTATCTTTATTTTCAGAAGATGAAAGCTCCATAGCATATCTTGTTAAAGTTACAGGTAATTCTAACGAAATTATAAAAAATAAACCTAAAATAATTCCTAAAATACTATATTTAATATTATTTCTATAATTTTTTATTAGTGACTTTAATATAATAAAAGAAACGATTAATGACATCAAAGGTGCTAATGGTAAAAATCCAATACCCATAAATAAAATGGCGATAATACCTAGAGGTACTATTGGTAAAAAAATAATTGAATAAAAACCAGAAACACTAAGAGTTATACCATTAAGTAAATTTATAGCTTTATTATTTTTTTCACTTAAAAAGTATAAATATAAAATTGAAGTAATAGGAACAAGAGATATTAATAAAGCATGATAATTTGTTGGTAAAGGATCAAAAAATGCACCTGCACACATTCTACTTGTCAACTCAGTAATTAGTGCTATAGAAGGTAATAAAAATCCAAAAATGAATATAAATGATTTTTTTATAAAGCTTTGTTTTTTCTCTCTTTTTTGTATATTTATAAGTGAGTTTTTATCAAATTTTTCTAACTGTTGTTGTTCATTAGTTTTTTGAAAATTGTTTTGCTCTAAGATAATTTTTTCTTTTTCTTCTGACATAAAATATTCCCATTAAATGATATATATGTCTATTTTATATTTTTTAATAATATTATTCTTCTACATAGATTAATATTATTAAGCACTCAAGTGCTTGAGTATAAATTATATTTTATTATTACAAGGATTATTATCATTTTTTAGAGATTCATCTCTTAAATTTTCAAGATTTATTCCTAACTCTGATTCTAAATACGTTATATAACTAAAATTCCTTGGATCATCTTTTATTACTTCAAAAAACTCTGTATTATTTAAACATAATAATTTTATTTTCTTTATTCTTTTTAAATGATTATGTCTTTCTTCATATAATCCACTTGAATTAAAACCTAAAAAATCTATAAGATTTTTTGCTTCAATATCATTATTATCTTTAGGAATGAATAAATTATCTTTAATAATTATTCTATTCATAATATGTTCACTATTTGGTTCTAATATAGGTAAAAATTTACCTATTTTTTTAGCTTTTGTTTGATTAATCCAACTAATAACTATATACCAATTATAATAATTATCATTTTCAGTATATTTTTTTCTAGGATCAAAATGTTCAATATCACAACTATCTATCTTACAAATATATTTTTCACTATATGCACAGAATCCTTTTTGCTCTCTTAATATTAATTTTTTAAGCTCTGAATTTTTCTTAGAGTTTGTAGAATATATTAATCCAGAATTTATAATCGAAGAATTTTTATCTTTATACAAGTATCTCACAATTAGTCCTCTGGAAAATTATATGTATTTCCAATATCAAGATATTCTTGCATTAGTTATTTTTTATCTTTAGAATTTTGTGCATTTTTTATAAGACTTTTTAACTTAATAAATCTATTCCATTTTTCTAGACCTTCTTTTCCTAATACATTTCTAACTGTAAAATCATTTTTTAATATATCATTAGGAGCATCACCTTTAGGAGAAATTCCTTTATGAGAACTTACATTTCCATCTTCATTAAATTCTAAAATTATTCTTTCCTCTGGCTCAAATTGGGCAGCAATAATAGGACTATGTGTAGCTACAAATATTTGAGTATTTTTACTTATTTTCTGATATATTTCTATCAAATCATATAAAAAGTCTGGATATAAGCTATTTTCAGGTTCATCTATTAATAAAAATCCTCTATCTATATTTCTGTTGAAATAAAGAGAATAAATATAACCTATTCTAAAAATAAAATTTCTTATTCCTGTACTTAGATTATTATAAGGTACAATTTCATTAGTATTTTTTATTTTTATATAAGCTTTGATATTATCATTAAGTTGTATAGGATTACTAGCGTTTTTATAATCAAATTCTAAACCTGCTTTATCTAGTATTAAATTCCAAATCTCAGATATTTTTTGAAGTATTTCAGGATTATTCTTATCAAAATCTTGTTTTAATTCTCTTATTGTTTTATCTTGATTTTCTTCTAGATTTTGAAATGTATTATATTCATCTTCTCTTTTTTTTATAAGATAAATAAGTAATTTCCAAAACTCTGATATATTTTGATTTGATACTTCTTGATAAAATGAAAACTCTTTAAATAATTCTAACGCTTGATTTAAAGTAACTTGAGGTACATCACTAATAGATATCAAGTCATTTTTTGAACTTTCAGATGGTGAATATATAACTAAATCATTAGAATTATTTTTAAACAGATAATTTGTATTATCTATAGTGAATTTATCTGAAATTGAATTTAAATAAGAAACACCATAATTACCATTTATAGAACTTTTCATTAATAATATTTCATTTGAGAAAGAATTATCTTTTTCTATAGAATCTAAAATATATTTAGGATTATTAGAATAAGTAATAGAAGAAGAATTTATTAAATAAAAGCTTTTATAACTATATTGAGTTTTTAAAATTATTTTTCTTGATAATTCACTAGAATTTCCTAAAATAGGATAATTACAATTAGTTCTTAAAATACTATTTATCAACTCCAAAATTGTTGATTTACCTGTTCCATTTTTACCAATAAAACAAACCTTCTCTAATGGTTGTCCTGCTTTTTGATGATTTTCTGGATAAGTTAAATCTATCTCAAAACTTTGGAACTGATTATAGCTTGGTATAATTATTTTACTTATTTTCATTAATAAACTTATTCAAAAATTTTTAAAAGACCTTATAAATTATGTTCTTTTATTCTATCAATCTTAAAAAGATTGCTTTAAGAAAATAACAAGCAAAAATATTAAATATACAGTTTTACATTTTCACTAAACATTTTAAATATCAGATACCAAGACTGTATTATGTAAAAATATTATCCCAATTTAGCTCATCTATTATATTAGGTTTAACAGGTTGTCTTTTTAATGGCATTCCTGCTTCTTCTGGTGTTTTATTTCCTTTTTTACTATTACACTTTTGACAAGCTGTTACAGTGTTTTCCCATGTTGATTTACCACCTCTTGAAACAGGAAATACATGATCTATTGATAAATCTTTTGTATACCCACAATATTGACAAGTATAATTATCTCTTTGATGAATGCTTCTTCTTGAATACTTAATTGTAGGAATAAATCTTTTTGCTGTTTTATAAAGTAATCTTATAACTGCTGGAACCTTGAAAACTGCACTAACAGATCTAAGAAATAAGTTTGAATCTTTAATGGATTCTGCTTTATTAAGATATAAAAGAGTAATTGCTCTTTCAGCATTACAATAGGTTAAAGGCTCATAGTCCTTACTTAGTACCGCAACCCGCATAAACTACCTTTCATTAAAATTACAAAAAACTAATGCAAGTTATTGCGTACACTTATATTTATACTATTTTATAGAAACTTTAAATTTAGCTACATTTCTTTCTATTAAATAATTATTTTACTTAATATTTGAAAAAAAATCATCATATACTATATACATAATGATTATATAAAGGTTAAACTTTTATAAAATTTACATTTTTAGATAAAAAATTTAATGAAAAATCTACTTCTTCACCTAAGATTAAATATGTCTTTAGTTCTTGCACCAATATTTCTTTGGGGATTTATGTTAAGTCAAGGAATTTTTTCTTGGAATTTTTTTATAGCTTTTATATCTTTTCATGTTTTTTTATATGGAGGCTCAAATGCATATAATTCATATTATGATAAAGATGAAGGTCCAATAGGAGGCTTAAAAAATCCACCAAAAGTAAATGATAATCTTTTATATTTTTCTGTTCTTTGTAAATTAATAGGATTAATTTTATCTTTTTATGTTAATATAAGTTTTTTTATAATTTATTTTATATTCTTTGTTTTATCTATTTTATATTCATACAAATCAACTAGATGGAAATCTAATCCTTTTTTAAGTATTTTTACTGTTGGTTTTGGTCAAGGTGGCTTAGCTTTTATGGCTGGTTGGTTTTCTAGTACAGAAATAATAAGTAATTATTTAATTTTTATACTTGGAATGTTTACAACTATTTTTATGTCATTTGGTGTTTATCCATTAACACAGTTATATCAAATAGAAGAAGATAAAAGAAGAAATGATATAACTTTTGCTGTATATTTTGGTGTAAAAAAATCATTTATATTTTCTGGTATATGTGTCTTTTTATCAGCAGTGTCAATTCTTAGTGTTATTTATTTAAGAAAAAGCTATGTAGATTTTTCCTTAATACTTTGCTTTTATATATTCTTCCTCATACAACTTTTTATATGGGGTAAGAAATATGATGAAAAAGAAATAATGAAAAACTATGATAAGCTAATGAAATTAAATTATTCTAATGGCTTAGGTTTTACTTTATATATTCTTATGAATCTTTTTAAGGTTATTTAGAGTAAATACATAGCTAAAAGATAAATTTAAAGTATAGTTTTGTTAAGTTTATTTAATAATGATTTAATATGTTTATATAATGTGGTGTAAATCACAAGAAATACGAATAGTATTAGGGTAGTCTTAAGTTATAGGGCATTGTTTATGAGTAGTGAGTTTGCTCACAAGTCTGTTTTATTTGATGAAACAATAGAAGGCTTGATTTGCAAAAAAGGTGGAAAGTACCTTGATTGTACTACAGGGGGAGCAGGGCATTCCTCCGAGATATTAAAAAAAATTGGTCCTGAAGGTTTTATTTATTGTTTTGATAGGGATATAGAAGCAATAAATGCAGCCCAAAAAGTTTTGGATAAAGTTGCTAAAAATTATCAACTTATCAAAGCGAATTATGTAGATTTGGACAAAATTGCTGAAGAATACAAAATTCAAGAACTGGATGGGATACTTTTGGATCTAGGGGTTTCATCACCTCAACTTGATAAGGCTGAAAGAGGCTTTAGCTTTTCTAAAGAAGCACCTCTTGATATGCGTTTTTCTCAAGATGAAAGTGAAACACCAAAAGCCTCAGATTTGGTAAATACTTTAGGTAAAGAAGAACTTGTAAAAATATTTTCTGAGTATGGAGAAGAACCTTATAGTAAAACCATAGCTGATGCAATAGTTCAATCAAGAAAAAAGACTCCTATATTAACTACGACTCAATTAAGCGAAGTGATTATTAAATCTTTAGAAGGTAAAAAGTATAAAGGTAGTATTCATCCCGCAACAAGAGTTTTTCAAGCCCTCAGAATTGCAGTAAATGATGAGTTAAAGGGTGTAGAGAAAGTTATTCCTAAAGCCTTGAAGGTTTTAAAAAAAGGTGGACGACTTGCAATAATATCTTTCCATTCATTAGAAGATAGAATTGTAAAAAATTCTTTAAAAGATATAGTTAAAGAGTGTATATGTCCTCCTAGACAACCCATTTGCAACTGTAATAAAAAATCTGAAGCAAAGATTATTACAAAAAAACCAATTATTGCTAAAGATTCTGAAATAAAAGAAAACCCTAGAGCAAGAAGTGCAAAGTTGAGAATTCTTGAGAAAATATAATTGAGATTGGGAGAAAAAATGGCAAGCAATTTAGAAGTTAAAGTACTTGATTACGTAACACCTTTTACAAATACAAATATACAAGTTCAACCTAAAAAAGTTTCTGTAACACAACCTCTAAAAAAATTAGAAAAAAGTTCTGCAATAATAGTTAAGGGTACAAAGAAACCTTTAACTAAGTTAAATTATTTTATGATGTCTATGATATTTGCTTTATTAGTAGCCCAATCTTTTATTTATTTTCATAGTGTTCAAGCAGGAGTAAGTGCAAATAAACTCCAAGTTGAAATTAATAAATTAAGAGAATCTAATGACTTTTTAAAAGTTGATCTTGCAAATTTAAAAGAACTTGCTAAAGTTGAAAAAGTTGCTTTAAATAGTTTAGGTATGACTTTAGCTGAAAGTCAAAAAATTAATTATTTACCTTTACCACAACAAATAGATAATAAAGCTTTATATACAACACAAATTGCTCCTAAGGATAAAGAGGTTTTAGTTCCAATAGGGTATTAATGTATTTAACTCAAAGACAAGTTAATAAAAGAATATATTTATTACATTCTTTATTTGTATTGGTTTTATTTTTATTAGCATCTCGTTTATTTTATTTACAAATAATTAAACATGAAGATCTAAAACAAAGAGCTGAAAATCAACAAAGAAGACCCATAGCACTTTCAAAAAAAAGAGGTCTTATAACTGATCGCAATGGTGACAAAAATGTTTTAGCTATAGATACTCAATCAATTTCATTATACGCTTATACAAAAGAATATAAACTTAATAAATATTCCATAGAAGAAATGGCTTCTAAAATATCTCCAATAATAAACGAAGATATAGAAAAAGTAATAAAAAAACTTGAAATAAAAAATATAATATGGAAAGGACCTTTGGATGATTCTGTTTTAGAAAGAATTAAAAAATTAGATATTCCTGGTATAGAATATAAATTTGAGAATAAAAATATTGTTTTATATACAAATCCAGAAGAATATGATTTAAAAAAATATAAAATATCTGAAATGGCAGAAAAAATATCTTTAGCAATAAAATCTGATTCTAAAAAAATAGAACCAGAATTGAGACCTAATGCATTTACATGGTTAAAAAGACAAATGGATTCTTCATTATTAGACAAGATAAAATCTTTAAAGCTTCCTGGTATAAATTATGTATTTGAAAGTAAAAGAATTTATCCTAAAAAAGAGTTAGCATCTTCATTAATAGGTTTTACTGGTATTGATAATAATGGTTTATCAGGAATAGAACATGCTTTTGATTCTGTTTTGACAGGAAAAACTGAACAAGAAAAGATTTTTCTTGATGCAAGAGGTTCTGAAGTTTTAAATCAAGAAGCTATAGATCAAGTAACTACATCAAAAGCTAAAACAAATAAAGTACGTTTAACACTTGATGAGAATATTCAATATATAGCAGAAAGAGAATTAGAAAAAGGTTTAAAGGAGTATAAAGCTAAAAGAGCTTTGGCTATTGTTATGGATCTTGAAAATGGAGACTTATTAGCTCTTGCAACATATCCTAATTATGATATAAATAATTATTCAGAAGTCTTAGAGAAAAATAAAAATAACTGGGAAATAATTAAAAATTGGGCTGTTACTGATGTTTATGAACCAGGTTCAACAATGAAAATATTTTCTATAGCAGCAGCACTTGAAAAAGGAAAAGTTAGATTAAATGAATATATCCATTGTCCTCCTATGATCAGAGTTGATGGATGGCCTGTAACGGATCATGGTTCTTATGTTTCAAAAGACTTAAGACCTGTAGATATTTTAAAGACATCTAGTAACATAGGAACAAGTTTAGTAACTAGAAGAATTAATCCTACTGAACATAGAGATTTATTAGAAAAATTTGGATTTGGGAAAAAAACAGACTCTCAACTTTCAGGAGAAGTTGATGGAGTATTGCCACAATTACCATGGGCACAAAGTAGACAATCTACAATTTCTTTTGGTCAAGGAGTCTCAGTAACACCTTTACAAATAGTAACAGCTATGAGTGCTATTGTAAGAAAAGGGATAAGAATAGAGCCTAGAATTATAAAAGAAATTGTTGGCCCAGATGATGAGATCATAAAAGAATATAAGAGTAAAGAAATTAGAACTTTATCTGAAAATACAGCAGAACAAATAAGAAAACTTTTATTAGAAGTTGTTCAGGATAAAGAAGGAACAGGTAAAGCTACACGAATAGCAGGATACACAATTGGTGGTAAAACTGGAACTGCTGATAAAGTTGAAAATGGTAGATATAGTGGAAATGTTATTTCTTCATTTTTAGGATTTTTTCCTGGTGAAAATCCAAAAGTAACAGCATTTGTTTTATATGATAGCCCTAAAACTGCACATTATGCTAGTCTTACAGCAGTTCCAGTTTTTAGAAGAATATCAGAAGGTGTTTTAAAATATCTAAGAATACCACCATCAAGACCAGAAGAACTACTAGAAGAAAATAATTAGTTTATTTCTTTAAAATCACTTAAATCTACATTAAGTTTAAATATTTTCTTAAATAAAATGAAAGACGCTTCACCATTAACTTTTATTGTTTTGATATATGTTTTATTATTTTGACTCTCATAATTATATAAGATTGATATATCCTTTAAGCCCATTGGTAACGGGTTCATAGTATATTCAATTTTATTAGGCTCACCAGTTTTACTATTTAGCCAAGCTTTTCCTTGATATTTTTCTTTGTCATTTTTATCATACTTATATGAATAAACATAGCATATATTTTTATTAATAATCTGATTACCTATTTTCTCATAAGATATTTTATTTTGAACTTTATTCGAAAAAATATCATTTTCCTCTGTAAAAAAATCTCTTTTTTTTTGTTCTTTTCTTTTTTTTAATGCTTCTTGAGTTATATCTTTACCATCTTTTATAACTTTTATAGTGTCATATTTTATTTCTTTACCTAATCTTATTTTTTGATATATTTCTTGATTAGAAGCTATAGAACCATCTTTATTTAATTCATAAATAGTTGTATATACATTTTTTGCCCTATAATTTTTGCTTTTTTCAGAGATATCTATAGCTTTAGACCAAGTTGTATCATTTGCTAATGATATTTTTATAGAAAATAATATAAAAGCAATTGAAATTATTAATTTCATGTATTAAGTTCTTTCAATTTTTCCTTAGCTATTTTTCTTAGTTCTTTAAAAGACTTATCTTTTGCTTTTTCTAAAAATGTTTCAAAGTTTTTTATTGCATTTTTTTTATCTTTTTTTTCTTCATATAAGTATCCCAAACTATAATAAGCATTAGGATGTTCAGGATTAAGAGATAATAATATTTCCCATTGTATTATTGCATTAGAATTTTGATTTAGTTTTATATATGCACCTGCTATATTATTATGAGCTTGATAATGCTTAGGACTTAACTCAACAACCTTTTTCCAATTATTAATAGCTTCTTGCCACTTTTCTTGCATATAGTATACTATTCCAAGATTATAATAAGCATCACTAAAATCCTCTTTAAATCTAATAGCTGATTTATATTCCTCTATAGCTAAATCTAATTTCCCCCTCATTTCATAAGCTATGCCTATATTATTATGAGCTTCTGCAAAATCAGGTTTTATTCTACAAGCTGCTTTATATGAATCTATAGCACTATCAATATTATTTATTTGCATATAAGCTGTTCCTAAACAATTATAGGCATTTGCATAATTAGGTTTTAGTTTGATAATATCTTTAAAAATTAAAATAGACTTTTCATATTGTTTGTTTTTTAATAACTCATTACCTTGAGTTATCATTTCTTTAATTGAGTCGATACTTGGATCTGTATACATTATTTACTTTTTATACCTAAAGCAATTCCATCACCAATAGTTAAAATTGTTGTTTCAATATCAGGGTGATTACTAAAATATTCATTAAAATCTTTAAGAGCTTTTGTTAATTTATCATCTTTAGGAATATCTTCATTTGCTACCTTTCCACTCCATAAGACATTATCAACCAGAATTAAAGCTCCCTTTCTTAATTTATCAAGACATAATTCTACATAATCTTTATACTGTTGTTTAGCTGCATCAATAAATAAAATATCATATGTTTCTTTTAAGTTTGGGATTGTTTCTAAAGCTGGTCCAATATGTATTTTAATTTTATTTGCTACTTGTGCTTCTTTAAAAAACTTTTCTGCTTCTTTTGCAGTTTCTTCATTAATTTCCAATGTATCTAAATGACCATCATCACCTAATGCAGTTGCAAACCATGTAGCAGAGTAACCAATATTACAACCTATTTCTAAAACTCTTTTTGCATTAGTTATTTTTGTAATAAGATGTAGAAATAATCCTGCATCTTTAGAAACTATTGGTCTATTTTCATTTCTTGCTTGTTCTTCTATTTTTGAAAAAATAATAGGAGGTTCTGGATTTGTCTTTAAAACATATTTTAAGACTTCAGGATTTACAATCTTTGGATCTATCATAAAATAACACCTCTTATTCTTATACTAAAATTAGCTCTGGAGCTATTATTCTGAATAAATTTCAGGCTTTAATTCACCAATAAATGGTAATTGTCTATATCTTTGTTCATAATCCATTCCATATCCTACTATAAATATGTCAGGAATTACAAATCCAACATAGTCAAGATGAACATCTTTTACTCTTCTATCTGGCTTATCTAACAATGAAAATGTTTTTAAACTTTTAGGATTTTTACTTTTAAAATGTTCTACTAAAAATGAAAATGTTCTACCAGAATCCAAAATATCTTCAATAATTAAGACGTCTTTATTACTAACATCTGTTGAAATATCTCGATATAAAGTAACATTTCCAGTTGATTCTGTTTTGCTATAACTACCAACACTTATAAAATCTAAGTCAGCTCTAACAGTTAATTGTTTAATTAAATCAACACTAAGGAAAACAGAACCATTCATAACACATATAAGTAAAAGATCTTTATCTATATAGTCATTAGAAATTTTTTCTGCAATTTCTTTTATTTTAGCTTGAAGTTTTTCTTCATCAATTATTATGTTTAATATATCTTCTTTATCAGAACGTATCATCAGTTTAACCGTATATAAATTATAAACTTAAATTATGTATAGACTAAAAGTATAAGGCAATACTTTGTATTAAAAACTTAAAATATTATTAATTTTGTTATTATTATTTTGTAGTTTTTATATAAATAATATTTATAAAAAGATAATATTGCGAATATACCTTTAAACTATTTAGGTTTTATAGTTCATGTTTTAATAGAGAAGAAAAAGAAAACAACTTTTTAAAAAGTTTATAAATAATAATAATTTAATATCTGTATATGTAGTGAATGATAGTTACATTTTATACTTTATAGATGAATATTTATATAGTCTAATAACTTTTTTGTATATTCACCTATATAAATTCTAAACATTAATACTTTTAGTTAAAACAAAACCATCATTAATATTTCCTGTTATTGAACCCATATTTAAAGATAAACTATCACTAAATACATTATCAGAATTGTTTTTGGTATCAGCTTGTCCATGAGATGAATATAAAGGAGATGAGTAAACAATACTAGAGACATCTTCAGGAAATGCGATTTGTGTAATAACCAATGATGACCCAGAATTACTTAAAACTTCTACATGTATATGAGGTGCTCTTCCACGATACCATCCTGGATAAATTGATATAAATTGAACTTCTCCATTTTTATCTGTAGTTTGTCTACCTCTTAAAAAATGTACATTTGTATAATCAACTTGTTGCATTTGTGTTGCTCCATACTCAGAGTAATAACCATCTTTATCACAATGCCAAATATCAACTAATGCACCTTCTATAGGTTTACATCCATTTTTTGTATCTTGGATTTTTATTTTTACTAATAGAGCAACTCCTGTCCTATCAGAAACTATATTTGAATTAATAAGCTCAGATGGTGTTTTTATAGGAAAAGGCCCTTTGGTTTCTGTTGGAGCTATTGTACATGAAGAATCTGTAATACTTCGTGTATTTGTACTTGGTGTTGTACATGAATTTAATAACTCTGAACTTAATAATAATGAACCTATAGTAAAAAATCCTTTTTTTATAAAATCTTTTCTTGTTGTAATTTTTTCAATATTTTCTGACATAAATTTACTCCTTTATTTCTGTAATTTCTTTTGATGCTTTTTTAAATTCTGTTAATGATTTACCAATTCCTTTACCAATTTCTGGTAATTTTGCTGGTCCAAAAATAACTAATGAAATTATTAAAATTAATATTAATTCTGGTGCTCCTATACCTAGCATTTATCCTCCAATATATTTTTTATAATTTTTATACATTATCAATTAGTTTTACTAACTAAATATTTTTATTTTGTAATTTTTATGTAAATATTAGATATGGAAGTGATAATTAATGTCTATAAAAAATATTATTGTGAATAACTCTTATTCAAGATATACTGATTATCTAATTTTACAAATTTAAAATTTATAAATTAAATATATTATGAAAAAAATTTTATTAATATCTTTATTATCTTCATTAGTTATGTCGTCTAGTGTTGTATATTCTCAAGATATTAATAATACCAAAACAATTAATAGTCAAAATATGAATAACTTTGAAGACATTTTAAAAAAAATTGAAAGTATGGATTTTGATTCAACTAAAATTATCGAAAATGATTTATTTAGAATTTTAGATACAAAATCTGATAATGAAAAATCACAGATTATTCAGAAAATTTTAGATTCTCCTAATATTAAAGTTAGTAAATATTCAGATATTAATATTAAAGTATATATAGCATTAAGATATTATAAATCTCTAGCTCAATCACAAAAAGAAATTATTAAAAGTTTTTCTAAGACAAATAATTTAGGTGAACCTAATATAACTAACTATAGTTTAAGAAGAATGTTTGATTATATTCCAGAGATAGACAGAAACGAGATTATAACTAATATAATAAAATATAAACCAACTTATATTGATTATGATATTATAGAAAAGACAAATAATCCTGATATATTTAAAATTTATATAGAAAAAATATTAAATGCTAACTGGAACAATGAAATAATAACATTTATAAATTTATATGATAAATTACCAGAAGAATTAAGGTATAAATTATTTGAAAAAATTATCACAAATATATATACTTATGAATCATCTGGAAATGCAGAGCTTTTCTTTAGATTTTTATTTCAAAACTATAATAAATTAACTGATAAATACAAAGAAAAAATATTATTTATTTCTGAAAAGTCTGTAAACTATGATATTTTAAATATATCTAATACATATGAATCTAATTCATTTGAAAACTTTCCATTAAATGATAGAAATAAAATTTTAGATATAAACTTAAATAAAATAAAACATAAACTACCAGAAATAATAAATTCAAGTAGTAAGGTAAAAGATTATGAAAGAACTAATAGTATAAAAGTAATAACAAGTATATTACTTAATTATCAATATTTTTCAGAAAAAAATAAATCTTTTATAATAAAAAATATTGATGTTGATAAACTTTATACTTTTTTATTTACACTTTTAATAGATAACTATGATAAATTTGATAAAGATTTAACTAGTTTAATTCCCAAGATTATTAAAAGTGGTATCAAATCTAGTGAATTTATTTATCCAATTGTACATAAATATAATTCTTTACCACAAGAAATAACAAGTTTATTGGAAATTTATGCTAGTGATTCAAAAATATCAGAGAATTTATCTAATTCTATTAGTAATTATAGTCAACTTTTTCCAAAAGAAAAACTTATAAAGTTAGTTACAGAATTATCTAAAAACCCAATTAATGATAAAGGTGTTATAAGAACTATAATTTCTAGATATGATATTATGCCTGATAATTTAAGAGATTTGCTTGAAAAACATATAAAAGCAAAAACAAATTTAAGAGAATTATTAATTTCAACTTTAAAAAATTATAATAAAATGCCAAAGCATATTATAGATATGATTTTACCATTTAGTGATGAAGTAGATTCATCTACATTATGTGATGCTATTTCTGATAGTTTTTCTTATATTCCTAAAAATATTCAACTTGATTTACTAAATAAACTTTCTAAACGTAATAATATTGATGGTTTATGTGATTATGAGATTTTTTCAGAATATAAAGAACAAATTCCTAATGAAATATGGGTAAAACTTTTTTCTAAAGAACCAGATTATAATGATTATAATTATTCAGAAAGTAAAAATGAAAATAAGTCAAATAATTCTTTTAGTGAATTAACTAAAGAACAAAAATTAGAACAAATCAATAATTTATTAAATTCTAAAGAAAGCTCAGAACAAGCGTTATTACTTTTTATTGAATATATTGATGATTTTGATAATGAGCAGATAACAAGTTTTGTGAGTAAAGTATTACTATTGAAAAATATTAATGAGAGTTATTTAGGTTATTTGTTAGCCGATAAATTTGATAAGTTACCTATTAATATTAGTGAAAAAATTTCATTAAAACTATATAAGAAAGATAAAATTTCTACATTTGTAAATTTTACTTTAAGCCAACATTTTGATAAATTCTCAGTAAACACTAAAAATACTATAATAAAAGAATTATTTAATACTATTAATAAAAAATACTTACAAAAAAAATATAATGAAGAGCAATCACCTATTATTTTTGGTTCTATTAATATTAGAGTAGCTTCAATTGATCCACAAAAAAGACCTTTAAAAGAAAAAATAGATAAAATAACTCAATGTATTGATAGGTTTAGTGATTACTATTTATTTAACGCTTTATTTCAAGGTTATGAACAATTATCATTAGAAGATAAAAAAGATATAAAGAGGATTTTGGATAATAAAAATTTGAATTCTGAAAAATCTGTAATGCTCTCATTAATAATTAATTTTCTACCTCAAGAACTTTTTTTAGAAACATTCAAAGGTTTTATTAAATCTAAGGAGGGCAGAGATATTTTATTTTTTTCATTATTTTATAGTCTTAAACAAGATTTTCTTAATCCTCAAGATGACTTTTATTCTAATCCTACTCTCACTTTCTCTACTAGACAAGAGTATATTTTCACTAATTTAAAAGATTATCTATTGAAAAACAACAAAAAAGATGAATTGTTATTATTTTTAATATGTTATATAACTACATTACCAGAATCAAATAAAAAATTAACATTAGATTTAATTAAAAGTACAGATAATATAAATGAAGTATTGAAGAGAAAAAATCTACATTATTTTTTAGGCAACTTTCCTCAAGATATTAAACAAGCAATATTAAATAAGTTAGAAGAAAATTTTCTACCAAATGAAGAAACAATTTGGCAATACGCAAATAATTATAGTAAATTTTCAAAAAAAGTAAAACTTGATATAAATAAGCTTGATAATAAAAATCTTAAGAATTTTGCAAGTGCCTTTATTTTTACCTATAGGAATTTTCCTGAAAATGAAAGAGTAAAAATTATAAAAAAACTATCTCTTAATAAAGTTACAAGTGTATATGCTTCTTTTACTTTAAAAAATAATTTTAATTTATTTAGTTCAGAATTAAGAGATGAATTAATAAATAATTTACTAAAAACAGACAAATTAAATCAAATACCTATTACTTATCTATTACTTGAAAATTATATTTTACTTCCTGAGAAATTAAAAAAGAAACTAATAGAATTTAGTAAAGATAAAGAGTTAAGTAAGTATGTTGCAAAAGGTTTAATTTATAATTACACAAAAATTTTACCTAAAGAGTTAACAATTATTGTTAATAATTTAAAAAGTAATAAAGAAGCTCTACCATATCTAATTATAGCTGTTGGTCGAAATATGACTTTTTTACCTGACTCAATTAGTAAGTCTATTTTTAAATATTATAAAGATCCAGAACTCAGAAAAAATATTTTAAATAGTTTATTCAGTGGTTACTACCCATACAAAGAAAGAATGACTGTTATTAATCAATATCTAAATAACAAATCAGATTTTTGGGATACTATTGGAATTATTGTTCCAAACATTGAATATATACATGATAAATCTACTGAATATATTAAAGCTCTAAAAGATTTAGAAAATGAAATAGTAAAAATTAATAAGTATAAGGATAAAAATTCAAAATATACTTTCAATATGGATGATGTATTAAATAGGCAATATCTAGCTATTAATCTAACTTTTTATAAGAATTGGGATAATATGCCTGAAAAAATAAGAAAAGAATTAGGAGATGTTTTATATAATTTAATAACTGATCCTAAATTAGAAAAACAGAATGAAGAGATGATGCAAAGAGTAACTCGCTACCTAAATAAAATAATATCAATCCTTATTAATAATATAAATAATATGGATGATAAGTTTAGAACTAAGTTATTCACTGATATTGCATTAAACCAACATACGAACTTTATTTTATTAGATCTAATGAATAAAAATAAATTTAAATTATTACCTGATAAATTAGGAGCTAAAATGTTAAAAATTTATCACGAAAATTATGAATTTAGTTCAAGTTTAACATTCCATAATGCAAATAATGCAATTTTGTCTATGAGTATAGAAGAAAGGTTTGCTTTGTTAGCAAGTCTTTTCTTAAAAGATGAAAAAAAAGATTATTATTCTGATACGTCTATTTATTTTTCTTTTTATAAAAATATTGTAGAGTTTCCTGTGTATTAGTATTTTACACATTAAAGATTAAAATAATATAAAAATTATCAACTTTAATATTTAATCAAAAGATTTTATGTAAATATTAAGATTGGAAGTGATAAGTTTCTGGTGGGACTGCTAATCTTCAAAATTAGTTTGAGGAAGTTAATCTTTCTTGGGTGGGTTCGATTCCCATTCACTTCCGTTTTTTAAGATTAGGTTAACAAATATAGATTAATATTAATATCTGCAAAAAATACCCACAATTAAAAGCTAAAAGTATTATTATTCAAAATCTAATAATAAAATAATTTGTAAATACATGCAAAAATTAAATTTTAATGAACTAAATATTTCAAAAGAAATACTAAAAGCTATTGATGATATGGGTTTTGAAGAAGCTTCACCTATTCAATCAGCTGCTATTCCTTTACTTTTGGAAGGAAAAGATATAATTGGACAAGCTCAAACAGGAACAGGAAAAACTGTTGCCTTTGGAATTCCTGCTATAGAAAAAATTAATATAAAAAGTAATGAAACTCAAGTCTTAATACTTTGTCCAACAAGAGAATTATGTTTACAAGTTTCAGAAGAAATAACAAAATTAAGTAAGTACAAAAAAGGTATAAATGTTCTTCCTATTTATGGTGGGCAATCTATTGAAAGACAAATACAAGGACTTAAAAAAGGTAGTCAAGTTGTTATAGGTACTCCAGGAAGAGTTATAGATCATTTAGAGAGAAAAACTTTAAAATTAAATTCTATTAAATTATTTGTTCTTGATGAAGCTGATGAAATGCTTAATATGGGTTTTGTTGAAGATATAGAACATATTCTAGAATCAACACCAGATGAAAAACAAACAGTTTTCTTTTCTGCTACAATGCCTAAACCTATTTTAGAGCTTACCAAAAAATTCCAAAATTCACCTGAATTAGTTAAAGTTGTTCATAATGAACTTACTGTTCCAAATATTGAACAAATATACTTTGAAGTAAAAGAATCAAATAAATTTGAAGCTCTTTCAAGATTAATGGATATAAATAATATAAAACTAGGCTTAGTTTTTTGTAATACAAAGAAAAGAGTTGATGACTTAGTTGAACAATTACAAAGTAGAGGATATTCTGCTGATGCTTTACATGGTGATATGAGACAAGCTCAAAGAGAAAATGTAATGAAGCGTTATAGAGCTGGTAATATCGAACTTTTAGTTGCAACTGATGTTGCTGCAAGAGGTATAGATGTTGATGATATTGAAATAGTTATAAACTATGATATTCCTTATGATGAAGAAAGCTATGTTCACAGAATTGGTAGAACAGGTAGAGCAGGAAAAGATGGTAAAGCATTTACTTTTGTAAGTAGTAGAGATATGTATAAATTACGTGATATACAAAAATATGCAAAAACAAAAATAAAAGCTCAAAAAGTTCCCCTATTAAATGAAGTTGAAGAGATAAGGATTAATGACTATCTTAATAAGATAAAAGGAATTATTGAGAATGAAAGTATCGATAAATATGTAAAAATAATTGAGAAGTTTTTAGATAATGAAGAATTTACCACAACAGATATTGCTGCATCTCTTTTAAAACTTAATTTGGGATTAAGCGAAAATACAAAAGACGAATTTGATGTTAAAGACGTTTCTAGAGTTGAAAGAAAAAAAGGTGGAAAATTATCAGGTAGTATTGCAAGACTATTTATAAGTGTTGGTCATAGAGATAAAGTAAGTCCTAAAAATATTTTAGGTGCAATAGCTGGTGAAACAGGTATTGATGGAAATAATGTTGGGGAAATAGATATTTATGATAAATTTAGTTTTGTTGAAGTTCCTAAAGAATATGCAAAACAAGTTTTAGAAATCATGAATGGTAATGAAATTAAAGGTAAAAAAGTTAGCGTAGAAATCGCTCAAGACAGAAGTGAGAAATCTGATAGAGGAGATAGAAACGATAGAGGTGGAAGATCTAGAGGAGAAAGAAGCAGTAGAGGTTCTGGTAAAGAAGAAGGTTTTGAAAGATTCTTAAGAGATGAAGAACCTAAATTTACAAGAATGGCTGAAGGTGACTCTAGAGGCTCAAGAGGAAGAAGTTCTAGAAATGATAGAGATTCTTCTAGAGATAACAGAGATTCAAGAAGTGGTGATAGAGATAGAAGACCTAAAAAGGGTGTAAGAAAAGGTAGAAGATAATATTTTATTATGAAGAAAGCAATAGAATATACATTATTAAAAACTTGTCCTGTAACTGGTGCTAGAGCAGGTATTTTAAAAACGCCTCATAGTGTTATAGAAACTCCTGTTTTCATGCCTGTTGGAACTCAAGCAACAATTAAAACCATTGATCATAATTATGTTGATCAAATGGGCTTTCAAATAATGTTATCTAATTCATATCATTTATATCTTAGACCAGGTCATAAACTAATTGAAAAAGCTGGTGGACTTCATAAATTTATGAACTGGAATAAATCTATTCTTACAGATAGTGGCGGTTTTCAGGTTTTTAGCTTAAGTAAAATGAGAAAGATAACTGAAGAAGGTGTAAGATTTCAATCTTGGCATGATGGATCTTTACATTTTATAAGTCCTGAAAAATCAATGGAAATTCAAAATAGTATTGGTGCAGATATTATCATGGCATTTGATGAATGTGCTCCTGCTGGTTGTAATTACCATGAAGCTAAAAAAGCTGTAGAAAGAACTACTCGTTGGGCTGTCCAATGTATAGAAGGTCATAAAAGAGATGATGAACAAGCTTTATTTGGGATAATGCAAGGTAATTTATTTAGAGACTTAAGAGAAAAGAGTGCAAAAGAATTAATAGAGCTTGATTTCCCTGGTTATGCTATAGGTGGATTATCTGTTGGTGAAGATAAAAAATCAATGTATGAAGTCTTAAGTTATGCACCAGCATTATTACCTGAAAATAAGCCTAGATATCTTATGGGTGTTGGAACTCCAGAAGATTTATTAGAAGGAGTAAAGACAGGTATAGATATGTTCGATTGTGTAATGCCAACCAGAATTGGAAGACATGGTACTGTTTTTGCAGATGGTCAGAGAATGAACTTAAAAAATGCTCAATATAAAGAGGATTTTTCTCCTTTGGTTGAGGGTTGTGATTGTTATACTTGTAAAAACTTCACTAGAGGATACTTAAGACATCTAATAAAAGCTAATGAAACTTTTGGATTTAGCTTAGTTAGTTTACATAATATTTATTATTTATTTGATTTAATGAAAAAAGCAAGACAAGCTATATTAGAAGATAGATTTCCTAAATTTTTAGAAGAAAACGTTTATAAACAAGTAATAAAAGATAATACTAAAAGGAAACATCAGGTATAGCTTTATTTTAATTTATGAATAATATAACTGTAAATGATTGGGAAGAATTTGAATATGTAGTATGTGAACTAGAAAATGAAATAGAAGAACCTTGTGAACTTGAAATATATCTTAGATCTATGTATAAATTGATTGATAAGTATAAATTAGAAAAACCTTCTTTGAATTTATTTTATTCTCTAATAAAAGATTCCTTTTTTGAAAAACCAATAGAGTTTAATGATAAATGGTTAAAAATTATAGAGCCACCAGATGAAGATATTATAAATGATGATTTAGAATTTTTTAAGCAAGTTTTATTATTTCAGATTGCTGAACTAAGGAAGATGAGAGATAAAGAATTAAAAGATGAACTTAAATATTTTGGTATTAAATCTGAAACAGGTAATTATTGGTATAATTTTTCACCTTTTATGAATTTAGAATGTGGTTTGCGTGGATTTATAGGAAATAAAAATATTCCTAGTATTTATTCAGAAAATATTAATTGGAAAACTTTAGGGATAATTCTAGAAGTAGGTCGTATTTATGAGTAGTTATGTTTGTTTATATAGATACTAAATAATATGAAACTTGTATTAGCCGAAAAACCTTCTGTTGCTATGGATCTTGGAAAAGGTCTAGGAAATATAGAAAGACATAATGGTTACTTAAAATCAGGTGATTATTATATTACTTGGGCTGTTGGGCATTTAGCAGAAATAAATGAAGAAATAGCACCTAAACAATGGAAAATTGATACACTACCGATACTGCCTGAAACCTTCACCTATAAAGTAACAGAAGATAAAGTTAATCAATTTAATATAATAAAAAATTTACTAAAAAAAGCTGAGTGTGTTGTAATAGCAACAGATGCTGGTCGAGAGGGTGAATTAATAGCAAGATTAATACTTGAATTAGCTGAATATAAAGGTAAAATACAGAGATTTTGGACATCAGAGGCTTTATCTCCTGATGCAGTAAAAAAAGAATTTACAAAGTTAAAAGATGGTCATGATTTTGATAGTTTATATTATTCTGCTTTAGGTAGACAACATTCTGATTGGTTATTTGGTATAAATTTAACTAGACTTGCAACAATAAAAGCTACAGATAAAAGTATTTGGAGTATTGGTAGAGTTCAAACACCTATTTTAAAGATAATTGTTGAAAGAGAATTAGAAATAAGAAATTTTAAACCAAAACCTTATTGGGTTATAAAATCAGAATTTTCAAAAGATGGTAAAAAATATATTGGGACTTTATTAAATAAAGACGAAAAAAACTCTACTTCATTTTTTGATAAAGAAAAAGCAGAAAAAATATTAGAACAGATTAAAGAACAAAAACAAGGAATAGTAAGTAAAGTAACAAAAGAAGCAAAAAAACAAAAAGCACCTTTACTTCATAGTCTTACAACATTACAAAGAGAAGCAAATCAAATATATGCTTATTCTGCCAAGCAAACTTTAGATTTAGCACAAGAACTTTATGAAGCAAAAAAAATCTCTTATCCAAGAACAGATGCTCAACATCTTGACGAACAAAAAGATACAAAAGAATTAGTAAAAAAAGTTTTAACTAAGCTTGGTAAAGAAAATTTATTAGATAAGATTGATAAAGTTGGAAAAAGTGTTTTTAATACTAAAAAACTTACAGATCACTATGCAATAATTCCACAAGATATTTTATCAAAGAAACAATTAAATGATAAATTAACAGAAGAACATTATAATATTTATGTATTAATTGCAAGAAGATTAACAGGAGCTTTTATGCCTGATTATTTATATGAAACAACAACAATTAATACAAAAGTCGGTGAACATAATTTTATATCTAGAGGAAAAATAGATAAACAATTAGGTTGGAAAGAACTTTATAAAAAAGATAAAAATATAGATGAAAATCAAGAGGAGGATCAAAGCTTACCAAATTTATCTAAAGATGATATTGTTGATAAAAACTCAGATTTTATTGAAAAAAAAGAAACAAAACCTCCTGAAAAGTATAAAGAAAGTAGTATTCTTGCTGTTATGGAAAGACTTAATTTAGGAACACCTGCAACAAGAGCTTCTATTATTGAAACATTAAAATCTAGAGAATACATAGTTTTAGAAAAGAAAAATCTTATTCCAAAACCTAAAGGAATCCAACTAATTCAAAGTTTAAAAGATAGAGAATTTACAGATCCAGAAATGACAGCGAGTTGGGAACATCAACTTGATAATATTTATAAAGGCAAACAAGGTTTTCAAGGATACTCTGAATTTTTAAATAAAATGAAAGAAGTTGTAAGTTTAGAAATAGATGGCTTAAAAAACTTAGATTTAAAAGAGATGAGAGTTATAGAAAAATGTGAAAAATGTAAAGATATATTAGAGTTTGAGAAATTTTTTAAATGTAATAAATGTGAAAGTATTGTATGGCGTGAGTTTATTGGAAAAACTTTAACAGAAAAAAATGTAAAAGATTTATTTAATAGTAAAGAAATAAGTTTAAAAGACTTAGTTTCTAAACAAGGTAAAAAATTTGATGCTAATGCAAAAATAATAAATGGTAAGCTTGAGTTGATTTTTAATAACGAGAACTTAAATGGTGAGATTATTGGAAAATGTTCATGTGACGGTGATATATATGAATTAACTAAGCTCTATAAATGTGTAAAATGTGAAAAAATTATATGGAAAAAGTTTTTAGAAAAAGATATATCAAAAGAAGAAGCAATAGACTTACTTAATAATAAAACTATAGAGCTAAAAGGTTTAAAATCTAAAGCAGGAAAAGTATTTGATGCTAAAGCTAAATTTCAAGATAATAAAATACAACTAGATTTTGGATAAATGATTATTATTTAAAGCTATAATGATAATAATATCAACAATCAATAAAAATAATAAAAAGAGGCACTAAGTTGAATATTGATGAACTTATAAATCTTAGAAATGATATTATCTTTAAAATAGTTTTTGGTTATCAAAAGAATGAAAAGATATTAATATCATTTCTTAATGCAATATTAGATTTGGAAAATAATCATAAAATAGTAAGTCTAACATTTTTAAATACAATAAATATCAAAGAATATATAAATGATAAGTTAACAACCTTAGATGTAAAAGTAATAGATGGAAATAATAAAATCTATAATATTGAAATGCAAGTAGAAGATAAAAGAGATTATCTTAAAAGAATAAATTATTATCTTGATAAACTTTATACAAGTCAATTAAAATCAGGTGAACCTTATGAT
The DNA here is from genome assembly GCA_046328075.1 of Candidatus Sericytochromatia bacterium. Classification (GTDB taxonomy): domain Bacteria; phylum Cyanobacteriota; class Sericytochromatia; order UBA7694; family JACMQJ01; genus JAXLXG01. The sequence continues at coordinate 25,099 of JAXLXG010000040.1, forward strand.
ACCTTATCAAAGACAATAAGTATTTCAATATTAGATTATTTATATCTAGAAGAAGAAGTTGATATACATAATATTTATAGATATTTGAATATAAGATCAAAGAAAGAGTTAACAGATTTAAAAGAGATACATTTTATAGAATTACCAAAGTTCATAGAGAAATCAGCCGAGAACTTAAATACAAGGTTTGAAAAATGGCTTTATGCATTGAAATATGGAGAGAATCATGTTTATGATCTGGATAATATACCAAGTAAATTAAAAGAGGAGGAGGAAATAGTAATGGCATTAAATGAGATGTTAAAGGCATCGAGAGATGACAGTGTTAGAGAACTTCTTGAAGTTAAAGAAAAAGCAAGACATGATGAAATAAGTAAATTACATAACGCTAAACTTGAAGGAAAAATTGAAGGTGAACAGACTGGAATTGCTAAGGGAAAAATTGAAGGTGAGCAGATTGGAATTGCTAAGGGAAAAATTGAAGGTGAACAGATTGGAATTGCTAAGGGAAAAATTGAAGGTGAACAGATTGGAATTGCTAAAGGTGAACAAATAGGTGTATTTAAGGCTAAAAAAGAGCTTGTAATTAATCTATTAACAAAAAAATTTGGAGCCTTACCTGAAAACATAATTAAAATGCTAAATAATAATACAAATATAGATTTTTTTCAAAATATAATTGATAATATTTTTGATTTAAATACTTTAGATGAATTATTTAAAATAGATTAGTAATAACATTAAGAAAATACAATAATTTAAGTATTATTTTAAAAACGAATTATACTATAATATTTTAATTATTTTATGGATGTTTACTTAGATTTTTATACATGACTAATTATAATAAAGTTTTTTCAGTAAAAATATATAATTTTTATTATTGGATTCAAAGAATAATGGCTTGGTTTTTATACAAAGTCATATTTAATACAACAATAGAAGGTCAAGAAAATATTGATTTTAACAAAACATTTCTAATAATAGCAAATCATAATAGTTATATTGATCCTCCTTTAGTTGGATTTGCAGTACCTAAACCTATTGCTTATATGGCTAAAGAAGAATTATTTAAAGTTCCAATTATGAATAAAATAATTCGTTGGAGTGGTGCTTATTCTATTAATAGAAAAAATAAAGATATTTCTTTTATTGATAATACAATTTATGCTTTAGAACATGGATGGTTAGTTACTATATTTCCTGAAGGTGGTAGAAGTTTAGATGGTAAAATGATGCCTATAAAATCTGGTGTTGCAAGAATTTTAGTAAAGCATCCTGTTTCTGTTTTACCTGTTGCTTTAGTAGGTACAAATAAAGCTTGGGGAAAAGGACAAAAATTTAAATTTAGAACAAAAATGAGAGTAATAGTTGGTAAACCTATTTTACCAGAAGAATATTTACCAAATGAACAATTAGAAGAAGCTGAGAAAATAGAGTATATAAGAAAGATATATGCTACAAGATTAAATCAACTTCTTCCAGAAGAGCAAAAAGGTTTATTAACCTAAAGCTCCAAACATATCATCAATATCATTATTGAGATTATCATTTTTAAGTGGACCATGACCAGGTTGGACTTTATTTTTATCAATTACACTCCAATCTTTAGAAAGTTTATTTAATTCATTTCCAAAATTAGCTACAACCTCATGAACTTCTTGTATTGGAATATGTGGGTCATAATCAATAACTAAAAGAGTTTGTTCATTTGCTCTTGTAATAAATAAATTACTTGTTGTTCCTTGATTAAAAACATATTTAAATGTTTGTCCCATTACTTTTGCAAGTCCTTTTGTAGATTCAAAAGAAGCAACTGATAAAGCAGCTATTGATGATAAATCATAATCTCTTGTATTTTTACCATTAGTAGCAATTATTTGACCACTGTTTTCAACTAATAAAACAAGCATATTTTTTTCTTTACCACTTATTGTTTTATTTAGTTCTGTTTCAATATTCTTAATTTGTTCTATTGTAAGAGATAAATTAGAGAGTACAGGATTTAGCATAATGTTTGTTATTACCTAAAATTTAAGCAATAACTATTCCTCCTTTCAAATAAAAATTTACTACCAAACTTGAATTATTAAAATAATGAAAATTAGTTTTAAAAGCTTATTTTAACATTTCCTTGAAAAGATTATATCATCTTTTATCAAGTAAAAATTATAAGTAATATTTAAAAATATTCTTTTATTTTTTTAGCTTTAATAGACATTTAATTTGCTCTAATTGTCTAAAAAAATAATTGAAGTTAATATTTAGTATAAATTATTTAATATCTAAGGAATAAAGATAAATTATGTTTAAAAAAATACTTATAGCAAATAGAGGTGAAATAGCTCTAAGGGTTATGAGAACTTGTAAGAAATGGGAATAAAGCTATTTGCAATTTATTCTGAAGCTGATAAAGATGCACCTCATACAAAATTTGCAGATGAAGCTTTTCTAGTTGGTGAAGCAACTGTTATAATATCTTATAGATAGATTATTGAAATTGCTAAAGAAAATAATGTAGATGCTGTACACCCTGGTTATGGTTTGCTTTCTGAAAATAAAGCGTTCTGTGAAAGAAATGTGAAAATATGTTACTTTTATAGGGTGACTACCACAGACAGTATGGAAAAAATGGCTCTTAAAGTAGAATCAAGAAGAAATTAAATGCAAGTACTAAATATTCCTTTATTACCAAGGACAGGTGTAATAGACAATTATGATGAACTAAAAATGAAGCTGAAAAATAAAGTTTCCCTGTAATGTTTAAAGCTTCTGCTGGTGGTAGTGGAATTGGTATGAGATTATATGTTGAATCTTTGAAAAAGCTTTTAAAAACTTTGCACAGAGTAGAGCTAAGGCATATTTTGGTAATCCTGCTGTATATCTTGAAAAATATGTCTTTGAAGAACCTAGGCATATAGGAACAAGTTTTTGCTGATAGTCATGACAATTATTTATATTTAGGTGAAAGAGAATGTTCTATACAAAGAAGACACCAAAAAGTTATAGAAGAAAGTCCTTCAACATTTTTAACTCATGAATTAAGAAAAAAAATGACAGATTCTGCTGTTGCAATATCAAAAGCTGTTAACTATAGAAATGCAGGTACAGTAGAGTTTATTGTTGATAACAAAACAGGTGAATTTTATTTCCTTGAAATGAATACAAGGTTACAAGTAGAACACCCTGTTACTGAAATGGTTACACGTTTAGATTTAGTTAAAGAACAAATAAATGTTGCAAATGGAGAAGCATTTAGTTTAAAGCAAGAACAAGTACAGTTTCAAGGGCATTCTATAGAATGTCGTATTTATGCAGAAGACCCTGTAAAGTTTATGCCTTCCCCTGGGACAATAACAGAATTGTCTTTACCAGAAATAGATAATTTTAGAATAGATGGTGCTATTGAAAATGGTTATACAGTAACACCTTACTATGATCCTCTTTTAGCTAAATTTGTGAGTTATGGTGATACAAGAGATGAAGCAATTGATACAATGTTAAAAGCTTTAGAGCAAACTAAAATTGAAGGTATAAAAACTAATATAGAACTTCATAAAAAAGTTTTATCTCATGATGAGTTTAGAAAAGGTAATACAACAACAGATTTTATACTTAAATTTGTTCAATAAAAAATATATTTTAAATAAATGACACTATGAAAAATAAACCAAAGTTAGTGTCATTTATTCTTGAAAATTGGTGGTATAAATGACATAATTTCATTTATACAGATGTTGGATGACATGCGTGAGTTGGTGAAAATTAAATATTTTTTATTATTCAAATTCTAACCAAAATAAAAATATAAAAATTTTTTGAATATTTATATGGAAAAAACAAATTATGTCAGGATTTGGTATTAGTATATATTTACCTAAAAAACTAAATGATGACTTAAGTTCAAAACTTGAGAAGTTTTTTGAAGATGAATACCACGCTACTCAAAATCTCAAATTCAAAAATAGGAAGAGAATAAAAGAACGAATCTTAAATGGAAGATGGGAAATCTTGTTTGAAACAAATAATATTGTAATTATTGAATATGAAATAATTAATAACAATTTCCCTTTTGATGAAGAAACAGAATTTGAGTATTTGCAGATTAAGGAATACTTAGGAAATTTTCCAGAAGGTATTTTAAATGTAACAAGTGGAATAAATATTAGTCGTAAGTTTCCAAATGAAACTTATAATTTAATAAGCAAACTTACTGAGTTAACAAAAGGTTTTGTAAACATTCAAAGTGGATTATCTTATTTTGTTAATAAGCCAGAAAATTCTGAAAATATTGATACAATAAATGAAATTTTTAACTCAATTAAAAATTTAAAAGGACAAAAAATGGAGATTGTAAGTTACTCAATACAAGAAACTCAGGTGCATCATTTACTCGATTATGAATTTTTGAAAGAATGGAAAAAGGACAAAAATTTTTATTATCTGTTTTAAAATAATATATTGAATAGAAAGGAGAAAATCAATGAATAAAATGCACATCATCCAACATTCGGTAGCAAGTGAATCTTCATTAAGTAAAGATTGGTTAAGTGAAGAGGAAGAAAAAGCATGGCAAAGTTTGTAAAAGGAGATGTTGTCGTTGTTCCGTTTCCTTTTTCTGATTTAACAAATTCCAAAAGAAGACCTGATTTAGTAATTACTGAACTAACAGGAGATGATGTAATACTTTGTCAGATTACCAGTAGAAACCTTAATGATAAATATTCTATTGAATTAGATAATAATGATTTTGAAACTTTTTAAGCTATGAATTTCTTGATGATGAATTGAATAAAATTAAGATAGAATCAAAAAGTAAAAATAGAAATTCTGATAAACTTATAAAATTGTATCTAAAAAACGACTCTGAACAATATCTGCTTGTTCATATAGAAATACAAGGTTATTTTTTTGCAAAGAAGGAAAGTGAATATTTATTAGATGAAAATATTGAAATTTCTTATATATCAGTTGAAAAATTAAAATTATTATTTGGATTTTCTTCTGAACACTCTTTTGATGGTAGTTATAAATTAACAGAAGGTATAATTGATAATCTAAAAAACTTAATAAACTATAACTTTTTACCTGATAAATTTGATTATATAATTGGAGCTTATAATGCTAATTATGATTAGTAATGAAAAAATAAAATATACAGTTAATAGCTGAGCATTATGTGACACTTGGAGCACCCATGCCCATATAAAATAATTTAAAATTAAAGAAAAAAGAAATTAGTTATAAAGATTAAGGGAAATTATTTTATAACTAATCACTTATATTAATGACAACCTGAACCACTTCCTGGAGGAATTAGAGCTTTTGTATTCACAGATTGTGTACATGGGCAAGGCTTTGGTTGAGTTCCACTTCCAGAATCTGGAGGTAAAAAGGAAGATGTATGATAACATGGTTTTGGATTTGATGGATTATATGGTGTTGAAGGAGGAAGAAATGCTGAGGAATTAATTGACTCATAATCCATAGCATTTAATGTATTTTTACTATTACAACCACTTAAAAATAAACTACTTAATAAAACTATTCCAAAAAAAGCTTTCATTGATTACCTCTAAAATATATTAATTATTTGATTATATTTATATTAAGCTTTGGTAAAGATTTTTTCTATCACCCTTAGGGTGATTTTGAAGAACTTATTTTTTATTAAGGGTGATTTTAATGATAAAATCTAATAAATATATTTAAGTATGAAAATTATTTCAAATGAACTTATTACTTAAGACAAAGATTAAAATTCCTGAGTTTAATGATGAAAATATCTCATTAATTAAAGTAGAGAATAAACTAAATAAAGGTTTAAAGTATCTTTTAACTTTTATTGAATCTCCAACTGGATTTGGAAAAACTACAGTATTAAGTAATTGGATACATAAACATAACTTAAATTTCTGTTGGCTTACTCTTGATGAAGATAATGATAACTTTTTAAGTTTTTGGATTTATTTTATTTTTTCTATACAAGATAAATATAAAGATTTTTTCAAAGATATTTTACCTTTATTTCAAACTAGTAATAAACCTGAAGAAAAGTTTCTTATCAATTTAATAATTAATGAGATTTGTAGTTATGAAGTTGACATTTATTTAGTAATAGATAATTTTCAAATTTTAAAGTCAGAAAGTATTTTTCAATCACTTTCTTATTTTTTAGAAAGGGTATCTTCAAATTTTCATTTATTTATTAATAGCAATATTAGATATTATGGCTTAAATAACTTTTCTTTGTTAAGAGCTAAAAGATATTTAATAGAAATTAGTTCTGATGATTTTAGAGTTTCAGTTTCAGAATTAGAATATTTATTATCTTTAAAAAACATTTCAATTGAAACAAAATTAGTACATTTAATAAATGAATATTTTGAAGGTTGGTTATTGGGCATTCAATTATTTTTACTATCACTTAATGATAATTACTCAAAAGAGAATATTGAAAATTCCTTATATAAAAATAAATTTGTTATGGATTTTTTATTAGAGGAGGTTTTTAAGAGATTACCTGAAAATATAAAAGAATTTTTACTTAGAACTTCTATTGTTAAAGAGTTTAATTTTGAGTTAGCTAAAGTCCTTGTAAAAAAAGATTTGGATAAATCAATAATAGAAAATATAACTAAGAGTAATATTTTTTTAAATTCAATTGGTGATGGTTGGTATCGTTATCACTCAACTTTTTTAGTATTCATAAAAGATAAAGCTCAATTAGAATTTAACAAAGATTATAAACAACTAAATTTATTAGCCTCTAAGTGGTTTGACAAAAATGGATGCATAAATGAATCTATATATCATGCTTTTGAAGCTAGAGAATTTAATTTTGCTGCTCATCAGATAGAGAAAGTTGTAGTTGAAATGGATTCTAAAGGTGAAGTTACTAAACTCTCTAATTGGTTTGATTTACTTCCTTTAGAGTTAATACTTACTAATAAAATGTTGTTTTTCTATCGTTGTTGTACATATATTCAGATAGGAGAACTTAATAAAGCTTTTGAAATAAGCAATAAATTACGTTCTATTCTTCCTTTAGATAATTCCTCAATTAATAATATTCTAGAGGCTCAAATTTTAAATATAGATGCTATTAAAGCTTTTTACTTGCAAGAAATAGAGAAAATAAAAGAGTTAACATCAAAAGCAATATCTTTAGCTGATAATGATTATGTTTTATTGGCTACTTGTTACTATAATCAAGGTGTTGCATATTTTACTTCTGATGAATTTGATAAGAGTTTAAAATCATTTGATAATGCAATTTATAATAATGAAAAATCAAATAATTATTTTAATACTTTGAACTCAATGATTTGGAAAGCAAATATATTATTAATGTTAGGGAAATTAGAAGAGTCTAAGAAAATATTTAATATAGTAATAATTAAAGCAAGAGAGTTAAATCTAACATTACATCCAAAAATTAGTAAAGTTTGGGGTTATTTAAGTATAATACATTATATTAATAATGATATTAATAAATTTTATGAAACATTAGAGCAATTTTTATCTGGAAATACTGAAAATGTTGAATGCCAGTTTTTAAAAACTCTAATAGCTTACTTTTTACTTAATCTAAAAGAAAATAATAAGGCTATTTCAATAATAGATAGTTTAGAAATAAACCATAGAGATAATAAAAATAATCAAACCTTAATATTAGTAAGCCTTATAAATATAATTAAATATATACAGAATATAGATAAATCAGATAAAAATATTGATATAAGTATAATAAATTCAAATAAAATTACTTATAATATAAATACATTAACTATTATAGTACTTTATATTAATTACTACTTATATATAAAAGATTATCAAAGAGTTGAAAGTATTGTTTCAAACTTGATTGATAAGTTAAATTCTACTAAAGTTATAATGTTTATAAATTACCTTTACTTATTTAAAATTGAAAATTGCTTTTATCAAAAAGACTTTAAAAATTTAGAGTTATATTTTGAAAAACTTATTTCTATGAACGATAAAGAAGAAATAACAGGCTTATTTTTAAGTTTGAAACCTGATTTATTAAATATATTTGTACAATTATTAGATTCTAAAAAAACTAACTTTAGAAAAGATTTAAGTAATAAAATAAAGTTATTACCTTTATATAGACCTATTAATAATAATTTATTGAGTGAACGTGAATTAGAAATTTTAAAGTTATTAAATGAAGAATTATCATTTAGTGATATATCAAATAAAGTTTATATTTCGATAAATACAGTAAAAACACATATAAAAAATATTTATCGTAAATTAGAGGTAAATAATAAAACTAGTGCATTAATTGAAGCTAAAAATAAAGGTATTATATAAGTAACTAACTAATTTTTAATTTATAAGATCTTTTTATTAATTCCTCTTTACTAAAAGTATGAGGCTCTATATTACTTGTTTTTCTCTCTGTATATGGTTTACATAACTCTACTGCAAGTTTTTTAAACTCTGTTTGATAGGCTGATAATGTCCATTGTCCAAAATGTGTACTTCCACCTTCATATAATTGAAGTTGATATTCTTCATTTGTTGTGACATATCCAGCATATCCATTTGAATAACCTGCTAAAACTATTTCTTTAATACCACGATTTTTTAAAATATTTAAAACTGTGTTTTTTAATCTTTTAGCTGCAATAGTTGTAAACTCTGAAGGAACTGCAATTATAGATAATTCACCAATTATAAAAATCTGAATAGGTAATATATTTGGTGTCCAAGGCTTATGACCAATTGCGTCATTTTTTGCCATATTTTTTAAAAGCTTTACCATTTCATCAATAGATTCAGGAATAGCTAACTTTTTTAGATTTTTATTTGTTAAAATACTTCCTTCACCTAAATCTGCAAATATAATTTTATTACCTTGACTTTTGACTTTTTCTTTAAATTTTTCTTTTTGCTCTTTTGAGAGTCTAGAGTAATGTGTTTTAGAAATTGCTAAAGATGCTTTTTCAACAACTTTTTTTAAGTTTTGAGTTATTCCTGGACCTTCTTTTGTTCCTGCTATCATAGAAACACCTATACTAGCCGAAGATGTTTTAATATTTTCTCCATTAGAAAATTCAGGATCAATTTTAACATTAGAAAAATCTATATAACTATGTATATAATCAATTTTTTCACTTAGCTTTAACTTATTATCCAAATTTACTAATTTTTGGGATTGTTTATATTGAATATTCCCGTTAAACTCTGCACTTTTATAATCATCTTCAAATTCACCACGAGTAAAAGGAATATCTTTATATACTTTATAATTTGGGGTTATATCTCCACAAGATCCTTGAGCAAATGCAGATATGAAAGAATTATTTCCTTGTAATAACATATCTTTTTCAAATTTATCTGATGCAATACCTTTATTATCAGGATGTATTAAATAGTTATCACTATGAACATTAGTACAATGAACAGAAAACCAATTTATTATAGAGCTTAATTTATTATCATTATCATTTATTTGTAATTGATACATATTTCTATCAAGAGCTTTATTCGTTTCATGATTTTGTAACTTTTCTACATCTTTATTTAGATTATATGCTTCTATAGAACGATTAAAAGCCACATTTTGTTCAAGAGGAATTTCTCCATAATTAAAATATAAATTTGATTCTTTAAGGTTTTTATTTGCTTCTATAATGGATTCTGAAATATTTTTTATATAATGATTTAAAACTTCTTCTACAAAACCATAGCTATTTAAGTTATACATCATATAATGAGAGTACCCACCAGGAGCACTATGAGTATGAGTTGCAGAAAGCATTATATTTGTTTCATTAAATTCATCAAATCCTGAGTCTTTTAAATAATTAATAACACCTTGTTTTAATGCAATTGTTATAAATGCAATTTCTGCACAAGCAAAAACAATTTTCTTATTGGTTTCTTCATTATAAAAAACAAAAGAACGGCAATATATTGGCATACCAACGCCATAAGCCTTATTAGAAAATTGACCCCAGCCCATCATTGTTATACCTGAAACATCAGGAGTTATAGATTTTTTAGAAGTACCAATAGATAACATATTTTTTTACTCTATATTCATTAAACTGTATAAATAATATAATATACAAAAGATATAAATATAAAGGCAATAATTACACAAAAAATATAATAAAGTGGAAAGAGAAAAATATCTAAGCTTATTTGTTGATGAATCTAAAGAAAACTTACAAGCTTTAAATGACTATCTTCTAGAACTAGAAAAAGGTTCAGGAAACCTTCATCTATTAAATGATGTATTTAGAGTTGCACATACTTTAAAAGGTATGTCATCTACTATGGGCTTTAAAGAAATGGCTTCTTTAACCCATGAAATGGAAAGTCTTCTTGATCTTTTAAGAAATGCACAATTAGCTATCAATACAGAAATAATTGATGTTCTGTTTTTGTGTTTAGATAATCTAGAAGTTTTAGCAGAAAATGTAACTTTAGAGACTCCAAACCCTGTTGATACTACAAATTTAATGTATAGATTAAAAAAATTAATAAAAAGAGGAACTGGTGATGGGGAGTTAGATGATAAAAGCTCATCTGAAGATAGGGATAATTATTCTCCAACTTATGATATTGAAGAAAAAAATTTAATTAATGAATCTATTGAAAATGGTTACTCTGTTTCAGAAATAGATGTTTTAATTATGAAAGAATCAGCTATGAAAGCTATAAGAGTCTTTTTAATACTTCAAGCTGTAGAAACTAAAGGAAAAATAATTAAAACAACACCTTCAAGAGAAGATTTAAGTAACGAAAAATTTGGAAGAAATTTTATAATAACCCTTGCTCACTCTTTACCAATAGAAGAAGTAAAAAATTCAATTTTATCTATTGCTGAAGTTATTAAAGTATATAGTGAAGAAATTAAACCTCAAAATTCTGAATTAAATAACCAAGATAAAAAAGAAGTATTAAAAAAGATTTCTTATAATGAAACAGAAAGAAATGTATTATTTGAAGCTTTAACACAAAATTATAAAGCTTATGAAATATATGTAACTTTTTCAGAAAATACAATAATGAAGGCTGTAAGAGCTTCTATGGTTATAAAAACTATACAAGACATGGATTGTCAGATTATAAAGAGTATTCCTTCAAATAATGATTTAATGAATAATGATATACAAGATTATTTTATATTAACTGTTATTTCTGAAAAAAATGAGCAAGAAATAAAAGAAGCAATTGTGGATATTAGTGAAATTAATCAAGTAGAAATTTTAGAATTAGCTAAGTCTTATTTAAAAGAAGAAAAAAACACACCTACTTTAAATCCACAGTTACCAGAACTTAATGATTATGAAAAACTAATGATTTCTCAAGCTAATACTCAAGGGAAAAGGGTTATTTTGATTGGTGTTCATTTAATGAGTGGGACTGTTATGAAGTATGCAAGATATATTCTTGTAACTAAACGCTTAGAGAATGTTGGTGATATTATTAAAACAATCCCAAGCCAAGATGAAATAGAATCTGAAAACTTTAATGACTTCTTTGAAATTGTTTTTGCTACTTCATCAACTGATCAAGTAATTATTGATATTATATCTTCTGTTGCAGAAATAACTGAAATATTAGATTTAAGCATGATTGTTTCTGATAGTTTAGACATTAAAGAGTTAGTTCCTATAGATGTTCCTAAAATAAAAAATGAAAAAAAAGAAATTCCTGTTCAAAAATTTGTTCAAGAAACTCCTAACCACAAACCTGAAAAAACTTTTTCTAATGATGATATTATCCCAAAAAGAGAATTAACTAAGGTTAAAGAAGATACTGTTATAGAAGAATCTAATATCTCTAAAATTAATAATGAAATTAAACAAACAGAAGATAAAAAATCTAATAAAAAAACAAGCTCTAAGAAAGCAACTTTAAGAGTTGATATTGAACGATTAGATGAGTTAGTAAATTTAATTGAAGAATTAACCATTGTAAAAAGTAGGCTAAACAGAATAGGTAATGAGCTTGTTTCTGCTGAACTTAGCCAAGCTGTAAGAAGTTTATCACTTTTATCTGGAAATTTACAATCAAATGCTATGAGTTTAAGAATGGTTCCTATCGAACAAGTATTTAGTAGATTTCCTAGAATGATAAGAGATACAGCTAAATCTTTAAATAAAGAAGTTAATTTTATTATAGAGGGAGAAGATACAGAATTAGATAGAACAATAATAGATGAAATTGGAGATCCTTTAGTTCATTTATTAAGAAATTCTGTCGATCATGGAATAGAAAGCTCTGAAAAAAGATTAAGTAATTCTAAACCAGAAATAGGTACAATAAGGCTTGTTGCTTGTCATGAAGGTAATAATGTTTTAATTATTGTTGAAGATGATGGTGGTGGAATTGATATTCAAAGAGTAAAAAGAAAAGCTCTTGAAAAATCAATAATAACTATAGAACAAGCTGAAAATATGTCAGATGATGATGCCATTAGAATAATATTTTTACCTGGTTTTAGTACAATGGAAACCACTACAGATCTTTCTGGTCGTGGTGTTGGAATGGATGCTGTTTTAACTAAAGTTCAATCTATTGGAGGGAGTATAAGCATTAACTCTGATCTAGGAAAAGGCTCAAGATTTACAATAAAGCTTCCTTTAACATTAGCTATTATGAGAGTTTTGCTTGTTGAATGTGGTGATGAAATTTATGCAATACCAATAACATTTATAGAAGAAGTAAAAGAGCTTTTACCAGAAGAAATTAAAAATATAAATCAAGTGAAAATAACAGTTATTAGAGATAGAGCTATACCATTATTAGATATAGGAGATATTTTAAATGTTAGAAGAAATAAAATAAAAGCACCTATAGATACAGATATATATACAGAGGTTATACCTACTATTATTGTAAAGACAGAAGAAGGAAAAAAATTAAATGGTCTTATAGTAGATAATATAATTGGTCAAGATGATATTGTTATAAAACCTCTAAGTAGAATGGCTACTGATAAAAAAGGTTATGTTACAGGAACAGCAAATCTAGGAGATGGAAACTTAGCCTTAATCTTAAATATAAGTGCTATTACTTAATTTATGGTGCATTCGTTTTGAAAGATTTTACATATTTACTTTTTTATAAACCATACAATGTTATATGCCAATTTAGCCCAGAAGGAGATAAAATAACATTAAAAGAGTTTATAAAAATTCCAGAAATTTATCCTGTTGGTCGTCTTGATACTGATAGTGAAGGATTAATAATAATTACTGATGATAATCAGTTAAAACATATTCTCACAGAACCAAAATTTAAATCTGAAAAAACTTATTATGTTCAGGTTGAAGGGATTCCTCAAGAAGAAGATTTAAATAAAATAAGAAATGGTATAAGTTTTAAAGATTATAAAACATTACCAGCAAAAGTAAGAATTTTAGAAAATGAACCTAATTTAAGCCCTCGTAATCCACCTATAAGATTTAGAAAAAATATCCCAACAACATGGCTAGAAATTATTATAAATGAAGGAAAAAATAGACAGATAAGAAAAATGACTGCTCATATAGGTTTTCCAACACTTAGACTAGTGAGAGTAAAAATTAAGCATATAGAGATAAATAATTTAAAAGTAGGTGAATATAGGTTTTTATCTCAAAAAGAAGTTATAGATTTAAAAAAGATTAATAAATAAATGCTCTCTAATCTATTTAAGAAAAAATTTGAATTAATCTTTTCTAGTAATCAAGGTGTTTTTAAAGATTATTTGACTAAAGAAGATATAGAAAAATTATCAAAACAAGAAGAACATAATAATAAATTTATAGTTAATGGATTAATTTCTAATATAATTGAAATTTTAAATGAAATAGAATTAAAAGACCTTAATTTATATAACTCTAAAAGATTTGAACTTTTAAAAGATGAATTATCTGAAATAAAACAAAGTATTAATAAGAAAGATATTAATTACTTATATTCAGATTTTAGAGCTATTTTCAAAAATTTTATAGAACTTATTATTAACCAATCTTGGCAATCTCCAGACTATGGTTTTAACATAATAAAACAACATGGACTTACACAAAAGAAAATTTATAGTTTTTATAATGATTATCAAAGATATAGAAGTGATTGTAAAGATTTAGAAGATATATTAGCAAAAGAATACACAGATATAAATAGTATAAGTAAAAAAGTATATTTATTTAATAGTGGAATGGCTGCTTTTTTATGCTTAATTAATTCTTTTAATGATTTTGATAATAAATTAAAAATTTCATCTAAAGATTTATACTTTGAAATTGATGCTTTTTTAAAATATAAAAATAATATTACTTTCTTTGATAAAGAAAACTATAAAGAAATTATAGATTTTATAAAAGAGAATAAGCCTAGTTACTTATTTTTTGATTATTTATCTAATTCACCTAAGCTAAATAATTTTAATATAAATATCTTATTAGATTTTTATATCAAGAATCCTCCTAATAATGAAATAAATATAATAATAGATACAACTCTAAATTTTATTAATTTTGACTTAGCTAAATATTTTAATAATAATTTTCCAGATAACTTAAATATATTTATGTTCAGAAGTTTACAAAAACTAGATTTATACGGTTTAGATTCTGTATCAGGTGGATTATTAATACATTATGGTAAATCAAAACTTAATATAGATGGTTTAAGACAAATGGGTTTTACTCCAACAGAAGAGCAATATTTAAACTTCAAATTTTTACCAAGAGAATTTTTAAATTATAGATTTAAGATAATTTCTAGAAATTCTTTGATAATAGCAAACTCTTTGAAAAATATAAAAAGTAATAATTTAATTAATGTTTATCATCCATTATTAGATAATAAAGGAATAGCTAAAAAATATATTTTAGAAGGCTTTTATAAAAAAGATTCAATTAATATAGATGATTGTCCTTTATTTTATTTTCAATTAAACAAAAATTTTAATGTTGAAGATAATAATTTTTTTATTAGAGAGTTTTTAAACAAATGTAGTATTGAAAATATTCCTGTAACTCTAGGAACAAGTTTTGGATTTAATATAAGTAGATTAATGTTAGTTTCAGATCCAGAAAATAATATATATGTAAGATTTTCTACAGGGATTGAATCTATAGATAATGTTTTTAGGATATGTAATATTTTATCTGAAGTAATAATTAACTTTATTGAAAGTTTAGTTCTTTTTTATAGTAGAGAAAACAGCTTCTTTAATTCTAAAATTATTATACTAGAAGATTACTTAAAAAATATTGATAATAATATTAATATTGATGAAAATATATTTAAAATTGAATACTTATTAAAAGATATTGAATCAAATATATCTAAATTTTCAAAAAATGCTAAAACAAAGAAGTTTTATATAGATACGATTGAATATGTAATAGAAAAAATTTTTAAAACATTATCTATCTTAAAAGATGAAAAATATAATGATTATAAAAAACATTTAATTAGAACAATAGAGCAATTTTATATGTAGATTGCAATAAAATGTAATTAAAATATGTTAAGCTTTATATTATATAATTTGAAAAAATTAAATAGTAGATAAAGATTTCTTTTCTCTTAGTTACTAGGAAATTTGGTAATTAAGATAATAGACTCCTAATTTACTTGACTATTTATAATCTGTGTGGTGTGTTTATCCCACAGATTTTTTTTATATCACAT
>JAXLXG010000041.1:0-39230 GCA_046328075.1 Candidatus Sericytochromatia bacterium
ATTTCAATTTCTCTATTAGTAAGAAATGTATTATCTAGTAAGCTCATTTCATTTTTTAAGTCATTTACAAAGCCTGAAGATAAATCTTTATCTATGTTTAAAATATTTAGTATTATTGGATGTAGTTCCTTAAAAAAATCAATATGTATTCTTATAATATTTTGATTTTCGGCTAATAATAATGATTTTTTTATAAATTCCTTTGTAACTTTAATATTACCTTTTTTATAATTTAATAAAGATTTTAATAAAAATAATTCTATGAGTTTAGAACTATATACTAATTTGTTTGTGTTTTTATTAAAATTACTTATATCGTTATTTAATTTATTTATAATAACTTCAGCATCCTCAAATTTATTCATAAATATTAAAGATTCAATAAAAGCAAAAGCAGAGTTAAAGTATATATATTTAAGAGAATCAAGATCTTTAAGCTGCATTCTTTCTTGTATAAAAAGATTACAATTATCTAATATATTCTCTCTAATTTCTCTCCTAATACCTAAACTTATAAAAAGCTCATCTTTATTATAAATAGATTCATTATTAATAATTTTAATTTCAAGTAATAATTTCTTGAAATTATTTAGGTTACCTAACATTAAATTTGTGGTAAGCAATGAGTTGTAAGAAGCTCTCAATAATCTGTAACTTTGCATTTGATTAATATAATTAATAGATTTTTGCATATAATCATAACAATTTTTTATGTTATTTTTATAATAGCTAATTAAAGATAAATTACTGTATATAAGTGTTAGTAACCTGTTAAATGACTGTTTTTTTTCTTTATCTATAATTTGTAAAATTTCCAAAAAATCTATGTAAGAATCATTATATAAACCACATTCTAATAATAAAGTAGCTTTATTAATTAATCCAACTATATATCTGTAAGTATTTTTTCTTAAGTAAAAGTTATACAAGTTTAGATATTTAATAAAAGCATTTATATCATTATTTTTATAAAAATAATAAACTCCAAGAAAACTATAAATATATGGGCTATTATCATCTGTGTACTTTAAAAAGTTATCACAATTAACTTTAATATTTTCAATATCTAAAATTAATTTAGATAAGTTAAGTTTTTGTTTATAATAAAATGCTAAAATTTCTTTTGATAAATTATTAATATCATATTTATTATCAAATAAGGATATATATTTTTTTGTTTCATTTATTTTTCTAAACTCATTAAGACATTCTATATAAATTAAGAAAGTGAAAGGGCATTTTATTAAGTAATCAATAGGTACTTTTTTTAACCACTCATAAAGCTTGAAATAGTTAATTTCATCAATTAACTTCTTATATTGTTCAGAAATTATCTCTATGATGAAATCATAATCTTTAATAATTTCAGCATAATATACAGACTCATCAAAAAAATTATTATCTTTTAACCAATTATAAGCTTTCTTGTAATATAAATTAGTATGACCATAATATTTTTTATGAAAACATGAGTTTAACGTTTCTGAAAATAAACTATGATAACGAAACCACTCTCTATTTGAATCTAAAGAAACTAAAAATAAATTCTTTTTTTCAATTAACAAAATTATTTTTTCTGTCTTGTTTAAACCAGTAATATGATAAGCTAATTCATGATTGAATTTGTTTAATATTGATGTAATAAATAAAAATTTTTGCACTTCTTCGTCAAGATTATATAAAACTCTATTTATTAAAAAATCTGAAATTAATAAGTTATTACCAGAAAAGCTATTTATCAAATCATCTATATCATTAGAATCATCAATTAGTATAGAAAAAACTTGAATGGCAAATATCCAACCTTCTGTTTTCTCATATATTTTAATTAATTGTTCTTCACTAACTAATTTATTTGAAAATACCTTTTTTAGATCTTCAAAACTAAACCTTAGATTATCAGAATTTATTTCAAAAACCTCGTCTTTATTTCTTAATAATGAAAAAGGAATATCTTCTACTTTATTTCTACTCATTATTATTACTTTTAAATTCTCTGGAAGATTATTAAGAAAAAACTCTAATGTATTGTATACTTTCTTTGATTCTATATAATGTAAATCATCTATTATAAGTATTAGCTTCTTTTTTGCATCTTCAATAGTATCTATGATTCTCATTGTAATTAGATTTAAATCATCTATATTTCCAATTAAATCATTTTCAAATAAACTATTATCTAAGTATTTAAAAGAATTAATTAAGGCGCAAACAAAATAATTTAAGTTATTACTAAATTTATCAAGTGAAAGCCATATAATAGAATCTTTTTGTTGTTTAGCCCATTGAGAAATAATACTTGTTTTTCCATATCCTGATGGAGAACTTACAAATAAAATCTTATGTGATTTTATTTTAATATTTATATTATTAATTAAACCTTCTTTTATTAAGAATTTATTTTTTATTAGTGGTATCTTATATTTTAATCTCAAAATTATCGTTGTAAAACTTTCTATTAAAATCCTATAATTTAATGGTATATAAAATTTTTATAAATAGTAAAAATATTTAAAATAATAATAGTTTGTCATAATAACCTTAATATATTATAAATTATTAAAGTTATTCATATTTTCAACTATATTATTAAATATTTCAATATATTCATCGCTATTTTTTTGTTTAATTTGGTTATCTTGATTTTTATCTATGTTATTATCAGAAGAAGATATATTATTAGATATTTTGGAGGATAACTTAGGTTGTTTCAAAACTGATTTATCATCTAATCTATTATAAATATCATTATATTTATAAAGTTCAATATCTGATATTTTTTGATTATTTTTTATTTTACTATAAATACCTTTAGCCCATTCTATATCAGTAAGAGAAACTTTATTATTAATAATATTTATAGATTTAATAGAATTACCATCTTTATTTATATTTCTGTATTTTATTAATGTATCTAAATTTTCTAGCTTAACTTGAGTAATATTATTTTTAGTGTTATTTAAACCACTCAATATAGGTTTATCTTTTACTTTGGTCTTAGGTGTATCTTGTTTATTTATAATACTATAAGAGTTTTGTATATTTTTATTAATATTCATAATAAATACCATATTTTTATATATTTTGATTCTAACATATAAAAAATGATAAACTCAATCACACTAAAGTGCTATTTTAGATTTTAAGCCTTATATATAGATGAAAAGAATAATTGATTTAAGTCAATTCTTCTCCTTCTCCAGTCCCAATCTAAGAGTAATTTACCTGTTATCTGATCGCCTCTATTATCATTAGCTGTTGCAGCTATATAAATATTATCTAATAAACCATACTTTAATACTTCTTGCCATTCTTGACTATCAAGAACTTGCTTTAATCTCTTTGTAAGCTTATTTTCATTTCCTGTTTTTTCATCTGCTCCTCCTGTTCTTCCCTTACCTACTGTTAATATATTGTTATATACATTAAAAGCTTGGTTTGAATCAAGGTCTGCTATCCTCCTATTTCCTGACATTGCATTTCTTGTCGCCTCATTCACACCTAATATTTTAGTTTTTACATTTGAAGCTTCTGTATTATCTATTCTTCCATCTTGATTTGTATCTTCTACATAATCAACTGTAACTTGAATTGTTGAATCATTTACTACTGGATTTTTCTTTCTTGCTATTTCATATTCATCTTTATTCAAGTACATATTAAAACCAGCAACTCCGTTTATATCTGTATAGAAGTTTTGAACTCCACTTTGTTGAGAAGCATAAGTAGGTGCATAAGTTGCTTCAGTTGAAGATATAGGATTTATTATACCTCCACCTGTCTGCTCAACACCATTATAAAAGCCCTTTGTCATTTCTAAACCTAAAGTTTTTGGCTCATCTGGTATTGGTTCACCAACTATTCTCATATCTGATATATTCCAGATATCATTAACTGCTGGTGTGCTACTAGGTGAAGCAAAAGCTTTGACTCTTACAACAGCCCTGACATCAACATTTCCATTTGCACTTGCTGGTAAGTCAACAGTTATGGCTCCTTGAGGTGGATTAGCAATTAAATCTGTCCATGCACCACCATTATTTCTGAACTGTATAACTCTTTCAACCTGTGCGCCTGCAACAGGGGTTTGAACATTATTGTTTAAAACAATTCTAGCATTTCTATAAGTTGAAAGATTTGCTCCTGTTCCTATAATATCTTTTGTAACTATTTTATCTGCATAAACTGGGTCTACATATCTTTCTTTATCTGCTTGTAATGTTAAAGTTCCAAATATAGGGTCTCTTTGAACTCCATTAACAGTTCCAAATACTCTAATTTTTGTTACTCCATCTTGAGCAGGTGGAGCAGGAAGGTTAAATGACAATCCATCAGAAATTACTGTACCAGGATGATCTGAAAAGCTATTCCAACCATGATTTCCACTACAAGGATTATGAGTACATTGTTCCGCACCAGGAATATCAGTCCAAGTAACACCATCATTAGAATATTGTATTGCAACTTTTAAATCCCCTGCTGTATTTGTAGTCGATGATGGGTCAATTACAAACTCACCTGAAATACCAGATAATCTATCAGGTTGAACATCTAAGCTAGGTGTGAATACTTGAGCATTATTCCAAGGCATATTAACATAAACTGATGTTGCACCATCAGGAGTCCAGTATCCTGGTGTTACTAATGTAGATAAAGATTGAACATCAAAACTAGCTGATGAACCTGATATACTTAATGGAATTGCACTATCCCCTGATTGCCCATCTGTATTAACAATACCGCCAGTAGATGTATCTGGTGACCAAGGATTTATTTGCTGATCCAATATGGTTCTTTTATTCCAAGTTTTAGAATCCCAATCATCTGTTTCAGGATCTTGTATTGTTGGTTGACCAGTAATATTTACATGAACCCTTCTTACAGAAGATAAAATTCCAACTCCATTTTCATCTTTATTTTCAAAATTTAAAGACATTTTATAATCTTTTTCTCCATTAGGGGTTGTATCATTATTTGCAACATAATCTTTATCTGATTCACCTATCCAAGTTGCAAAACTATTGGTTTTGGATTGATTATAAATATCTTGGTTTTGCTCTACATATGTTAAAAATGTATTTCCAAACATAGCAAAGTCAGTATTTTTTATTTCTACTCTATTATTTGAAACGCTTATCATACCTGACATATTAGTTGCTCTAGGGTCAAAGCTAATATTTGGACCATTAAGATTAATTGTATCTCCTTGGTTTAGATTTTCTCTATAGTAGAAATAATCACCTGCACCAACATCTGGTATTGTACCAACACTAGAAGAAGGCCCTGCTGATGTTGGATCTGGAACATAATCATATAAATTATAGTCATCATAACCCGAGCCATACTTATTAGTAAGAGCATGATTAGGATTGCTTAATTGAACAGAACCTCCAAAATGACCATAATTTCCATTCCAACCAGTTAGCCCAAATCTATCAATGATACTTCCACTTTCATCAACAACATATCTCTTTTGAGTAGCTGTATCTTCTCTAAATGTTCTTGCCGCTATACTAAAATTACCATTAATATAAGCACCACCATCAGAGCCTCCTGCCCATCCACTTGTATTACCCGCAACATGAAGAGTCATTGTCTGACTTGCTGTTGTTGTTCCAGTATAGTTAATACCAGCAGGCCCTGCAACCGCTCTCAAAAGAGTCCATGGAGAGTTTGGTGAATATGGATTTGACCATGGGCCTATACCTGTTGGGATTGAATTAATACCGCCGCCTGAACGAACATATAAAGCCCAACCATCATCACCACCACCACTGCTAGCTGTTTGAACTGGTGGTTCTGTTGGATATGCTAATAGAGTATCAGCAAATGTTACTTCTTTTTCTAAGTCTACTTGGTGAACACCATTTCTTCCTGTTGGTCCACCAGCATCCCATAGACCAGGTGCATGACCAAATACTGCTCTAGGATTATTACCATCATCACGAGTTAAATTTATCCAACCAGAACCTCCTACAGCAGCAGATGTACCGTATAAACCACCATAAGGAACAACACCACTGTAATTTGGGCCAAATGAATCTACTGGTGGTGATTCTCTTGTAACTCTAGTAAGAACTTCCATAGTAGGCTCAACACCATTAGCATCAACAACTGCCCATTTTTCAGTATCAAAAAATAATTGATTACCTACAGGAGGTGTGAACTTGTAACCTGAACCATTAGTATATGTTATATTACCTGGTTGAAAACCTGGCCAAGTATTTAAATTTGTTATAGGTATTATCTTCTTTGGAGCATCTGGACCAGATATATCAGCTAAACCTCTATTTGGCTGTAATGCTGTTATGTTTACTTGCAACTTTTCAGAGTTATTTCTACCAACTATAGCTAAAGCAGGGTCTATATAAATCGCTCCTCCATTCATGAATGTTCCTGATTGTTGTTTTAGAGCACTTGTTGTTGGATTATTTGGGTCTACTAAATTTATTGGGTCATATGGTGATATATGTAACATTCCACTTGAATCTATGAATTTGTCCATAGTTGTTGCATAAGATGCGTTTATTCTATCTACATCCCATTGCCATAAATAACCTAATGCACCTAATGCTGATGCACCAAACTCATGATGCTGATTATCTGTTGTTTGATAATATGCTCTAGCTGTGCTTACTGTGCTATTTCCTGTCTGATTATAATAATTACTTAAATCTGCTGCTCTTGTTCCAAAAAAAGGATTATATTGAAATAATCTTGTTTCTCCTTCATAACCTGTTGGAACTATTCCTGTCTTATCTGGATCAGGATCTGCAGCATTAGCATCTTTTAAGCTGCTTGATGTTCCATCTGCAGTACTTGCTGTTGCATTTACTAATTTATTTACTTTTTTAGCTGTATTTTTTGAGTCTGCTCTTCTAAAGAGTGTTTCAGTTAACATATTTTCATAAATGACATTCAATTCTTCAACCAAGCTATTTATCTTAGCTTGTAAAGAAGCGATATATGTACGTATATACTCTAAGCTTTTTTCATAGCTTTTGTCTCTTGATTGTTGGTCAGATATTTGAAGTATTGATTGGCTAAAATTATTTGGATTTAGACTTACTGTCTTTCTTATAACATTATCTGTAGTTACTGTTGAAAGTAGATTATTAAAATTTATCGAAGCCATAAAATTTTTATCCCCCTAAAGAAAAACACTATATTTTCTTCAAATACCTTTTTAGCTATCTATACAATACTATAATAATAATCAAGGGATATTATATAAAACATATATTTAATAATAATTTTAAAATATCTATAAAAACATTAAAAATTTATTTTGTAATTAATATAATTGTTTAAGATTAAAAGGTAATATTTTAATTAAAAATTTATTTTGCATTTGTAACCAAATCAAAGTATTATATCTACAATGTTATAGATTTATAAAATAATTTAAAACTGTTTGGATAAAATCTTATGAAAAAAATTAAAAATTCAATTTTCTTATTTTCAACACTTATATTTACTTTCTCATGCTCTAGTAATAATATCAATCAAATAGACAATCAAGCATTAATACAAAGCAATCATGAAGATGTTTTAGATCCTGAAGATAAAGTTGTTTCACCTCCTAAAACGATGAATAACTCAAAATCAATCTATCAAGAAATTTTAAATTCATGGGATACAGACAAAACAGATAAAGGTTTAACTTTTTCTGAAATTAAATCTGCTGTAGACACAGATAATGATTCTTTAATAACATTAGAAGAATTAAATAAAGCAAACTTAAATAGTGAAAATTCACAATTAGTTTTAAACAAAATAAAAAATATAAAAAAAAATGATTCATTAGTATATAAATTAGTTGAACTTGATGAAAAAGTGTTTCCTGATGGAATTACAAAAGTATCAGAACATGATATTCAACAAGGTAAAAGAAATGTATGTTACTTTTTATCAGGTTTAGCTGGTCTAGCGTATCATAGAAGAGAAAAAGATATTTTAAATCTAATAGAAAAAAATAGAGATAATACTTATACAGTTACTTTTCCTGGTATTAGCAAAAATAATAAATTTACAGTTCCATTTCCTACAGATGAAGATCTTAATAAATTAATTTATAGAGGTGAAAATGGTTCAGCTTGGGTTGCTATAATGGTAAATGCTTATCATAAGTATGGTGCTAGTGGTGGAAGACCATTCAAACACGCATTTGCTAAAAAGTTTGTATCTGATTATGGTCTAACTTGGGAAGGTATTGAAACTCAAACAGGCAACCGTGCAGAAAGTTATTTATTAGATTTATATAATAATCAAAAACTCATTAATGCAGTTAAAAAAGCCTTAAATGAAAAGAAAGTAATAGAAATTGATACCTTCTTAAAAGGTAATATATCAACTCCTTTAAATCCTAAAAAGAATCAATTTAAATTTAGTAGAGCACATATATTAACTGTTATTGGCATTGATGAACAAAAACAAAACCTTATTATAAGAGATCCTTATGGTGAGTTTGAATTTTATAATGATAAGGGTGTTGCTATTGTAGATAAATCAACAGATGGGATAATGAATATACCAATAAATGATTTGAAAAAGTATTTTCTTGATATATCAATAGAGTCTGATGAAAAAGGTTTTTTCAAAGGAACTAAAAATATATTCCAAAGATTTTTTTAAAATTTTTTTGAAAAAATTAGTAATTTTATATATCAACTTTTTTTGCCTCATTTTTAATTTTGGTATAATTGAATTTTTTTGTTTAAAATGCTAGGATAAATTAAAAGAATTTAAGAGGTTTTTATTAATGTTTGATCCTATAGTTTCATCTCAGCAGTATCCTGCAATTGATAACGATGTTTATAGTGATAAGATTATAACTGTAAAAGAAGAAGAAATAAAGCAAGAATATAACGGCTTAAAAAAATATCAAGATCTTGAAACTAATACAGTTATTTCTAGAGATTCATTAAATAGAAAACTTGAAAAATCAGGAGATTTTGCAATAGTAACAGCTAGTATCCCAAATGTAAGCAAATCAGAAAATATCGAACGTAATAAAAAATTTCGTAAAATGCTTATAGCTAAAGATATGCTAACTTATATGTTATTAGGTACATATAAAGATTGTTTTAGTTTTCATGCTGAAAGGCTCTTTTTAATATTAAAACCAGACTCATTAAACCATAATCAGTTTATGTATATGCTTGGATTTTATATAGAACATTTTAATCAAAAAGGTTTTATTTTCAAAAAAAATAATGAGTATAAATATTTAGACTCAAATAAGGAAGTTGGGTCTTTTGGAATGGATTTAAGTATTGATGATATAGAGCAAAAATTTAATAAGTACTTTAATCTTTTTCAAGGCGACTTTCACTTTGAAGGAATTGAGATTCCATCTTCAAATATGGGGGCATTCTTTATGAGATTGAATAAAATTCAATACATTGATTATCCATACCCTAAAAGTTTAAGTAGAAAAATAGAAGACCCTGATTTAATAAAAAAAAGAATAGAAAAATACAAGGAAAAAAATGATTTAGAAAAAATTGAAATAATAAATATTCCTTCTGAGTTGAAAGATTTATTTTTAACAGTTCCAGGTAATACATATCTAGATAAATTAGATTTTTTAATAAAAAACTGGAAAAGTATTAAGAGTTAACAATTTTATAAACTCTACTTAAATTCTTTCAGGAATATCATCATCTTCTAAATTATCATCTATTTTACTCATTTTACCTTCTATAAAAAGAAAGTATATTACAAGTAAAGCTATACCTATATTTATAGATACATCTGCTACATTAAATATAGGCCATACATTATGTCCATTATTTCTAAAATCTAAAAAGTCAGTAACATAACCCATTCTAGCTCTATCAAATAAGTTACCTAAGGCACCTGCTAATAAAAAACCTAAACTAAATGACAATATTTTGGGTCTTATTCTTGCTGACTGTCTTTCATAAATTATGATTCCTATAGAAATAATACTGGCAAAGGCTAAGAGAAGATATTTTTTTCCATAAAATGAACTAAAAGCAGCTCCAAAGTTTACAACATGTGTAAACCATAACCATGATAAAAACTCATAAGATTTATAACTAGTAGCTGTTTTATTAATTACATCAACACTTATTGGCATAGCATTAATTATCATTTGTTTAGTCCATTGATCAAGTCCAAACATAACTAATGTAGTCACATATGTTATAGCTATTGCAATATTTTTTTTATTTGATTCAGACAAAACTATTAAAATCCTTTAAATAAATTCACAAAGAAAGAATTTTATCATGTTTATTATTAATAGATACTAAATTGTTAAATAGGTTTAAAAATATATGTAAAAAAAATAATTTTAATCAAATTATTTGATTAAAATTACTAGATATTAACTTATTTTATAATCTTTCATTTATTATTTTGAATTTAATGCCTCAAATTGGGTTTGTATTACTTGTATCTATTACATCATCTTCCATATTATCATTTTGTTTCTTTATTTTTCCTTCTATAAAGAAAGAGTAAATAATTAATAAACCAATACCAATATTAACTGATACATCAGCTACATTAAATATTGGGAAAATATTTTGACCATTGTACCTAAGATCTAAAAAATCAGTAACATATCCTAGTCTTAATCTATCAAACCAATTTCCTAAAGCACCTGCTAATAAAAAACCTAAACTATAAGATAAAATAGTGTGTCTTGTACCTGATGATTTTCTTTCATAGATAATCATTCCTATAATAATTGTTCCAACAAGTGATAATAATAAATATCTTTTTCCATAAAAAGAACTAAAAGCAGAGCCAAAATTTACTACATGATTAAACCATAAAAATGGTAAGAACTTATAAGGTTCATGAGAACCAAAACTAATATGTTCAATATCAATACTTATTGGCATTGTATTAATTACTGTTTGTTTGCTCCATTGATCAAGACCAAACATAAATAAAGCTGTAATATAAACTATAATACTTCCAATATTTTTTTTACTAGTATCAGACAAAATAATTCTACCAAAAATAAAATTTAACCTATTATTAATAGTTTACCATGATTCTTTCTTTGCAATAATACTTTAAACTCTATAAAGAGTTGAAAAAAATCGTATAAACAAGAAGAACTATTTTATCTAACTCTTTAGAAATTGTAGAATTATACTTTATATACATTTAATTTAAGGCTTTAAATTCATATGATAAAAACTTTTTTTTGTATCTGTTTTTTATATTTATTTTTTACTAACTTTAGTAATGCTTATGCAGAAGTAAATAATATATTAACAGAAAATAAATGCTTTATAGATAAAAATAATAAAAAGACTTGTATAGGTCATCCAACTAAATTAAAAGTTGATTTTAGTTTAGATTTTAATAAAAGAAAAATTTTAGCAAGATCTAATCTTAGGTTTAAGATGAAAACAAATTCAGATAATGTATTTTTTTTCTTTGAACCTAACATTAAAACAATATATCTAAATAAAGAAAAAGTTAACTATTTTATTTCTAAAACACCTCAAGAAGAAGATTCAATATTAGTTATACCAGTAAAAAAGAATAAAAATGAGTATGAGTTGGATTTAGAATATGAAGTAAAAAATTTAACAAAATGGGGTTTTAATTGGAGTCCTTTCTTTTGGAAAACTGATTTTAGTGATTCAATTGATGCTCGTTTTACTAATGCTTTTTCCATTTCTTCATTTGAGGAAGATCGCTATCCAATAACATATAATTTTAATCTAATTGGTAATAAAAAAAATATAAATGTAATTACAAGTGGTAAAGGACTAATTAACAATAATAACTCATTAAAGATAGAATTTGATTCTTTTACTAATGCTTCAAGCCCATATTTTGAAATAACTACAAAACCTAACTATATAGTAAGTTTTAATTATAAAGGTAAATATAAAGAATTTCCTGTTACTTTATATTTTAAGCCAACATTAGCAAAAGAAAATAATCTAACAAATAAAGAGCTTGAGTTAAGAACAATAGATATTATAAAAAAATCTCTTAAAAAGTTTGAAAATACTTTTGGAGAATATGCTTTTAGTAAATTAGTTGTAAATTTATATTCTCTTAAGTCAGGTGATTTACCTTTAAAAGAAGAATATTCAATGGAATATGGAGGAGCTATAACAAGTCGATTTGAGTTAATACCACATGAATTATGCCATCAATGGTTTGGTCGTGGAGCATCTCCTAAAGATGGTCAAGCTGGTTTTGTAGATGAGTTAATTTGTGATTGGTATGATTATGATAATCCATCAAAAAAAACTAATAATATACGTAAACCAATTAGATTAGTATCATCAAACATATTTACACTAAGAACTAAAGAAGAATCATACCAAGAGGGGGTATTTTTTTCAGATATAAGTTGGTTATTTAAAAAAGAAAACCAAGATATATATAAAACGCTAAGAAATTTTTATCAAAAATATAGATTATCGTCATATTCAAAAGAAGATTTTATGAAATCTTTAGAAGATGATTATTCTGGTGATTTAACATTATTTTTTAGTAAATATATTTATGGAAATAATATAGACTTAAAATGAACAACTTCAAAAAAGAGGATAGAAATATTAATTAAATAGAATTTGTTTACCTTAAATAAAAATATTAGTAATCAAGTTTAAAATTTTAAAACAATGAGTTTATTTTATTAATATCTTCTTGTGAAAGTTTAAAATCAAATATACTTAAGTCTTCTTGCATATGTTTTTCATTACAAGTACCTGTTAATGGGGCTATACCAATTTGAGTTAAAAATATAAACAGAATTTGAGCAGGTGTTTTATTAATTTTTTTTGAAATTTCTAATATTACTTGGCTTTGTAATATATGAGGATTTGCCGTTAAAGTCCAAAAACTTTGATAAATTATATTATTTTGATTACAAAAATTTCTAATATCTTTATCATAGTCAGTTTGATTATAAAATCTATTTTGAATAATTGAAGGTTTTACATTTGAGTCTTTATATAAATCTTTCAAAACCTTTAAATCATAACAATTACTTATTCCTAGTTGCTTTATTTCGCCTTTTTCATGATACTTTTCTAATACTCCCCAAACTTTCATATTTAGAAAATGAGAACTCATTGGAGAATGTAAGACTAAAGAATCAATATAGTCTGTAATTAGATTCTTCTTAGAGCTTTCAAATGATTGCTTTACTTGTGTTTCTAGGTCTGCATTTTTATCATAAGGAATATTATTAGGATCTTGACCATTTATGGAAGTAAATTTTGTTTGTAAAAATAAAGATTCTCTTTTGATACCTATTTTAGATAGTTTTTCTAAGGCTTTACCAACTAAAGGTTCATTATAATGTTTAGGTTGACATGCTGTATCAATTCCTCTAAAGCCTAGTTCAACAGCTTTGAATACAAGCTCATCTGTTTTGTCTTTTTTCCATGCAGTTCCATATATTATCTTAGGCATTTTAATATTTTGAGAAGTTGTATAAAACTCTTGTTTAGTCATAATGCACCTTATATTTAACAGATAAATTAAAAATTATTATACCTTTTTATTTGAAAATCTTTTAATGATTTAATAGTCTGCTCTTTGATTTTTATAGGTATATTTTCATTATTATTTATGAGTTCACTAAGCTCATTGTATGTTATATAAGGGCTAAACTCTATTTTATATGGCTTAAGCACTTTATCTAAATTATCTAAAAATGTTTTTGTTTCTTTACTTATATCATTTTTAATATTTTTAATCTTATAGTTTCTAAAAACTATAAATATAGTACCTAGTATTAGTATTATTAAAGAATAAGGGGAACTTCCTATTTTTTGTAGATTTTCCATACTAAAAAAATTGAATATATTTTTAAATTTAATAAAAATGATTTTGAAATATAAGTAAATCTGCTCAAATATTGAAGCTTGTGTATTCATATAATAACTCATTTGTGCTGAAGGTGTGGGATCAAAAGTTTTCCAAGACTTCGATTTATCATCAAACACTTCAACCCAAGCGTGAGCATCTCTTTCTCTTATAATATATGCATCAAAGCTTGAATTATATTCATTAACAATATAACCACTTACAATATGAGTAGGAACATCAATACTTCTAAGCATTAAAGCCATTGCAGAAGCAAAATGTAAGCAAAAACCAGATTTTTTGTTGAAAATAAAATCTACTATAGGTTCTTTATCCTTATCAAAATTAACTTCTAAAGAATATTTATAATTTTGGAAATAATTCAAAATACTTTGAGCTTTAGAAAGATTATCATTATCTTTTTCTGTTATTTTATTACTTAAATTAAACAATGTATTTTTTAAATCTCTATCTATTTCTACTTCATCATTTTGAAAACCTGATGATAAATTCCTTTCATTTAAAGTATAAAAATCAATATGATTAATATTTGAATTACTATATAGAATATTATATGGTTTTACTTTGTAATTGCCCTTAGAAAACATATATGTATTAATAGGCAAAGATATATTTTTTGTTGATTCTAAATAATCTATTGAATTTAGGATTAAATTATTCTTTAGAGTAAAAACTCTTTTAAGGCTTTTACTATCATACGTCATAAAATCTTTATTTTCAAAATTTATTAATTTAGGATCACCAAAGGATTTTTGTAAAGATGACCAACTTTTTCTTGAATAATTTACTAAGACATCTCCTCTTAAATAAGAAACTTTTTTACCTTTATATAAAATGATAGGTTTTTTAGATATTTTTAGATTAACTTGGTTTTTTATATCTAGTTCATTAGAAAAACCTTGTTTTTCTGTATACTCACTATTTTGAATAATATCTTGTAATAAGGAAGTTATTTTATCATCTGCAAAAAATAATAACTTATTAAGAAAAAAACTTGAGATGCTTATTAATATTGAACTTGCAATTAAAAGAATCCTTAATTTAGAGTTTTTAGGAAATAAATAAACTATCATCATTAACATAAAAATATGAACTACTAAAGGATACTTAGAGCTTTCATTATTAATATTATTACCTGTAAATATCATAACTAATATACATAGTAAAACTATTAAATTTGTAGTTATTTTAGGATTTTGATAATACCAAAGATAAACCATTAAAACTATCATAGATGCAGCCATTACATGAGGACCATTACCTGTAGGTAAATCTGTAATTATAAAAACATGAAGTAATATAGAAACACCAAATATCATTAAACATGAAATAGTAGAATTAAAAGAGTTTCTGGGAAAACTAAAATTATTATAATAGCTATAAATTATTAATAATAAACAAGGAATAACTGTTATATAACTATTACTAGTTAGAATAGATGACATAATAGTAGGAATAACTATTAAAAATAGGTTTATAGGTGGTCTTTCATTAGATATATTATTCACTTTGACTCACTATATCTTTAAATTCATTAGAAATATCAGCTTTTTTTTCGGAAAAAATAAAAGCTTTAACTCCTATTCCATAACTAAGTATATATCTTATTAAATTTTCTCTATTACTATCCCAATCATTAAATATTAAAATAACTGTAGATATATTTTGTAAATGCTTTTCTAAGTCTAAAATTGTTCTATTAAATAAATTATCTCTATTCTTGGTTTTTGTTACATCTATACAAGATAATAATTCCAGTATATTTTCAAAGTGAGCTAAAGCTCTTCCAGATTGAAAATGATAAAAACTATCACCTGTTGCAAATATATCAATAATATAATCAGAACGTGAAAGAAAATCAGCTATACTTGCACTAAATGAAATACTTTTTTCAAAATACTCTGATTGAGGACAAAATGTATCTATTAATAAAGCTAATCTTATAAAATATTCTTCTTGAAATTCTTTTATAATTGGCTTCCCTGTACGTGCCCATGAGTTTGGATGAATAAATCTAGGATTATCACCATAAACATATTCTCTAGTTCCCATAAACTCTGTAGAGTCACCAATATTGGATGTAAGTGAAATACCTCCAAGTTGAAACTTTCTTTGTATATTTAAATCAAAAGTTTCTAATCTTTCATAATTAGGGAAAACTATTAATTTAAGTGGTAATTCTACCTTTTTTACAAAATTAAATAATCCAAATGGATAGTTAGTATTAACATATAATAATTTAGAATTATAAATGCCTCTTTTTTCGGCTATAAACTCACAATTATATATTTTTTCTTGATTAGGTTCTAATTTTTCAATTAATCCAGTATCTTGATAATTTATAAAAGTAGACCAAAACATATCATAAGCTTTTAAATTATATAGATTTCTTTTAGATATATTTTTTATAAATACTTGGTATTTAATAAGAGATTTTGCTTCAATTAAATTATTTAAATCTCTTTTGATGCTTACTTTTGGAATATAAACCATACCTATAATAAAAGCAACTATAACTAAGGATAAAATATTAGTAAAAAATATATGTGCAGTAGTATTCAAAGCAACAAAGCTAAGAGGTGCAGAAAGAGCTGTACAAGCTAAAAATATTCTTCCATTTGCTGTTAGAAAATATCGGATAAAATAATATGGAAACTTAATCCAACTACCTCTTTTTAAAGCTTCTTCTATCCTATCTCTATTATTCATCTTGGTATGGGGATTTTATCAATAATATCTTTTATCACTTTACTTTTTTTCAAACCAGAATACTTGGCTTTAGTTTCTAAAACAATTCTATGAGATAAAACATATTCAGCAAGTTTTTTTACATCATCAGGTAAGCAATAATTTCTACCTTCTAGATAAGCATTAGCTCTAATCATAGAAAAAAGTGTTATTGAGCCTCTAGGGCTAACACCTAATTTTATATCATTATTATTTCTTGTTTGATGTACTATTTCTAGTAAATAATTAGCTATACTTTTTTCAACATTTATTTCATTAACTTTTTCTTGTATATTTATTAAGTCTTGACAACTTAAAACAGATTGCAAACTATTTAAAGGATGATTATTTCTTTGTGAGTATAAAATATCAAATTCTTCTTCTTTATTTGGATAACCTAAGCTTAATTGAATTGCAAATCTATCCATTTGTGCTTCTGGAAGAGGGTAAGTACCATGATATTCAATAGGATTTTGAGTTGCAATTACTAAAAATGGTAATTCTAGTTTATATGAAATTCCATCAACTGTTACTTGATTTTCACTCATTGATTCTAATAAACTAGATTGTGTTCTTGGAGATGCTCTATTTATTTCATCTGCTAAAAGTATATTACTAAAAACAGCACCTTGTTTAAAATTAAATGTACCTTCTTTAGGGTTATATATAGGAGAACCTATAATATCAGTAGGTAAGAGATCTGGCGTGAATTGAATCCTACTAAATTTACCACTTATAGACTTAGCAAGAGCTTTAGAAAGTGTAGTTTTACCAACACCTGGAATATCTTCTAATAAAATATGTCCTTTAGCTAATAGAGTTATTATTAATAATCTAATAACTTCTTGTTTACCCTTTATAACTGAATTTAAATTATCTTCAAGCTTTTTTATATATTCATCCATGCATTTTAGTACAATAAAAATTTTAAATAAAAGCTTATCATGTTTTTTTAATGTATTAAAGTTATACTTAATGAAAAATGAAATGATATTTATTATGCTTCATACTCAAAAGCGTTAATTATATGTGAAACAATATTATTATCGATTGATATAACATCAAACCTACAATCAATATCCTCAGATTTTAAATAGAATTTAGCCGTTTTTGATAAAGACTTAACTTTTTTAGAAGATATAGACTCCATACCCATCCCATATTGATTATTTTTTCTATACTTAACTTCTATAAAAACAATAGTTTCTTTATCTTTTGCAATAAGGTCTATCTCACCATATCTAGAATAAAAATTAGTTTGTAAGACTGTATATCCTTTTTCTTTTAGATATTCAACTGCTTTAGATTCACCTTCAAAACCAACTTTTCTTTTATTCATTAAAAAAATTAAAAAAGAAAAACTTGATTACTAGAGCCACCTATAAACATTTGATTAGTAACATAATCTGTTAAATTAGCAGAGAACTTAACAATTGAAACTTTATCTCCTGTCTCATGAGTTACATATAAAGTTCTATTATCAGCAGCCATAGCCATATTTCTTGACTCTGGAGTATTTAGAACTATTTTTGGTAAAGGGATTAATTGTTCACCCTCTAATCTATAATGATAAATTTCTCTATTAACATTAGTAAGTAAATGTTTACCATCATTAGAAACAATAGCACTATAAAGCAAACCACCATTAGTTTGAACTTCTGGAAATTGTGTAAATGTACCTTGCTTTATATTAAATGCAAAAGGTATAAAACTATCTTTAAGTTGATGTATAACATATACATATAAACCATGAGGAGAAGGAATAAATACATTATTACCAAAAGGAATATTATGTTTTATTGTTTTACGTGCAATAATTTGTTTTGCTTTAACATCTACAATTGTTCTTGTTACTGCTTCATCATCAAATGAAACAACATGAAAAGAATTTTCATTAAAACCAAATTCTATTCTACCTGGACTAATATTATTAGCAACTGCAAACCACTCGTTTTTTATAAGGTCATTACCATAAAATGTACCTATCCCACCCTTTTTACCAGTTACAAAAACATTTGTTTTATCGACAATAAAGTCAGTTGGTCTTATTCCTAATTGTGAAAAAGATAAAATCCGACTTATTTGTTTAGCTTTTAAATCTAACTTAAATAAAGAATAAAATCCTTTTTCAGTACCTGTTTTAGCATTAACATAAATAATATTATTATCTAGGTCTTGAGACATTCCTTCAACTGTTCCTGGAACAGGTAAAGATGTCAGTTCCTTAGTTTGTAAATTTTGCACCTTAATTATTTCGGATTCTCCACCTGTTGGAAGAGTTACACACAAAAATTTACTTTGTCCAGTTTTTGATATATTTGAAATTACAATATCTTCTTCGCTTGATAAATTATTAGTTTGAATCGTTTCACTTATAGTATTACTACAAGCACTAATAAAAGTAAGTGAAAGAGCTAATAATGAGCTTTTAAAAAATTTCATAAAAATTACCTAGTTAAACCAGCATCATCATAAATATCTTTAAGTATTTTATATTCTTTAGAGTAACCGTTTTGACTGGTAAGTTTAAGTATAGTATTTGCTTCATTAGCTGTTGTAGGATGAGATTCTAAAACTACCCATTTAGACTGATAAACAATAGTTGTTGGAGCTTTACTAGCCTTAAAAGTTTGATATTTTATTATTTTCCCATCATCCATTAATGCTATTGCTGAAAACTCATTTCCTTGGGATATAAAAGGAGGAGCATCAAGTCTAGCTCTGGTTGTAATATCTTTATCTTTTTTAGCTGAAGAATTAACTTGGGGAATATCTGGCATAACTATATTACTTTGTTCTGAACATGATGCAAGATACAAAAAGCTTATACTAAAAATAGCAGGTATTAATCTTTTCATATAAAAAGCCTCTATACAAAAAATGTGTTTTTATACTTATATTAACATGACTAGTAAAAATTACTTAATTAAATTTAATTTTAATATAAATTAACCAAAAGATAATTTAAAATTTCTCTAAATATTTTCTTAAAAATACTTTACAAATGTTTATTGATTTGTTACAATTATTTACATAAGGTGAGTGAATTACCTAAATAAAAAATAATTAAGTTAAAAATTAGGAGAATAAAAATATGATGTCAATAATTTCAATGATAATAATAGGTTTGATTATAGGTATAATTGCTAAGCTACTTATGCCAGGTAGAGATCCAGGAGGTTTCATCTTAACATCAGTTCTTGGTATTGCTGGTTCATTCGTAGCAGGTTTATTAGGTCAAGCTTTAGGTTTATATAGAAGTGGTGAACCTGCTGGTTTTATTGCTTCTATCATAGGTTCAATGGTTTTACTTGGTCTTTATAGACTTGTTAGCGGTAGATCCACAACAACTATCTAATTAAATAAAAATTTATTTGAAAAACTTTAAATAGACAATTTCAAAAACAACTAAAGCTCTGTAATTTTACAGAGCTTTTTTTATAAGCTTTTTATAATCAAATTATAGAGTTATAATTTTTTAGACTATCTAAATATTAAAATTAATAGGTTAAAAAATTTTTGTGAAATTATATTCAGCTTTTGTATCCTTTTCATTATTAGTAATAACTTTAAGTCCTATGACAGTAAATTCTAAAACTATAGACAATAATTTTACTCTTGTAATTCATGGAGGTGCTGGAACACTTCTAAAAAAAGATATGACTCTTCAAAAAGAAAAAGAATATAAAACAGTATTAAATCAA
The DNA here is from genome assembly GCA_046328075.1 of Candidatus Sericytochromatia bacterium. Taxonomy (GTDB): domain Bacteria; phylum Cyanobacteriota; class Sericytochromatia; order UBA7694; family JACMQJ01; genus JAXLXG01. Next base: position 20,277 of record JAXLXG010000041.1, read on the forward strand.
GCTTTAATTAAAGGTTATGATGTTTTAAAAAATAAAGGAACAAGTTTGGACGCTGTTGAAGCTGCAATAAAAGTTATGGAAGATTCTCCATTATTTAATGCAGGTAAAGGAGCTGTTTTTACTCATGAAGAAACAAATGAACTTGACGCATCAATAATGGATGGTAAAACATTAAAAGCAGGTGCCGTAGCAGGAGTTAAAACAGTAAAAAATCCAATAACAGCAGCAAGAATTGTCATGGAAAAATCACCCCACGTAATGATGACTGGTAAAGGTGCTGATGAGTATGCTAAATCTAAAGGAGCAGAGATTGTTGAACCATCATATTTTTATACAGAGTTTAGATATAAAGCTCTGAAGAAAATTCAAGAAAGTGAAAAACAGGAATTAGACCATAATTCTAAAAATGATAAAGAAAAGAAAGAAGATAAAAAACATTCTTACTCTTATGATAAAAAATTTGGAACTGTTGGAGCTGTTGCTTTAGATATCTATGGAAATCTTGCTGCTGGTACTTCAACAGGTGGAATGACAAATAAAAGATTTGGACGTGTTGGAGATTCTCCAATAATAGGTGCAGGAACTTATGCAAATAATAATACTTGTGCAGTATCTGCAACAGGTCACGGCGAGTTTTTTATAAGATCTGTTGTATCTCATGATATATCTGCTTTAATGGAATATAAGGGCTTATCAGTTAAAAAAGCTTCTGAAGAAGTTGTAATGAAAAAACTTGTTAAACTTGGTGGTGAAGGGGGGGTTATAGCCTTAGATAAAAAAGGCAATATAGCTATGACCTTTAATAGCGAAGGTATGTATAGAGGTTATATAAAAACAGATGGTAAACCTAATGTTTTTATATATAAATAAAGGTTTTAAATTATGCAAGATAAAACATCTGATATAGAGTATATAAAATCTATTATTAATGATATTAATAAAGATAATAAAAGTAAAAATAAGTTTAGAGATTTTGAAAAGTTAATTAAGATTATAAGTAATAAGGAGTTAATTGAAATATCTGATTACTTAAGTAAACTAATTGAACAAACAGATTCAGATGATTCTCTTGAAAGTCTTTTAGACTTAACATTAGAAAATATTACTGGTACATAATGACACCTATATTATTTATAATGTCTGGATTACCAGCTTCAGGTAAATCAACTCTTTCAAAGCTTATTGCTAAGGAATATAAAGCATCTTATTTTAGAATTGATACAATAGAACAAGGATTGAGAGATTTATTTAATATTATTGTACAAGGTGAAGGCTATAGATTAGCATACAAAATAGTTTCAGATAATCTAAAAGTAGGAAATAATGTAATTGCAGACTCTTGTAATCCAATAAACCTTACTCGTATAGAATGGCAAGAAGTTGCTAAAGACAGCAATAGTAGATTTATTAATATAGAAGTAATATGCTCAAATAAAGATGAACATAAAAAAAGAATTGAAACACGAATTTATGAAATAAAAAATTTAATATATCCAACATGGGAAGATATTAATAATAGAGAATATCATTCTTGGGAAACTAATAGAATAATAATTGATACATCTAATAAATCGATTGAGCAAAGTTTTAGTGAGTTAAGCACTAAGATTAATAGATATTTATATGATTTATAAAATTAATTAGAGTCTTATAATAATCTTAAGATTAAAATATTGATTGTAATTTTAAATTTTCTTTTAAAAAGTTTTTATATTTGCCATAATTTAAAAATACCTTTCTTATAATTTTTTGTTATTATCTTACATATAAAAAAATATATGTTTGATAAACTTTCTATATAATTATAGGCAATAAATAGGTTTTAATGATTGAAATAATTGACGTTCATAAAAGTTTTGGACGAAAAGTAGTACTAGATGGCGTTACAACTAATATAGAAGATGGTAAAACAACTGTTTTTATAGGTCCTTCTGGTTGTGGTAAAAGTACTATAATGAAAATTATTTTAAGACTTGTTGAACCTGATACGGGACAAATATTATTAAATGGTGATGATATTGCAAAGTTTAATAATAAAAAACTTGACCAATTTAGAGCTAAATCTGCAATGGTGTTTCAAGCAGCAGCTTTGTTTGACTCATTAAGTATATGGGAAAATGTAGGCTTTGCACTATTAGAAAGAGAAAATAAAAAACCTGATGAGGTTAGAGCAATAGCTAGTGAAAAACTCAAAGCTGTAGGTTTAGAAGGGTCAGAAGATCTTTATCCTTCAGAACTTAGTGGAGGTATGCAAAAAAGAGCAGCAATAGCAAGGGCTATAGCACAAGACCCTGATTTAATATTCTATGATGAACCAACAACAGGTTTAGATCCCATAACATCAACTGTAATAGAGGATTTAATGAAAAAAATTCAAGTAGAAATGGGTATCACTTCTGTTATAGTAACTCACCAGCATAGTACTATTTTTAATTGTGCTGATATTATAACAATGTTCCATAAAGGTAAAGTTTATAAAACTGGTTTACCAGATGAGTTTAAAACATCTGAAGATGAACTCATAAAGAACTTTATAGAAGGAAAAGTAGAATAAATATTAGTTTAAAATATTTTAGATAGGTAGAAAATAAATGGCTCTTAATACAAATGTAAAAGTTGGTGTGACTGTTACTCTTTTTAGTGCTTTGGCATTAGGTTCTTTATTATGGCTTAGTAATTTTGATCCAAGTAAAAAAGTTTATCAGTTACAAGGTAATTTTACAAATGTAGGTGGTCTTATTCCAGGTTCAAAAGTTTATCTAATGGGTGTTCAAATTGGAAAAGTTACAGCAACAGTTCCAGAATTAAACAAAGTAAAAGTTTTAATGGAGATAGATGATAGCGTAAAATTCTAAAAACACACGTATGACAATTGCAGCAAAAGGTTTAGTTGGTGATAAATCAGTTGAATTTTTTATGAATGATGATAAGATTCCTGCTAGTTTTTATACACCGAATGCTGAATTAAACGGTAATTCTCCTGCAAGTTTTGAAGATTTAATAATTGAGGGAAAAAAAGTAATGCAAAAAGCAAATGCATTAATAAATGACCCAGAATTAAATAAAGATATAAAATTAACATCAAAAAATGCACGATTAACATCTGCTAATATTGAGGTTTTTACAAAAAATCTTAATAAAAGTCTTTCTCAAATAGATCAAGCAGTAGGAGAAATGAAAGGTATTTCAGGAACAGCACAAAATCTTATAGGTGATACAAATAAAGCAGTAAATCAAGTAAATGATTTTATATCAGAAATGAAAAGAGCAACAACCTCTAATAGAGGTAATATTGATAGTATAGTTGAAAATGCTAATGGAATTGCAAAAAGCTTAAATAGAACAGCTTCAACGCTATCAACTCTGATTGACGACCCTAAAAATAGAGGCGATATAAAAAACACTGTTGATAGTATAAAAAGAGCTGCCTTAAATATTCAAAAAATATCACATGATGCAACAATGATAAGTTCTGATATTCGTAATGTAACAGGAGATAAAGATTTAAAAGACAACTTAAAAAGTATAGTTGAGAATACTAAAGTTATTTCAGGTACATTTGCTAACACACTAAATAATCCAGAAAACAATAAGAAAAAAGAAGAAAAACCAGAGAGAGAGAGGTTACATATAGATTTTAGGAGTGAGGTATTAGGAAAGATTGGCTATCAATTTAAGCCTAATACATCTCCAAGTTTTGAAGTAATTGGTAATTTTAATATGTTAGCTCATACAGGTTTTCCTTCATTTCCTTTTCTTCAACTTGGGCTTGAAGAGATAGGCTCCAGAAATCAATTAAATGCACAAGCAGGTTTTTATCCATTTGAAAACTTTAGAGTTAGACTTGGTATTGTTAAAAGTAAATTAGGCGTTGGTTCTAACTATTTTGTTAATAAAACAAAAACAGAAATTATTGGTGAGTTTTATGATATAGGTTCCCCACACCTAAGATTAGGTGTTTTACAAAATCTATTTAGTGATTATGGTTTATCTTTATATCTTGATAGCCAATTTTTAACAGGAACAAATGAAATTGGATTAGGTTTTAGATGGGAACCAGGAATATTTTAAAATTAAGTAAAATATAAGTAATAAATTGGTAAAGCATATAGTATTTATTTCCTAGAAGTTATATAATAAAAACGTGTCGTAAAGATAGATATTTTTAATCAAAAAGGTTGCATAATGAAAAAACTCATTTCTGCTTTAAGTATTGTTTCAGTATTATTAATTTCAGCTTGTAGTCAAGATGTTCAATTACCAATTTCTCCAGATATACAAGATACAACAGTATCATCATTAGCTAAAAAGAAAAATAGTGTAAGAACAGACTGGTATGAATCACTAAGACCAGATCTTAAAACATATTATGCTGATGCTAAAGGAAAAACAGGCTCTCAATTGTTTGATTCATTACGTCAGATAATCTCAAAAGGTTATAAAACTTTTAGTTATCAAGAATCAAAATCATATATGTATGCAGTTGTTGACAATGTTAAAGTAAATGGCAAATCTGGAATAATAGATGCTTACTCTGGTGTTTTTATACCAGGTTCTGGTGGAAATGGTAATCTTTATAAAGAAGCTGGAGATCAAAATAAAGATGGCGATCAAGGCGATTTTATAAATTGTGAACATACATGGCCACAATCATTCTTTGAAAAGCAAGAACCTATGGTTTCAGACCTTAATCATATGCAATCTACACTATCACAACCAAATGAAATGAGAGGTCATAGACCTTTTGGTACAACAGAAGGAAAAGGTGTTATACCTTATACAAGTTTAGGTTCCAAGCTTCATGTTGTTGATATTACAGGTAAAAATAGATCTGCTGAAGAAGTTAGAAAGATACTTGCTTTACCTTATGAGCAAAGTTCAAAAATAATGGATACAGAGTTTAAAGCAGAATTTGAACCTTATGATTCACAAAAAGGTAATACAGCAAGATGTATGCTTTACTTCTATTTAAAATATAGTGGACCAGCAATTAAAAAAGGTGAATTTGATCAACAAGAATTTTGGAATTCAAAAGTTGCTATGTTTACAAATTGGTCAGAACAAGTTGATCCAGTGAATGCTCAAGATCTTACACGTAATGATCTTGTTCAAAAGAAACAAGGAAATAGAAATCCATTTATTGATATTCCTAACTTAGCATCAATAATTGGTGAAGATGTTTTAAAATCTAAATAAGATTTAATCAAAAAAAGCTCCTAATTAATAGGAGCTTTTTTATTTATTATTTTGAATTATATAACGCTTTATATCTAAGTATTGCTTCTTTTCTATTCTTTGCATCTAATTTTTTATAGATATTTTTTATATGAGTTTTTATTGTATTTATTGATAAATAAAGTTTTTCACATATCTCATTATTTGTTAGATTTTGCTCTAACATTTCAATTAATTCTATTTCTCTTTTAGTTAGAGTTAAAGCATCTAAATCATTTTCTTTAAGAGAATTTTTATTCTTTTGGTAAAATAAAACTAATATAGATTCAAGGTATTTAGTATTAATAATATTATTAGTATTTTGTTTATTATAATCACTAAAATCTATTAGTATTTTATTGATTATTTCATTAAGTTCATCGGAAAAATCATAAAAAATATTTAAAATATTGCTTTTTTGTGATAATTTTAAAGCTTGTAGGATATTATTTATATAATTACTCTCATTTTCTTGAATATAATATATTATAGAATTAAATATATAAATATAAATCATATATAAACTTTCTTTTTCAGGGTGATTTATTGAAAAATCAGTAATCATTCTTTGTGCATTATTTATTTTTTTTAATGCAATGAAAGTATGTATTACAATTAAGTACATATCTGGACTTAAACTCATATCTAAATTTGTATTCAAATTATTTATAAGTTCATAAGATTTTTCAGGTTGATTTTTATACAGATATAATCTAGCTTTTAAAAATATTAAATCTTGATTCGAATATGTATTATCAATAATTTCAATATTTTTAATATAAGACTCACACTCACTACAATCTCTTAAACTTATACTAATATTTGCTAATGAATAATATATATAATTTAAAAGTGTAGGGTTTTCGTTTTTGTCTGTAAACTTTTTTATTTCATCTATAATACTTTTTATATCTTTATTTTGATAAAAACTTATATTCATTTGTGAAAGTAAATATTTAGTTTTTATGGACTCATAATTAAAAGAATATTTTATAGTTTCTATTCTATCTTTTATATATTTACATTTTTCTTCTGCTTCATTAAATCTATTTAAAACAATAAAGATGAATAACATATCTGATAGCATCTCAAGTTCTAGGGATTCAGATTTTTTATAAGTTGATAAACCTTTAAGCATCATAGCTAATGACTCAGAATAATGATTTCTTCTTAAATAAATTGATGATAAAGCTATATAACAATTAGAGAGCATAAATAAATCTTTTTTATCTTTATTTGAATCCATACATAGTTTTATATATTCAAATGATTTATCAATATTTTCTGATAAAAAATTCTCATAAGCTTTAGAAAACAAAATATACATATTCAAATCTTCACTAATTTTATATTTATTTGATTCTATTAAAGATATTATGTTTTGAGTCCTTTCTATCTTAAAAAAATAAGTTAGATATTGTAGATATAGAAAGCACAATTTTGGAAAAGCGATTATTTTTTCTGGTTTAAGACTATCTAAATATTTTGCATAATCACCAATATTTATATCATTTCTATTGCAAACAAGATTATTTAATAGTTCTAAAATTTTATCTTCACTATTTATAATAAATGCTTGTTCTAATGCTTCAATAATAAAATCATTTTTTATATACCATTCATAAGCTTTATTTCTGATTTCTTTTTCAAAATTATCCTGATAATTCATTCTCATTTTTTTTAATAAAATTTCTGAAAATAGCTTATGGAATCGATAAAATTCTCCCCTATTATCTATTGTTGTAATAAATAAATTATTTTTATCTAAATATTTTATTATTTTATCGCTATTATTTATTTCATTAACATAATTAGACAATTTAGTATTAAAAATTGGTAGTATAGATGTTTTTAGTAAAAAATCAAGTATATTAGAATCTATATTATTAAGTATTTCTTCAAAAACATATTCAATAATATATTTATTATTAATATCATCTATAGACATATTATTTTTAATAAAAAATGCTGATAATTGAATACTTAATATCCAACCTTCTGTTTTATTCTCTATTAGCTTAATATTATCGTCAGATATATCTATGCTTTTTAACTTGTAAAATTCTTTTAAATCTTTAAAATTAAACTTCAGATGCTTAGATTCAACTTCATTTAATTGATTTTCGGCTCTTAATTTTGAATAGTTTATAAATTGATTTTTGTTTTTCGATAAAAGATAAAAATGAACATTATTTTGAATATTTTTTATTATAAAATTTATAGATTCTGATATTTTGTCATCATTTATAAATTCAAAATTATCAATTACTATTAAATAATCATTAGGAAAGAATATAAAATCATTAATTAATAAAGTAATTAATTTATCTAAATCAAAATGATTATTATCTAATTCTTTTATGGCTTCTGTACCAAAATTGGGGTTAATATTCTCTTGTATAGAAATTATTAGATATTTAAAAAAGCTCTTTATATTATGATCATTCTCATTTAAATTTATCCAAGCAATACTTTTATTAGTATTATTTATCCATTCAATTAATAAAGTTGTTTTTCCAAAACCAGATTGTGCGGAAATGTATGTAAGTTTTTTTGTTAAACCTGCATCTAATATACTATATAAATAATCTCTCAAAACTATATTATCAGTCAATTTAGGGGGATAAATTTTAGAATATATAATTTTTTCCTTAAGCTTACTCATTTAATTATTTAGGTTAAAATATTTACTCAAATAATAACAGAAAAAACTAATATTACTAGGGGTGATTTTAAGGGTGATAACAAAAACGCTTAATTCCTATTATAATAGAGAACTATAAGATATAGAGTGATTTTATAAAATATGAAAAGTAGTAAAAAAATATTAAATATCTCATTAGCTTTATTAGCTTCTGGGATTATAAGTCTTGATGTATTTTCAAAAAATGAAAATATTGACAAAGAAGTATTTGGTAAATTTACATTGATAAATGGTAATGTGTATGTCATAAAAGATAAAACAAAAATAAAAGTAAATAAGGGAAGTATCTTAAATAAAAAGGATAAAATTATTTCTGATAAGAAATCTAGAGCAGAGATAACATTTTTTGATAAATCTAAGTTGAGAGTAAATGAAAATTCAGAACTTATTTTATCTCCTTTATCATCAAAAAAAGATAAACTAAGTTTTTTAAAAGTTTTAAAAGGGCAGGTTTGGGCTAGTATTATAAATAAGGGTGAAGGACGTTTTGCTATAGAATCTAAAAAGTCTATATTTGCAGTTATGGGAACTACTTTTGATGTAAATAGTACAGATAAGAATACAGAGATGTCTGTATTTGATGGTTCTGTTGGAGTAACAAAATCTAATGATGATAATAATACAAAAGATAAAATTAAAGATTTAAAACTTGAAATTGATGATAATAAAAATAAAGCATTTGATGTTCATCAGATTGATAAACCTGTACAAGTAATTGAAGCACCTAAGCAGGTTTCAATAGAGGAATGGATAGAAATTACTAAGAATCAGAAGATAACAATAGAAGATAATGGAAATTCTACTGTATCACAAATAGATAAAGATGATGATTGGACTAAGTGGAATAAAGACTTAGATAAAAAATCTTCTAATTAATTTATTGATGTATGATAATTTATTTTTTAAAATAAAATATAGAATAAATAAATGACATTATAAAAAATAAACTGACACTTGGTACATTTATTCTTGAATTTTGGTAGTATAAATGACATAATTTCATTTATACAGATGTTATGTCCCATTATAAAAGCAAGGGAAAAATGTTAGAATAAGAGTCCAACCATCCTTGGTTGGATACAATAAAAAAAAGAAAAAATATGAAACTAAATTAATAAAATTTATCTTTATTAAGTTTAGTATAAAATTAGGAGAGAATTGTGGAAAATCTTAAGCTTGAAAAGTTAATGAATCAGGAAGAAATGAATAAAATTGGGATTAATAAATTAACTCAAAATGAATGTGAGGCTTTAACAAAGTGGGGTTTGCGTATGTTTTCATTAGGACAGTATCATGTCGCAGATATTGATGAAATAAAATATTCAGGAAGACTTATAATACTTAATGATGGTTCAAGATGGGAAGTCGATGAAATTGACTCTGGAACTTCTGAATATTGGGACAGTTTTCAGAAAGTTGTTGTTATAGATGATGAAATGTATCTTTTAGAGAACTGTGAAAAAGTTTCAGTTCAAGAAGATAATTCATAAGAATAAGTTTTAGAATCTTTTACTAAAAATTAAAGGTAAATTTTAAGTGGAATCAACTCTTCAAAAATATAGAAATAGGCTTGTGAATTTAAGTTCAAGAAATAGAGCCTTAGTTCTTAAAAAGCTTCACACTAAAAGAGCTTTTGATTTAACGATATTAAATAAATTATCTGTAGTAAATACAGAAGAAATAATAAATTTTCTTCTTAGTAGAGATAAGACAAGTTTAAAATTACTCCATTCTCCTTATACTCAAGAGCTTACAGAAGATGAAATGAGTGAATTAATTACTTTATCTAAAAGCTTGAAAAATATTCGGACTGAAATAGATTTAGTAAATAAGGAAAGGGGAAGTTATGATTTATATATTGGATATTTATTTATTGAGGGTAAATTTTTAGATAAAACTTTTGTTAAAGCTCCACTTTTATTATTTCCTATAAAAATATCAGAAGTTAATAGCGAATGGTTTCTAACCAATATTGAGCAAAATGCTTTAATTAATAGAACTTTTGTTATGGCTTATCAACAATACAATGGAGTTAAATTAAGCGAATTTGATCTTGAAATAGATACTTTTGACTCTGATTTTTTAGAAATACTTTTAGATTATCTTTCAAATAATGGAATAAAAATAAAATCAGATAATTTTAGTGCTGAAATTGAATCATTTCAGGAATATAAAACTAAGGATATTCCTGATTATAAACTTGGAGATTTATTTCTAAAAAATAACTTAATACTTGGACAATTTCCTGTTTCAGCAAATGCTTTAAATGAAGATTATATAAAGTTAATAGAATCACCTCCCACAGATGGTTTAGTTCACAGTTTATTGAATGAAGATAACGAGATTATTGAAAATGAGGATTTTGAAAAAGAAGATGACAAAATACAAATCAATGAAGGAGAATTATTTTTATTAACAGACGTTGATTATAGTCAAGAAAAAGCTATTTTTGCATCTAATATTAATGAACAATTAGTAATTTATGGCCCACCAGGAACAGGAAAATCTCAGGTAATTGTTAATTTAATTGCTGATAATTTAGCAAAAGGTAAAAATATTTTAATGGTTTCACAGAAAAGGGCTGCTCTTGACGTTGTTTATAATAGACTTTCTAAATTTGGTTTAAAAGATAGAATTGGTTTTGTTCATGATTATAATTTAGACTGGAAAGAGGTTTTCAAAAAAGTTATAAATGTTTTAGAAGCTCAAACAGGCTTATATTCTCAAGATGAACATAAAGAATTGTTTAACGCATCATTACAAATAGAAGAAGAAATCAGAAAATTAGATCATATTGCAAATTTATTACATACCCGTACAGATTTTGGATTAAGTTTGTTTCAAATGTATTCGAGAAGTAAAAATGATTTGGGTTATTATATTGATAATTTATCAGATAACTTTGAAAAATACAGAAAGTTAACTTATTCAGAAGTAAAAAACTCATCTGAAAAAATAAACGGAATTATTAAATACTTAAGATTTGATTTTGAAAGTTCAGAGGTAAAAGATAGGAATGATTTCTCTTCATTTCCTGAAATAGAAAAAGAGAGAATTCAATTAAAACTTGAAAATTTGGAAAAATGTATAAATACTTATTTTTCAGAAAGGTTAAACGAAGAAAATTTAACAAAATATTTAATTGAAAATTTTAATTTAAATAAATTAGATAGAGCTATAGTTTTATTAAGAGAAGAAATAGATTCCATTAAAAATATAAATAAAATAATAAATATAGATAAGTACAATAAATTTTCAGAAATTAAAGCTAAATATTCCATTATAAAAAGTAAAGAAAATTGGGTTTTCAATCATAAATCATCTAATGAAGATTTTGAAAATTTTGTAGATTTTATTGAAATTAATATAAATGAACTTAAAGATTTAAGTAAAATTATTGATAAAGATAAGTTCTCTAATTTTAATGAAATAAAAGATAATTATTTAATAGCCAAAAATAAGAAATGGTGGAGTTTATCTTATTGGAAATCTAAATCATATTTAAAAAATCTCTTTCAGGAAAATGATTTTAATATTATTTTTAAACTTGTTGAATCAACTATTAAGTTTATTGAAATAAAACAAAAAATAGAAAATACTTTAAAAATATCAAATTTAGAATATTCTGGATATACAGAAAAAACTTTAAGAATATTAGATAATAATTTAAAAGAAATAAAGGGATTAAATGAATCATTTATTTTTATTAAAAGCCATTTTGAAGAAGAAAATTTAGATAAAGTATTTGATCTTATTAATGAAACAATTAAATTTAATACTTCAAAAGATAAAATTCAAAATGAGTTTGGGCTAATTTTAGAATATACGGGTAATACAGAGAAAATATTATCCATTTGTGATAATTATTATAAAGAAATTAAAAATATACTAACTATTTTTGAAAAAATTAGTCATTTAAATTTATATTTTAAAGAAGAAATGCTTCAAAAGTTTAAATTTATTATATCTAAGGGTGAAAGTATAGAAAATAAAATTAAAGAACTTAAATTTGAAATTGATGCAAATTTTAATGATATAAAAACCTTTGATAAAATTAAACACGAACTTAAAGAGTATGAAAAAGATTTTATTGATTTTTGTAAAAATAAATTTTCAGAAAACACAGAAGAATTAAAAAAATCTGAGAAATCAATACTTAATACTTTTTATTTGAAACACATAGAAGACTTGGAAACATTACATTTTATAATACTTGAAAATATCCCTAAAGAGTTAACAATAAGAGGCTTTGTCAAAGAAAAAATTAAACGAAAAAAAGAAATACTTCCCAAATATATTATTGATAAATTAAATGAAAAAATAGAAACTTCAAAAACTTATAATAGAAGCGGAACTGAGATTACCTATAAAAATATGAGGTATGAAGCTGGTAAGCAAAGAAATAGAATGACTTTAAGAAAATTTATTACTGAATTTCATGATAAAGGTCTTTTTAATATTTTTCCATGTTGGTTAGTAACTCCAGAAGTTTCATCAGCTCTTTTTCCATTACAACAAGGACTTTTTGATATAGTCATATTTGACGAAGCCTCACAGATGTTTGTAGAAAATGGAATTCCTGCATTACATAGAGCAAAAAAAGTAGTTATAGCAGGTGATGATAAACAATTACAACCTAATAACTTATATCAGGTAAAATTAGAAGAAGATTTTGAAACTGAAGAGGATGACGAATACAGTGATATATCAGCCCTTGAAGCTAAAAGCTTACTAGATTTGGCTAAAGTAAAATATAAAGATGCAACATTAACTTACCATTACAGATCCTTATATCAAGAATTAATTAATTTCTCAAATTATGCCTTTTATAATGGCAGAATAGAAATTATTCCCAACCGAATAAATAACCCATATTTTAAATCAGTTGAGCGAATTAAAATAGAAGGTAAATGGGTTAATAGAAAAAATAAGGAAGAAGCGGTTGTAATTGGAAATTTAATAAATAAGATTTTAGTTGAAAGAGAAAATAAAGAAACAATTGGAGTAATAACATTTAATTCAACCCAAAAAGATTGTATTGTAGATTTATTAGAACAAGAGTCAAGATTAAATTCAGAATTTAGGGAATTATATCAAAAAGAAATAGACCGAAAAGAAGGTGACGAAGACGTAAGCTTATTTATAAAAAATATAGAAAATGTTCAAGGTGATGAAAGAGACATAATAATATTTTCAATTGGCTATGCTCCAAATGAGCAAGGTAAAATTTTAATGAATTTTGGTTCTTTAAGTCAGGAAAGTGGTGAAAATAGATTAAATGTTGCTGTTAGTAGAGCAAAAAGAAAAATATATGTTGTAACATCTATTGAGCCTGAAGATTTAAATGTTGACTCATTAAAAAATATGGGACCAAAATTATTTAAAAATATCTTCAATATGCAAGAGCAGTAAGCGAAGGAAATAAAGAAGAAGAAAATCGTCTTTTAAATGGATTAGTAAATAAGGAACTATTAAATGTTAATAAATCCACACAATTTGATAGCCCATTTGAGACTGAAGTTTATGAAAAAATAACTGATTTAGGTTATGAAGTACATACACAGGTTGGTTGTTCAGGTTATAGAATTGATATGGCAATTTATGATAGAAAAAAATCTGAGTATGTACTTGGAATTGAATGTGATGGGGCAATGTATCACAGTTCAAAATCAGCAAGAGAAAGAGATATTTACAGGCAGAAATTTTTAGAAACAAGAGGTTGGAAAATTCATAGAATATGGAGCAGAAATTGGTGGAAAAATTCAAATAATGAAATGGAAAAAATAAAATATGAATTATCAAAACTTATTAAATAAAACTGTAACCTCAGTCGTCCATGACTTCGGTATAAAATGTAGAAATAAAATAACGGGACATAACACAGGGTGTATGCCAGACATCGACAAAAATATATGGAATGAATATTGAAGTGTCGAGTCCAGCATATACCCTCGATCCGTTATAGGCAATTGTGAAAAATTGAAAAATAATAATTAAAATTTAATATTTGAGGTAAATAAATGAATAAAGCATTAAAAGTTATTTTTTCAATACTTACAAGTACTTTATTCTTATTTCAAGGAAAAATACTAGCAAAAGATAATTCTGAAATAATTTTTTATGATTCATCAGGAAATAAAATATCTAAAGAAGAATTAAAAACTGCAACGGGAAAATTTAATTTTGAAATTTATGGTATGGAAGGAGTTTCCACTTTAGCCAAAAGCCTTCATAATGAAGCAAGACAATATGGACAAAATGGTAATTATAAGAAATCTATTGAATTATTATTAAAAGCTCATAGCGAGGCAAAAAATTGGCCTTATCCTTTATATGATTTAGCTTATACTTATTTATTACAGGATGATTTTGATAATGCTTTAAAATATTATAAGTTAACTGATAAACTTGCTCCAAAAGGTTTTTATACTTCAAAAACAGCACTATTTACTTTAGAAAATGAAAAAAGAGGTATTTTCAAAAAGGGATTATATAAAACATATTTATCCTTAGAATGGGCAGATAATCAATCAGAAAAATTCAAATTAACTAAATATTTAACAGAAAAGTTCCCAAATTTTGCCCCAGGTTGGAAAGAATATGCTAATTTCTTTGAAGGTAAGGAAAGAGAATCAATAATAGAAAAAAGTCTTAAAATTGAAGCTGATAATGAGACAAAAGGAGTTTTATTAATTAATAAAGCTTTAATTTTAAGTAATAAAGGTGAAATTAAAAAAGCAAAAGAAATCTTAGGAAAAATAATATTTGATGCTAAATCAACTTATGGAAATATTGAAATAGCAAAATTTGCACTTAAATCAATTACAGAAAAATAATAAAAAAACAACTGCCTATAACACCAGACATACGCCATGTATAATAAAAATAAGGAAAAATTGTATAAATTACACGGCGTATGTCCGTGATCCGTTAGTGGTAATTAGAATATGATAAAACTAAAAGAAGTTGAAAAAAAATATTATAGCATTTTCCAATTAAGTAACAAAATATCCACAGTGAGAGAACCATCCTTTAGCGTTTTCAATAGTAATAGTATCTAAAGCTTCTTTAATATATGTTTCCAAAAGCTTGTAATCTTGTGCCTTTTTTTTCTTCAAATAACTCTTAATCTTAGACCAACATAATTCTATAGGGTTAAAATCTGGTGAATACCTTGGTAAATAAAGTAAAAATGCACCTCTTGATTCTATTAATTCTCTTACCTCTGGACATTTATGAACTGATAAATTATCCATTATTACAATATTACCAGTTCTTAGTGTTGGACATAATACCTTATCTAGATATGTTAGAAATGTTTCTATTTTTGTACCACCTTCATAAGTCATACAAGCTATCATACCATTTATACTCATTGCACCTACTAACGTTAATAACTTACCTTTTGACACTCGATTAATACTTATTGCTCTTTTTCCTATTTTTGCTCTTGCATAAGCTCTGTTCATTGATAAATTAGTTCCTGTTTCATCTATAAATACTAAATCTGAGGAATTTAAACACAAACTTATTGTTAAGTACGATAATCTCTCTTTTATTATTTCTTCACTATCTCTTTTCTCTGATATATATGATTTTTTTTTAAGCTGATTCCCAACTTTCTTAAAGCTACAAATATTGTTGTTGTTCCTGTTTCTATACCTTTATCTTTTCTCAATTTATCTGAAAGTTCTGATAATGTATAATCATTTGATTCTTTTACTAGATTTGATAAATAATCTAAAGTTTCAATTGTCATTTTTGTTGCTTTATTTCCTGTTCTTTTTCTAGGACATAAACTGCCTGTCTCTTCATGTAAATTTATTAGATTATTTACAAAGTCATAACTCACTTTAAAACGTTTTGCTATTTTTGTTTTATCTTTTATCTTACTTCTAGTATATGCTTCAAATACTTTCTCTCTTAAATCTAATGAATATGCTTTTCCCAAATCTTTTCACCATAAATTCTTTTATAACATTATTCTTAGTATAACTAATACCTTTTGGAACTATTCATAAAAATGCTATAGAAGATTTAAAACAAAAACTACAAGGGTTAGTATTTGCTATTTGAGAAATAAATTCTATTTATTGAAAAGGATCTGAAAATTCTTTATTTGATATAAATTCTTGATCTGTAAGAGATTTTAAAAACTCAATTAATTCTTTTTTTTCCTGTTCAGATATATTAAATCCTTTTACAAAGCCGCTTTTATATGGATTATTTTTACCATCACCTTTAAAATCTCCAGAATGTATTATTCTACCTCCTCTAGAATAATGTTCTATAACTTCTTCTAGTGTTTCTATACTTCCATCATGCATATAAGGTGCTGTAAGTTCTATATTTCTTAATGTTGGAGCCTTGAATTTACCCATATCTGTTTTTTTCAAAGTGATATCAATTAAACCTCTGCCATTATTTGGATAATTACCGTTCTCATCAATATTATATAGTCCATTATTATGAAATTCTTTTTCAATAAAAGTAGTATTTTTTCTCCTTGTTTCACCAGAAAAATTAAAACCACCATGACAATGAAAACACTCTAATTTTTCACTAAAAAATAATTTTTGACCTTTTAAAGATTCTTCAGACATTAATTTTTTATCATATCTTGAATTACTTGAAATTAAAGTTCTCTGAAAAGATGCAATAGCTTTTGTTATATTATTAATATTAAATGGCTCATTTTCATTAGGAAAAGCTCTTTTAAACATTTTAGAATAAATTTTCTCTTCTTTTATTCTTTGAATTAGAATATTTTCTTTTCCAGACATACCCATTTCTGGAGGTGTTTCTCCAAAAATAGGTATAAGCATTTGTGTTTCTAGTTTATCTAAATTTGGATTTGCCCATGTAAGAGATGTATTATAAACAATATTTGTTAAAGACATACTATTTTTAGAGTGAATAGAATTATTTATACCAATTGCAACTTTTCTTCCATCTGTAAACGCCTTACTCTGAATATGACAAGTTCCACAAGATACTGTTTTATCAATAGATAAGTTTTTATCATAAAATAAATATCTTCCTAATTTAACTTTAGGTTTTGTTAATTTATTCTCTTCAGGAATATAAGGTTCAGGAAAAGAATCAGGTAAATTTAATGTATAAAACTCTGTTTTATTATCGTTATTCAAACTTTGAATATTATTACTACAAGAATTTAAAAAAAATGAGCTTAATATAAAATATGTTTTAAATCTTGTAGTAAATATTTTTCTATTCAACCCTAAAAACATTTTGTCCTTTAGATTCAGAATTATTAAATTTTAAACCTAAATTATTCATTATAGGTTCACAATCATTATCATCTGTTGAAGACATACATCCACTTGGTGTTTTCTCCTGATTTTTGTCAACATTACTATTTTCTAGTAATTTTGATATATCAATTATAACTTTATTCTTTTCATAATTGAAATCAGATAAAATAATTTCACTTCTATTTGGATTCATACATGATTTTGGTTTCATATTCATCATTTCTGAAGATGTATTTGAGTGTTCATCTACTTCATGTTTTGTATTCATACTATCCATACATCCTGTACTTCCTAAATGTACAAAATATCCTTGTGGAATACCTGATGTCTTCATATCAATTCTTGCAAATTTATAACCAGAATTCCAAACCCAAAACATAGATGTTAGATTAAGAGGTGATTCTGCTTTATTTACATCTTGATGATTTTGTTCAAAAGGAACACCTAAAGTAAATTTTATACCTTTATAAGTACCTTTACTAATTGTGCCATTTATTTCTTTATTTGTTTCTTCTGTTCCATTTGAGCAATCTCCAGATTTATTCTCAAAATCAAGTAAACTTACATTAGAATTTTGCCATTTTTTATCTTGAGTTAGCTTTAAATCAATATCTTTTCCATTAGAGTCAATTAACTTGACATTAGATATATACATCCTGAAATCTGAAAATTTAACTTTTGATTTTGTTGTTCCTATATTCTCATATTCTTTCCCACATTCTACATCGTTATTGTTAGCTAAAGCTTTAAAGCTAATTTTTACATTTGTATCATTTTGATTACTTGTTGAATTAGGGATTCCACAACTTGTAAAAAATAACGAGTTTACTAATAAAAATATTGCTACTTTTTTCATATTATCAATTCCTAACTTTATTTTTTACCTTTAAATGTCTTTATATAAGAAATTACATTATTTATTTGTTTATCGCTCAGAATTCCTTTCCATTGAGGCATAATACCTTTTCCATTAGAAATAGTTTTGTATAAACTTTTATCATCACTACCATACTTAAATTTAGCTTCAACAAAATTTCTTGGTTTAGGGTTAAGAGCAGCTCCTACAGTGCCATCACCTTTACCTTTAATACCATGACAACTTGCACAATTTTGTTCATAGATTTTTTTCCCTTCATTAATATTTCCTTGTGCATTAGAGTTTGACATTAATGAAAAACTAATAAATGCTGAAAATAAAAATAAAGTTTTAAAGTTTTTTTTCATAATAACTCCTTAATTAACTACTAAATTAAAATTCTTTACTTCTTTTTTATTGTTAAACTCAATTACAGTTACTAGAACCCAATTACCTGACATTGTGAATATACCATCAGATTCATAAACACCATTTGAAATTTGCTTAAATTTTATTTCATTTTTAGGCATAGCCATATCAGGCATAGTCAAATCCATGACAATATTAGCCTTATTTAAGGGTTTACCATTATGTAAAATATTTAAGGTAAATTTTATTGGTTTTAGTTTAGGATAAGAATCCATCTTAGGTAAAAGAGATAATTTTAATTTTTCACCTTTTGTATTTTTTACTTTAATCTGATTTTTAATTGTTTGATGTTCATTTTTAGAATTATGCTCATGTTTATGACCTTCATGAGAATATGCATTACTAATATTAAAACTTAAAATAAATGGTATTAAAATAATTAGTTTTTTTATCAAATTTTTATTCCTTAAATAAATAATAAGATTCTAGTTACTATAAAGATTAACATATGAATTAGTTGGTAGAAATAATTTTAA